>NZ_JBMPPI010000013.1:0-164810 GCF_049340245.1 Undibacterium sp. TC4M20W
CATTGACGATGGATGTCAGGACTGCATCTTGAACAGCGATTTGGGATGCTTGTGTAGCGGAATCCAGCACTTTGCTCAACCAGTCCTTAGCCAGGGCTGTGTTGCTTGGCAGGGAGTAGGCAACGATTTCTTCGTTGGTGTCGATGGCTGTTGTGAAGGATGTCGCAGCGGCAACTTTGGAATCGACGGCAACTTTGTCTGCACCGGTAGCACCACCGAGGATGGCCAGAGCGGCTTGACCCAGGGTAACTTTGCCGTTCAGCAGTTGGCCTGTCCAGTAGTTGAGACCTGCTACGTCAGCTTTGTGGCCAAACAGGTTGTTGTAGATGGTGTTGACTGTGTCTTCTGTTGTTTTACCAGCGAATACTGTGGCGTATTCTGCTTGTTTGGAGAAGCTGTCGGCGATTTGGTTCAGTGTGAAACCTTGAGCCATCCAGTAAGCCAGACCATTTGGGTCTGCTGGGCGGTTGAAGTATGCGATGTAAAGCTTTTGGATATCAGCAGCTGTATTAGCCATTTAAGAACTCCTAATTTAATTAATTTAAAAGATGCGAAGCTTGCTTTTTAGGCACTTACTCGCGTTACGGCATGCCGATAATCGCAGAAGCACCCAATCGAAGATGTGACTGAAATCACATTTTCAAAAAAAAGTAACACTTGACAACATTTGGCTTGTATTCCGAAATTTTTCATTTGCTCTGCAGAAACAGCTTTCAAATGAAAAGCCTAGATATGACTTTGCCAACCTACAATTATAAGGCTTGACTTGAAGTAAACCAAAATGAATATTTCGTTACATCAAATTACAAAACCATTTACATACTTCAGTATTAAAAATACTGCCAGAAAAGCCTGGCAATACACTGACCTGAACGACACTTTTAAGTTCAAAGCCTATATATAGACATACATACACAGGCAAATACAGACAATATTATTTATGCACTTAATCGTGCCATAAAAATAAATAAGGGCTTCCGCAGAAGCCCTTATTTATTTAAGACTGGCTTGAGCTAATTATTTAGCACAAGCTGGCACGACCATCTATTGCTTACCCCAATTCGTCACCCCGTACACCATGCGGGTGCCATCTTCATTTAACTTGGACTGGAATATATACGCAGCAGTACCACCTTTTTCATTGGTCACCACACCTTGTACCGACATGTTGGCAGCAGGCACATATTGGTTAGCACCATACAAGATACCCGTGCTGGTCACAGAGCCCTCACCTTTCAAGGCGAATCTTTCGCTACCAGAAACAACATCAAATCCTGTAGTGAAGGTCGCCTTGGCAAAATCCAGTTGCAATTTGGCATTTTCCAGCTTTGCCGCCGATTCCAGGCTCTTGATATTATCGACGAGAACGGCTTGACTATCTTTCAAGGCAAAGCCCATGGTGCCAGTGGTTGGTACTTGCCATTCCGTATTTTTAGCCTGGAAAATAGCAAAATACGCATTGGTACCGCGTGGCGAAGCCTCATTCTGATCTTGCTTGGTAATATCAAAATCAGCTTTCTTGCCAAAAAGCTCAAACCAGCGACCCCAGATAATGGTATTCGTCAGGGCAGCACCATTATTATTACCTGCACCAGTATTGTTAGGCGTCTTATTAGTATTCGAGGCCAATGTTTGCTTCACATTACCAACCTTGTTAGGGTCGAGATTAGGATCAGTTGCGGCAGGAGCGATCAAAGCAGCGCTACTATTATTAGCTGTAGTCTTGCTTGCAGGCTCATCGGCCCTTGGTGGGGCGATGGCATCTGGTGTCAAACCGGGAGCCGATTGCAATAATTGTGGTTTGTTCTGGCCTTTATTGATCTGCAACAAAACCCCTTGCTGACGGGCGAATAACTCGGCAGCAGCAACGCCTTCACATGGGCCTGCACCTTGTGGTGAGCAAGAACCGCCAAAACCACTGACAACGATCCCACCATCGACCACGACTACCCGTGTTGTATCCTTGTCAGTAAAGACAGTAAAGTCAGTACCACGGACACCAATAGCAGCTACCGGCGTATTAAAACGGAAATTCTGTCTTGCCTGTTTCACGGCATTACCCGACACACTACGTGCCACGCCCGAGATCAATTCCAGCTTGACGCGGGTATTTGCAGGATTCTGTTGATCAATATGATAACTGACGATGCGCGCTTCACTATTCGGACGCACAATCAACAAACCATCATCCAAGGTTTTAAAATAAACGTAGCCATCAGCCCCTGTTTTAATACTGGCGCCTTCTGCAACGGCACTATCAATCATTGCCGGTTTGCCATTTATCTCAACCTTACCCCAAACCTGGGACACCTTTACCGCGTCCTCTGCAAATGCCATCGCAGGAATCGCCAGTACGAATGCCAGCGTCCACCGGACCAGCTGGCTTAGAACATTCTGTGTTTTATTCTTCATATTTCATCCTCACTTGCCATAACAACTGGCAAAGTCTTTCACACCAGGCGCACATTGCACCGGCTAGTACAGATTTACACCTGCACATATTTTTAGCATTATCCTCTGATATGCAAAAAATATTGTGATGACGGTCACAATTTACAAATTCAGGCTACTATAACAGTTTTTTGCTAAGCCATTGAAATCAGAAGGTTTATGATGGACGGACAAAGGAATACCGGATAGGCAAGTATTCTCGCCAGGACCATCCTTTAATGTATTGCCGCTACGCAAAAAGATGTTCAAGTTTTAACACACTTCGTTTAATCCGGCTTATGATGCTGCCAAAATCTTTTTGATTGATATGAACTTCCAGATCACCTCATTGCCCAGTGAATAATTCAACGGACCTTCTTACGCAATCATGAGGCCTGTGTCTGAGTTTTTTTTGCGTATTTCTGCCAAATCCTACTTGTGGCTACTGATCGCCATCATGGCCGTGGGCTTGTGCGCGCTGAATGAATATTTGCCAGAAAATGGCAGGCCGTTACCGGGTGATGAGTGGCTTAGAGATCAATTTGTGCAATTGCGTGCCAAAGACCGGGCAGAAGAGCGTCTGGCATTGATCGACATTGACGACCACAGCATTTCCGTCCTGGGGGCAGCCCCCTGGCCCAGAGAACGCATTGCCGATCTGATAGAAAAACTCATTACTGAATTTGATGTGCGTGGCGTTGCCCTGGATATTTACTTTGAAGAGCATAAAGACACGGTAGGAGACCAGAGACTGGCAGCATTGGCTGAACATGGCCCAGTGGTACTGGCACAAGCCTTTGATTTTGACAAAAACAAACAAACACCGGCGCGCAATGGCCAGTTAACGGGTGGCAAATCAATTGCAGCTTTTAGCCAGCCTGAGCTTGCCAGTATGGCACGGGCTACCGGCTATATTGCCAATCACTCTGGTCTTAGCAAAGCGCGCTATGTCAGTAATATTGGATTTGTACCTGATCTTGACGGAACTTTAAGGCGGATTCCAGTTCAGACTCGCTTCGAAGGAAAAGTTTATTCAGAATTGTCGCGTGCTTTGCTCGAATGTTGCTCCAAATTGAACGCGAATCAGTTGTTTGCGCATAAAAGCCGATTTTCAGATGTAGATGAAAATGGATTTTCGCGCGTTGAATATAGCCGGACACTGTCTTCGTATGAAGTCGTACCTGCCTTGAGCGTATTGCAAGATACGGCTCCGCTTGAGGCCTTGCGTGGCAAATATATCATCATAGGCTCCTCCTCCCTGGCACTGGCAGACCGGGTACCGACACCCCTATGGTATTCAACCAGTGGTTTTCTGGTGCATGCCCAGGCCCTGAGCACCATGCTTGATGAGCAAGAAGGCAGGGCGTATGTAAAGTGGCCAGGGCGTTTGATCGCTTTATTGTTTACAGTGCTGACGGCAGGGATGGCAATGTTCATGTTTCCGCGCTTTTCTGCCTGGACAAATACCCTGATGCTGGGCCTGGCTTCAGCGACCTGGGTAGCACTGGCTTATCTGGTGGTTGATCACGACATGTGGTTTTCCCCAGTAGGCCCTCTGGCAGCAAACTTTTTTTTATTGGCGGTTGCGGTGCCTTTTGGCTGGCAGACTGCGCAGCGCAAGTCGAGAAGATTATTAGGAACCCTGCAACAATATGTCGCCAAAGCAGTGGTGCAAGAATTATTACGCAGTGATTTGAAAGATCCCCTGGCACCAAGGCAGCTACATGTAACTACCCTGATTGCTGACATGGAGGGGTATACCAGCCAGGTAGAAAACTTGCCTATGGAAGGGGCGGCGAATCTGACAAGGGAATTCCTGGAATGCCTGACCGGCCCTGTGCTTGCCAAAGGTGGCACTCTGGATAAATATACCGGTGACGGCCTGGTAGCATTTTGGGGGGCGCCGCTGCCTGTCGAAAACCATGCTGACCTGGCCCTGGATGCAGCGATAGCAATCGTCAGAAATGTCAGAAAATTGAGTGCCCAATACGAACAACAAGGGAGAAAAAAGATTAGAGTCAGAATCGGAATAGAAAGTGGCATTGCAATTGCAGGTGATTTTGGCAGTTCTTTCCGCAGCATCTACACTGCCGTTGGCGACAGTGTCAATACGGCCTCACGTCTGGAGGACGCGGCACGTCACTACCCGCACGACATCATCATCGGTAAAGGTACGGTTGAGGGTTCAACCAGACATCAATTCCAGGCGCTGGGTGAGCGCCTGCTGAAAGGCAAGGAAAAACCAACTACCATCTACACGGTAGAGGTTACTGCATGAGAGTGATGCAAAGAATAGCGCGTCAATTGCCATTGCCGATACTATTGCTGATGCTATTACTGATCTTTGGCAATACAGTCGCAAAAGCCGACAATGAAGCTGAAAGCGAAACCCTGTATCTGGAAGCATTAAAGGCCATCAGCGAAAAACGCAATGATGATGCCAAAACCATGCTCAGCACCCTGATAGAGAAAAAGCCCCTGCATGCCGGTGCCTGGCTGGATCTGGCGATGCTGCAATGCAAATTGGGCAACAAAGAAGAGGCAGATAAAGTATTGCTCAAAATGCGGCAAAACCTGCCTTTATCAGAAGATCAATTGTACAAACTGGAATTATGGCAACCCAAGAGCTGCATTCCCGCAGCGCCAGAAAGGCGCATCGCGATTGCTGTAGAGGCTGGATATGACACCAATGTGAATCAAGGTGCCAGCAATCCTTTTTTCACTTTCGGTAGCGGCACTGAGCAAATTACCTTGCAGCTTTTACCAGAGTATCAGCCAAAAGCGGACCGGTTTGCCAGCTTGTCTGGCAATATATCCCAGGAAATCAACAATAACGGCACCATAGGTTTTGCCCAGGCACGACTGCGCAGTTATGACAGTCTGAGCGCCTACAATACACTGGCACTTGCCCTTGGTGTGGAAAAACCATGGAAATGGCGGGATTACGGCATCCGGGGCACTGCCCTGGTCAGCGCACTCAGCCTCGGCGGTACGCTGTATCAAAAGCAGGAGATTGTACAATTGCGTTTGTCGCCAGCAGTCAGCCAAGGCAGCCCTTGGCGTTTCAGCACCGTGGCGGGGTTCACCAATGTACAGTACCCGACTTTGGGGAATTTCGATGCCCACACCTGGGAATTACGCGGCCTGTTATCCTATGAAACCCAGAAATACCAGTTGCAAGCTGGTTTGGCAGCAATGGCCGACCGGGCTCATGCAGACAGACAGGGCGGTCACAGGACTGGCTACTATGGAAATTTGAATCTGAGACGACAATTGACACAGCAAAGCGAGCTGGAATTAGGCTGGAGCAAACAAATATGGCAAAGTGCTGAAATTTACTCGCCCAACCTGATAGATGTAGCAAGGCGACAAGATCTACAGCTTGTAAAAGCGGGATTGAATTGGTATTTCACGGACAAACAGTCGCTGCAACTGGAATTTCGTGCGATAAATAACAAGGAAAATATCTCCATCCTTCAATACAATAGCAAGTCGGTACAATTGAGCTGGCAATGGCAGAATTTTTAAAATTTGAATTTTCATGCCAGCATCACCATTTGTCATCTATGAATCAGGAAATATTGAAAACGAATGAAGGGCCATCACGATTGCAAGTCATGGGTTCTTTACAATCGGATTGACCAATGACGGTATCAAATAACGAAGTCGCTGTTATTCACAACAAGGCACCGGCCGGGGAGTCGCAAGCACCCCTGCCTGGGCAACTGCAATTAAATATTCCCATACAGACCAAAGTGCAGGTCAAGGTCAACCAGATCACGGTCAACTTGCGCAACATCCCCTTGCTGATGGGCTTGAGCGATGAAGACATGAACAAGGTCAAGGGTGACATGCGCGTGCGTCACTTCAATAAACGGGATGTGGTATTGCAAAAAGGTGGCATCGGTGACAGCCTGTTATTTTTGCTCTCAGGGCAATTGCAAGTAGTCGATGTGACTGAAGATGGCCGCGCCATCGGCCTGCGCATGCTGAAGGAAGGTGATTTCTTTGGTGAGATCGCGATCATCAATGGCACGCCACGTTCTGCCTCGGTTGTTGCTCTGAGCAATGTGCTGGTGGGGTTTTTACCCAGTGCCACGGCACTGCATTTGTTTTCGCATTCACCAGCGATGGCAAACATGATGTTGCGCCATCTGGCCGAAAAAATCCAACGCGATTCCGAATTCCGCGCTTTGCTCAGCATAGGCAATACCTCACGCCGCATCTATGCCTTCATCGCCCTGTTCAAAAAAATCATGCCTGGTAACCTGGAAGTCATAGAAAACCTGCCTACCCATCAGGACATCGCCATGATGATCAACACCAGCCGCGAAACCGTTACCCGCGCGCTCCTGCATCTGGCCCAGCAAGGTATAGTCGAAAAAGACTTGCATCGCCTGATCATCCGCAAACCCGACGAGCTGCAAAAACTGGCACTGGGCGCTACTGCGTGAACGCTTCACCGGCATCACCGCACGCCTGACTGCACGCCATGTTATTTAATTCCTTTGCGTTCCTGTTCCTCTTCCTGCCTCTCACACTGGCAGTATGGATGCTGTGCAAACGGCAATGCGGATTAAGGCCCGCACTGGGATGGCTGGTGCTGGCTTCATTGGTATTTTACGCAGTCTGGGATGTACGCTATCTGGCGGTGCTTCTAGGCTCAATCAGCATCAATTTCTGGCTCGGTGGCCGTATCCTGAACGCCAGACAGCAAGCGCTGGATCTGCATGCCGCAAGATGGATGAAGGCAGGCATCGCTTTTAACCTGCTGGTATTGGGCGGTTTCAAATACACCTATTTCTTGCTCGCCAATCTGTTTGCGGCATTTCATGCGGCACCACCGATAGACCCCATCGTTCTGCCACTGGCTATCTCATTTGTCACCTTCCAGAAAATCGCCTATCTGGTTGATTGCCGGCGTGGTGACGTGCACAGGCATAATGCACTCGACTATCTGTTTTTTGTTTCTTTTTTCCCGCAACTGATCGCCGGACCTATCGTGCATCACAAGCCTCTGATTGCGCAAACCAGGGCAGATGACAATCCACTGTTCAGACAAAAAGAAGCGCTCATCATCGGCGCCAGTTTTCTGGCATTGGGTCTGTTCAAAAAAACCATACTGGCTGATAGCATGGCTCGCTATGCCAGCCCGGTTTTTGAACTGGCCAGGCAGACAACACCGGGCGGCGAAGCAGCATGGCAAGCCATGCTGGCGTATACCCTGCAATTGTATTTTGATTTCTCTGCGTATTCCGACATGGCGATAGGTCTGGCGCTGATGTTTGGCTTCAAGCTGCCTGTTAATTTTTTCTCGCCTTATAAAGCCACTTCCATCATCGATTTCTGGCGGCGCTGGCATATGACACTGTCCAGTTTTTTACGCGATTATCTGTACATACCTCTGGGTGGAAACCGCCACGGCCAATTCATGCGCTACCGCAATCTGTGGCTGACGATGTTACTGGCCGGTGTATGGCATGGTGCAGGCTGGAATTTCTTCTTATGGGGTGCATTGCATGGCACGATGCTGCTTATCAATCACTTCTGGCATCATGTACTGGAAAGCAGTTCAGCACTACGCAAACTTTGGGGCAAGCTGCCGAAGATAATAGCGATTGTTGTGACTTTCATTCTGGTCGCGTTTGCATGGGTATTGTTCCGTGCACCTGATATGACAAGTGCTACGCACATGTATGCCGCTCTCTTGCAACCCCTCTCAGGCGCGCATTTGCCAGCCCTACCGTGGCAGAATATCGCGCAAGTAGTTGAAAGCTTGTTGAGCACAACGCCCGATGTGGGCTGGCTGTGGATAGGCATAGGCATGGCTGTCGTCTGGCTTTTGCCAAACACCACGGAATTACTGAATTACGACCCTAGCCCGAATATCGCCATCACACCACTCAGCGAAAAAAGACAAATCGCTTTGGGCATCATTGCAGGCATCTGTTTGTGGTTTGCAATGAAATGGATGGCAGTCCGGCCAGCTACAGAATTTTTGTATTTTAATTTTTAGGCGGACAAGGAAATGAAAAAATTCTTGCTCGCTGTGACTGGCAGTTTCCTGGCTCTTAGCCTCTTATGGGTAGTCGGCATCAAATATCAGTTGGGCTCGCCGACTGCCAGTTCACGCTGGGTCTATGATGCTTATCAACATAAAATCCACGCAGCACAAGAAATCAAAACGCCACGTGTATTGATCGTGGCAGGTTCAAACGCCATGTTTGGCATAGATTCCGGCATGCTGGCAAATTACTGGCAAAAACCTGTCATCAATCTTGCGGTAAATGCCGGACTCGGCCTGCCTTATATACTGGATGTATCACGTCGTGTCGCACGTCCCGGCGACACCATACTCATGCCCATGGAATATGCGCTTTACCTCGATGAGGGCAAAGCCAATTCGCAAATCATAGACTATGTCATGGCCAGGGATCTGGATTACTGGCGTAGCCTGTCTCGCATTACTCAACTGCAGTATGCAGCAGGTTTGGGAGCAGACCGCTGGCTGCATGGTCTGCGGCATTTGCCAGACGGCCCGGTCACCAGCGGTACTTACGGCGCCCATCATCTCGATGCAAGAGGCGATCAAACTCATACCAGTGCAGCAGAACGCAGCCCCGGTGATATTGCCGCTGTCAAAGCGACCAAGGCCTGGGATTACGCGCACAGGGCGGCCACAGAAAGTGGCGGCTGGAAGCTCATGGAAAATTATGCGCAATGGGCAAAGGCAAATAACATCTGCCTGATCGCCATGCCCACGGTACTTTTGCATCACGCCAAATACGATACAGATGCAGACGACCTGGCCTTTTATGCAGGACTACCGGAGCGCATGAATAAGCTGGGCATAGAATATCTGGGTAAACCAAAAGACTTCATGTATCCGGAGAGCTGGTTCTTTGATACTGACCACCACCTGCAAGACTGGGCCAGGCAAAAGCATACTGCAAGGCTGATTGCTTTACTGCAAACACGTTCTCAGGTAGCTTGTGGCCGACCATAAAAAACGGCGGAATATATCCGCCGTTTTTGTGCGTTCAGATGCGACCTATATCAATATCCAATGCATTCGTAATACCATCAATCGTATTCAACAAGCGTTGCGATAAAGCTGGCCATTGTCTGGTGACAGTCCAGGCTTTAGCCTGTATTGCTTTCTCTTTCAGCCTTTGCCCATCATGCAAAATGGCAGTGATGCCCTCAGCAATGTCTGTGGGTTCAGTACCTGGCAACACATGCACCGCATCTTTGACATCATCAAAAATCGACAGCGGCGTCACTGCAACCGGGCGGCCAGAAGCCAGCCCCATGCGCACTGCAGCGCTCGAAGATTCCTGCGTTTGCTGATACGGGTAAACAATCAGGTCTGCCTGTTGCAGCCATGACTGACTGATTTCATCCGTCAGATAATCAGACAAAAAAGTCACATGCGCATCCAGGCCGGCTTCAAAAATCAAATGACGACATTGATGATATTCATTGTCGGACAAGCCTGATGGATAGAGTGAATTCACCAGCAACAAATGATAATTTCCACCCTGCCCGCGCAATTTTATGAATGCCTTGATCAATGCCTGCACACCCTTATGCGGCAGCAAGAATCCATAAGCAGCAATCACGGTCTTGCCAGTCAGGCGCGTGGTATCCACTCTGGTTGCAGCATGTTCCAGTGTCGGCATCAGGCCCTGTGGGAAAAATACCAGATTATCAGCGACGCCCAGGTTCTTGAGACGGTTCATGTCATCCAGACCATGCACGAAGATACGGTTGGCCAGTTTCAATTCAGCAGCGATTGTAGAAAGACTGATTAGTCCGTCTTCTCTTTGCACGTCGGCGGTTGAATGAAAGAATAAATGGATAGCCTTGCCATCTTCCTTGACACGCCTGATCAGGCGCGCCATGGCTGCCAGTGAAAAGAAACCGAAATTGTATTGAATAACAATCACATCGAGTTTTTGTTCCTGGATCATCAGCCACGTGTGTTCCAGGTCCTCTTCCATGTTGGCATCCCAGCTGCGGATGACATTATCAGCATCGCGCGCCGTTCTTTCGGGGATATGGCTGCTCAGATAAACTACTCTGTCCTGCGGCATGCCAGCAGTCAGGAAAGATGAATAAGAAGCGATGCCACAACGCGCATTCCAGCTACTGATCCAGCCTATGCGTGGCTCCTTGCGTAACAGCGGCTGCTGTTCAAGTGCAGCAATTGCCTGGCGGGTTCTGCTGGCGACATCTGACCACGCATAGTGCGTCGATATAAACGCATGCGCCGCCGCAGTTTTACGGGTGATGATGTCTGCCGGACTGGCATGTACTTCACGCATCAACGCGGCCAGATGATTGACATCAGGGTCAGCCCAGGCTGAATGCGTGGAACTGAAATGCGAAGTCGATTTGGCGTATTGATAATCACAGAGCCAGACCCTGCTGTCGTCGCAGAAATCCATTTGCCCGCTCCATGCAGTAGCAATCACTGGCAGTTTCAGCCACATGGCTTCTGCAATCGGCAAGCCATAACCTTCGCCACGGCTGGGTGCAACCAGCACATCACATGCCTCATACAGACCACGCATTTGCTCCTGGCTATAATCATCCATGATGATCAGCACATGCGGAAAATCCGGGTCAGCAGCCAGCAGCGCTGCCAATTGTTCAGCCACATCGTTATGCGGATTGGGGAAAGTCTTGATGACCAGGCTGACATCATCACTGGCCCGGTAAGCTTGGCCATAAGCGAGCAGCAAAGCATCTGGTCCCTTGCGCGGGAAACAGGATGATACATGCAGGAAGCGGTAAGTCTTAAGACTACCCAACACCGCCTGTGGTACCGATAGCGCGGCAACGCGCATGACATGATCAACACCATTGCCAACAGCAGCAATCGGTACGCGCACGCCATTGTCGCGCAAGACCGTACCGACAAAGCGCGACACCACCAAAATCAAATCCAGCTTGCGGTTAAATTCGTTGACAAACTCTTGCGGGAAACCGGTCTCTTCCCAACCATAAGAATTCACCACCCTGACACGTGCCTGCATATCATCCAGTGTCGGCGGATAGCAGTTGCGCAAGGCCAGGTCGGGCATATTTACTGCCTGTTGCGATACGGTTTGCAATTCCGCGATATCGGGATTAGCTGCAAGGAAATCTGCCGAAGCGACGAAATCACCATAACCTTCTCGGCTGCGCAAACCCAGTTGCACAGCCTCGTCCTTTTGAGATGCCAAGGCACGCGCCAGTTCACGGTTAACGATAGCCAAACTATAAGTAGAATCGAAGGGCCCCTCTATCTGCCACAGAGGTTTTTGCTGCTCATTTGCAGCTATTGCAGTTTGAGGAATTTTTGCGCCGAGCTTTTGCAAGAAGTGCTGCAAATCTGCCTGAATCTTTTGACGCGAAAAACGCTGAATATTTTGTCGCTGACCGGCAATAATGCGGCGGCGCAAAACAGGTTCCGTCAACAGCATATGCACATGCGCGGCACAAGTGGCAGGGGTCACGTCAGCATCCAGCAAGATGCCTGCACCACCCATGGTAGAAGTGACGCCTTCAGTAGCACGCGCAATCACTGGCACATCATGCAGCATGGATTCAATCAAAGGCATGCCAAAGCCTTCATGCTCGCTGAGGCTGACATAGGCGTCAGCGTTGCGGTACAGGGCCAGCAAATCTTCATCAGGGATTTTGCCTGTCATCAGCACCTGTGCATCCAGTTTCAATTCAGCGATGTGGGCACGTACGTCCTGCTCATACGGCATGCTGGTGACGCCACCTGCCAATATCAGGCGCACGGGCTGGCGCGAGAAGTGGCGCAATTCATCAAGCATGTCCAGTAATTGCAATTGGTGCTTGTGCTCGCACAGGCGGCCAACAAACAGGATATTGTGGGCACCACGCAAGCTGTTCATCATCGCTGTGTTATAGCTGTGATGCTGCCAGCGCGTCACATCGACCAGTAAGGGAATCGTCGTTACATCTGCATGACCAGCTGCACGCAACTCTGCACTGTTCAAATCAGAGTCACCAATCGCAGCCTGAAAATCCTGCGCCCACAGAGCCAGTTGCTGCCTGCCCAAAATGCTTAATTCTGGCAAACCATTATCAGGTAAAAATTGCGGAGGAGTGATGTTGTGATACACCAGCACCTTGCGTGCCTTGATGTCTTTGAACCACGCGCAATTCTCATAGCCCAGGCTGTGATGCACCAGCAAAATGTCATCTTCTGCAAGCTGCAATTCGCTATAGTGCTGCACTTCATCACGCACTTCATCCTGCACCAGATCGCAATAAATGGCAGAAGTAAAACCCATCTCGCGCAACAGCTTGCGGGTAAAGAACATGCCATTGCTGACGCCGTCACCTCTTCCACAGGAAGGGCTGAATTGATGTATCTGCATCTTATTTACGACCTATGACTGCATAATCCTGGGCGCCGAATAATTCCTTATTGAGCAGTGCTTCAACCTCGGTACCACCGTGCAGCAAGTGATCATCAGGGTAAGGATGCAAACGCAAAATCTCTGCATGGCTAAAGCCACGCTGACGCGCCATGAATTCCGCCACCTGCGGCACGATAGGATGCAAATGGGTAGGGTCAAAATAGAAATTGCAGGCACCCACTTTAAGGTTTTCTGGATTCGGCGTTTCAAAAATAATGACACCGCCTGGGCATAGTGCATGGCGTGCCGCATCAAACAGCGCAATCAATTGCTCGAACGGTAGATGCTCTATGATCTGGAAACCGGTCACTGCCCCTATGCTGCCTGCAGGCTGTTCACGCAAATAGGCAATAGCATCAGCATGACGGCACAAAAAGCCTTGGTCCAGGCAGGCGTTGACCATGGAAATATTCATATCCACACCCATGGCAGGTATGCCTTGCTCGTCCAGCAATTCCAGCCACTCACCACGGCCACAGCCAACGTCAATGACCAGCTTGCGTTCATCTTTTGTCTGTTCGCTGATATGCGCCAGATACGGCAAATACACTTTCAAGCGCTCCTTGATATCAGCGCGTGAACCGCGGAACAAGGCTTCAAACTCCAGATAGAACTGGTCCTGGTCAAAATCACTGGTGACTTTGGCTACAGGCTGGCTAGTGCTTGCGATGGCAGTCTGACTCGCTGGCTCTGCCGTCGCGACAACATGTTGCTGGATCTGTTTAACCCCATTTTGCAAACCCTCACGCATCATCAGATTCATGGAACGCAATTGACGGCCTATATGCAGGCGGTCCAGCTCCATTAACCTGTTTCCAATATCAAGCGCATCGTATTTTTCCAGCCGTATGGCGAGTTTTTGCTCTTCCATGCGCAGGATTTTTTGGTCCTGGCTGTGCAATTGCAGTTGCAAACCATCAATCTGCTTTTGCAAATTTGTCAGCGCAACTTCGGTCTGGAAGCGGGTGCGCGGCAAGCGCAGCAATGCCTGGCACCAGGCCAATGCGTAACCCAGGCCTGGTATGGAGCGCAATTTCTGGCGCAAGCCCTGTGGCGGTGCTGATATTTCAGCATTTTGTTGTACATTATCTTGCTGATTCAACATGATTTCCCTTGCATCATCCTGCCCTGCCCCCATCTCATTTGAAGGAATATTGACGGGTGTTGAATGCTTTCTGCTTTTCAATATCAAACTGGTCTTGTCAGCCAGTTGCTGTGCTTCGCATTCAGATTTGTTCTGTGTTGCCATATTCGCCATATAATCCGGATGTTTTATTCATAATTGGCGGCAAATGATTCGTGTTTAGACCGCTAAAAGGCTAGAAAAAGGGGTAGAAGTATAAATGATGATGTAAACTGCGACGAAATTATCAGCGTCTGCAAATTTCCAGATTATTTCAGCTTCAGACTTTTGCCGGGCTCTGGCTTACCCTTCAGGTCTTGCAAGTTTAGCCTATTCAGCAATTGCTCACATCTGACCAGCATAGCCTGAGCAAATTGCAGCTGATTGCACGCTTATTGCAATATATTAAATATTTTATAATGATTTGCCTCAGGACATAAACCCAAAGGCATAAAGATTACGAAAGTTATCCATGTTATTACAGCCTGTCATTCTCTCCGGGGGATCTGGAACCCGGCTATGGCCGCTATCGCGTGAAAAGCATCCCAAGCAATTGCTCGCCCTGATAGGCGAAGAAACCATGTTGCAGGCGACTGCAACACGCGTCAGGGACTTTTCTGGTGCCGTGGGCGTGGCCGAAAGAATGATCGTGGTCTGCAATGAAGAATACCGCTTCATCACGGCAGAACAGTTACGCGTCGCCGGCTTTAACAACTGCAGCCTGTTGCTCGAACCCACTGGTCGCAACACTGCTCCCGCATTGACGCTGGCAGCCCTGGCAGCGGTAACCTCAGACAATGACGCAGTCTTGCTGGTGATGCCAGCGGACCATGTCATCAATGATAAACAGGGCTTTCACCAGGCCATACAAGATGGCCTGCAACAGGCCATCGACGGTGCCATGGTGACTTTTGGTATCGTGCCTGACCGTCCTGAAACCGGTTACGGCTACATCCAGACGGGTGACGTGTTACCAGGTCAGGCCGTGCGCGAACTACAAGCCTTTGTCGAAAAGCCTGTATTGGAAGTAGCCCAGCAATATCTGGATGGTGGCCGTCATTTATGGAATAGCGGCATTTTCATGATGCGCGCGACTACCTGGCTGAAAGCCATACAGCACTTCCATCCCGCCATGCATGAGGCCTGCAAACTGGCGATGGACAAAGCCAGCATCGATAGCGACTTTGTCCGCGTGGATAAAGAAGCCTTTCTGTCTTGTCCTTCTGACTCCATTGACTATGCCGTCATGGAAAAACTGGCGAAAGACCAGGATTTGCATATCCCCGGCTATGTCGTGCCTTTCAATGCAGGCTGGTCTGACGTAGGTGCCTGGGATGCGGTCTGGCAAGTGTCAGACAAGGATGAGAACGGTAACACTGCCCATGGCGACGTGCTGCTGGAAGATTCCCGTAATTGCCTGGTGATTTCTGACAGCCGCCTGGTTGCATGCCTGGGTCTGGAAGACGTCATCGTGGTCGAGACACCAGATGCGGTGCTGGTCACCAATAAAGCCAATACCCAGAACATCAAGCGTGTCGTAACCCGCCTGAAAGATGAAAACTATACCCAGACCGATAACCATCGCAAGGTTTATCGCCCATGGGGACATTATGACTCTGTCGATAGTGGCGAACACTTCCAGGTCAAGCGCATCGTCGTCAAACCGGGTGGCCGCCTGTCGATGCAAATGCATCACCACCGTGCTGAACACTGGATCGTGGTCAGTGGCACGGCATTGGTCACGCGTGGCGAAGAAGTGATGACCCTGGTTGCCAATCAATCCACCTACATCCCGCTGGGCGTCAAGCACAGGCTGGAAAATCCGGGTGAAACTGATCTTGAGCTGATAGAAGTGCAATCCGGTACTTACCTGGGTGAAGATGATATCGTCAGGTTTGATGATATCTATGGACGTGTTGCAGGCTGATCCCTGCTAAGGAAAACCAAGCTTTGAAAGCTGTACTTATCTCATTGTGGCACTACCGCCACTTTATCCTGTCGTCCATCAAGGCCGAGTTTGCCGGGCGCTTTGCGCGCAGCAAACTGGGTGCCCTGTGGATGATTTTGAATCCTCTGGCGCAAGCAACCATCTTCGCTATCGTCTTGTCTGAAGTACTGGTCACCAAGATACCAAATATCGAAAACAAGTCGGCCTATGCGATTTACCTGATGGCGGGCATGTCAGCCTGGGGTTTGTTTGCGGAAATAATGACGCGCTGTACTACGGTGTTTATTGATTATTCCAACACCCTGAAAAAAATCGCCTTCCCCAGACTTTGCCTGCCCTTGATCGTCGGCGGCAGCGCCCTCATCAATCATTTGTTATTGCTGGCAGCGATCGCCGTAGTGTTTTTATTCTTTGGTCATATGCCGACAGCTGCGTGGCTGGTACTGCCGCTGGGCATGCTGCTGATCATCCTGTTTGCCTTTGGCCTGGGCATCATACTCGGTCTGTTGAATGTATTTTCACGTGACGTTGGTCAGGTCATGGGCATCGTCCTGCAACTGTGGTTCTGGTTCACGCCTGTGGTTTATCTGATGGACAATATGCCGAAGCGCTTTATCGCGGTATTGAATCTGAACCCGATGACACCGCTGGTCAAAATCTACCAGAATGCGCTGCTATATGGCGCAGTACCAAACATGGCAGATTTGCTGGTTCCTGTGCTGATTTCAGCGGGCATGTTTATATTTTCATTCTGGATTTTCCGCCGTGCCAGCGCAGACCTGGTGGATGCATTATGAGTCAAATTGTATTGAGTGTCTCTGGCGTTGGAAAATGCTATTCAAAATTCAGCGGCCTGCTGTCACGCCTGATGTACTGGGCTGGCCTGCCGGTAAAACCAGCGTATGAATATTGGGCCAACCGCGATATCAGTTTCAATGTACCTGCGGGCCAGGCTGTGGCCATCATAGGCCAGAATGGTGCTGGTAAAAGTACGCTATTGAAAATGATTACCGGCACAGTGCGGCCAACGACCGGCAGCATCGCTGTCAGTGGCCGCATCAGCGCGATGCTGGAACTGGGGCTTGGTTTCAATCCTGAATTTTCTGGCAGACAAAATGCCTATATGGCAGGTGGCCTGATGGGCCTGAGTGGCGAACAACTGGACCAGCTCATGCCCGGCATAGAAAGCTTTGCTGAGATTGGTGCCTTCTTTGACCAGCCCTTGCGTGTATATTCCAGCGGCATGCAGGCGCGTCTGGCATTTGCTGTTGCCACGGCAGTGCGCCCGGATGTACTCATCGTCGATGAAATCCTGTCGGTAGGTGACAGCTATTTCCAGCACCGCAGTTTTGACCGCATACGTCAGTTCAAGGAACAGGGTACTTCCATCATTCTGGTCACCCACGGCATGGGCGATGTGCGCAGCCTGTGTGACCACGTCATCCTGATCGACAAGGGTTGCGTGCTCAAGCAAGGTGCGGCAGATGAGGTGGTCGATTACTACAATGCCATGATCGCCCGCAAGGAAAACGAGAATTTCTCCGTCGAGCAAAACCGCAATGAACAAGGCTGGCTGCAAACACGTTCAGGCACAGGCATGGCGACAGTCAGCAAGCTCACCCTGCGCGACCAGGACAGCGATCAGGTACTGGCCGCAGCGCATGTTGGGCAAAAGGTCAAGCTGGTGGCGGAAGTGCAATTGCGTGCCGACATCCCTGAACTGGTGCTAGGCCTGATGTTGCGCGACAAGCAGGGCAGCGTCATCTGGGGTAGCAATACCTGGTATTCGAAACAGGTACAAAACGATTTGCGCAAAGGTGACACGCTGGAATTTGTGCTGCCTTTTGAATGTCCTTTGGGGCCAGGTTCTTATTCTGTCACCACCGCACTGACCAAGGCAAAAACCCATCTTGATGAAAACTATGAGTGGTCAGATAATCTGCTGGTGTTTGATGTCATCAATGTGGATCACACTGAGTTCATCGGCAGCAACTGGTTACGCGGGGAATTTGAGGTCAGGAAATTGACGGCAAGCTAGGCGAGCTTATTTGTTTCTTACTTACGCTTATGCTCGTCTATGACTTGCTGGTAAAGGCGGGCATAATTGCTCGCCATTTTATCGGCAGTAAATAAGTCCAGATAACGCTGGCGCGCATTGATACCCATTTGCGCCGCCTCTTGCGGATGTGCCAGCAAATACTCCATGGCCTGCCTGAAGGCTGCCGGATCACTCGGCGGCACTACCATGCCAGTCTGGCCAGCGACATTGATGTAAGTCGTGCCAGTGCCGATTTCGCTCGATATCATGGGCTTGCCGTACATCGCACCTTCCAGCAATGAAATGCCGAAAGCTTCTGAGCGCAGATGCGAAGGAAAGGCCAGTGCATAACACAGGGTCAGCAAGGCGACCTTGTCAGGCTCAGGCAAGGCACCAAGGAAATGCACATTCTTCAGTTGCAGGCTTTCTGCCTGGCGCTTGAGTTCGATTTCTTCCGGGCCATCACCAACAATGACGATGGGGATATCCGTCCCTGCTGCTGCCTCCAGCAAGATGTGCAGGCCCTTGTAATAGCGCAGCATGCCGACAAACAGGAAAAAGTTTTCCCCGACGATGGCACGCCATTTCGCCAGCAATTCTGCAGAGGGAACTGGATAAATACTGTTATCCAGACCGTAGGTAATTACCTCGGTCTTGTCTTTATACAGTTCCAGCGTCGGGCTGGTCGCCAGGTAATTGGGCGACGTCGCCACGATGCGGTTTACATCGCGCAAGAACTGATGCTTGAGCGGCGAATACAGCTTCAGCAAATATTTTTGCCTGACGATATCCGAGTGATAAGTGACGACACTGGGCTTTTTGATACGCCCCAGGAAATGGGCGATATCCATGAAAGGCCAGGGGAAGTGATAGTGAATCACATCTGCCTGCTTTGCCAGTTCGACAAAGCGCGACAAGGCCGACCAGGAGAAACCGGTAGAAGCGATTTCAAAATTCAAATGGGCGCGGTGTACCTTGTGCCCTTCAAATTCTATCAAGGGGCGGTCAGCATCGCGTGTCAAAGTCAGCACTTCATTTTCCACACCCAGACGTGTCGTACCCACAGCCATCTGGCGTATGACTTGCTCAACGCCACCGAAGGTGTCGGGGTAATAGGTGCGGTAGAAGTGCAGGACTTTCATGGCGCTGTCCTTAACTGGCCTTGACTGTCTGATAGGCTGCGACTGTATTGCGTACGCAGGCATCCCAGGTCAGCTCGGCAGCACGTTGCAAGCCACGTGCTTTGGCCACGCTGCGCCATTCTTCATCTTCCAGTGCCTGGCGCAAACCGTCACGTATGGAATTCACATCCGCCGGATCTACCAGCATGGCGGCACCAGCGGCCACTTCCGGCATGGAAGAACAATTCGAAGTCAGCACAGGTACACCACTGGCCATGGCTTCAGCAATCGGCAACCCAAAACCTTCATACCAGGATGGATAAGTGAACAGACGGCAACCGGCATATAAAACCGGCAGCAATTGCTGATCGACAAAACCCAGGTATTTGATCCAGCCTTCACGCTGGCCTTTTTCTATCTCGTCATGAATGGCTTCACTTTGCCAGCCCTCACCACCAACCAGCACCAGCGGCCAGCGTTGGCGCAAGGCATCTGGCAAGGCACGGTAAGCTGCCAGCAAATGCAACAGGTTCTTACGCGGCTCTATGGTCGAGACAAAGAAACTATAGCCATCTGGCTGCAAGCCAAATTCATGCAAGATTGGCGCGGTTTCTTCTGCAGTATATGGGTGGAAAACTTCATCCACACCCAGCAAAACGGCGCGCACCTGATCAGGACCCAGGCTAAATTCCTGCATGACTTCGTCACGTGTTGCCATGGAGTCTGTCAATACCAGATTGGCCCGCTGGATTGCTTCAGGAATAGCAATGCGCATGCGGTCTATCCTGGCCTTAGGGTGCCATTGCGGATAACGGTAAATCGATAAATCATGCACCGTCACCACACTGGGTAACCGGGTCTTGGGTACAAAGTAATTGGGGCCATGAAAAATCCCGTCTGGCACACTGTTCAACTGGCGGCCAGCAAGAATGGGCAGTAATTTGCCATACAGGCGTGCCACCATGGGCAACTGCCCTAGTTGACGGCGTATGCGGCTTTTGTAGCTGGATCTTGCTGGTGCTGTGACTACTGGCATTGGCCCGGCTAACGTCGCATCAGTATTTGTTGGCTGGTCTATACGCGGTAATTCGCGCCAGAAACCATCAGACAGATAACGTACTGATTCTATCTCTGCCTGCATGGGCAGGCGGGTAGCCAGCTCCCACGCATACCTGCCTATACCAGCCAGCGGCGGGTGTATGGCTTCTATGGAAAGAACAACGTTCATGCTGCATCCTTGTGTTGCAGCATCCAGGCCAGCGTGTCGCGCAAGGGGATAGCAGGCAACCCACCTATGCATGCTTGCAAACGCTGACCATCACCCATGAGTTTATGCACTTCATTGGCACGCACAAAGGCCGGATTCACATGCACCTTGATTTCATAACCAGCCAGCTCACTAGCCATTTGCAATACAGAGCGCAGGGTATGCGCAGTACCAGAACAGATATTGAAAGTCTGGCCTGCCGGTGCCTGCTCCAGCAAACGGGCATAAGCCGTGGCAACTGTGCGTACGTCAGAAAAGTCCCTGGCAACATCCAGATTGCCAAGTTCTATATCCTTAGCCTTGCGGCGGTAATGATTGATGATCTTGGGCAGCAGGAAATTTTCTGTCTGACCTACACCGGTGTAATTGAAGGGGCGGGTCACGATGATGGGCAACTTGTCCATCCAAAGGCGTGCTACATGTTCCATCGCCAGTTTGCTGACACCGTAATCATTGGCGGGTTGAGCTGGCTCGCTCTCGGCGATGACTTCTGTGCGGGTATTGCCATAGATATTGGCGCTGCTGGCGACCAGCACGGCTTTTGGCTTTTTATCCAGGCTAGCCAGTGCTTCCAGCAGATTACGGGTACCAACCACATTGACGCGATAAATTTCTGCAGCGTCGCCATGGGCCACAAAAGAAATAGCGGCAAGATGGGCAACCACATCTGGCTGGATTTCTGCCACTAGTTCAGCCAGGCGCTGCTTGTCACCCAGATCAACGGCAAAATTATCTTGCCCGGGTGCTTCTGCGCCGTGGGTAGTACCAAAAACCCGGTAACCAGCATTTTTTAGTTCTTGCGCCAGATAACGACCTGTGAATCCCTTAATACCTGTTATCAGGGCGCGTGGCATCGCAGACATCAGAACGACGCGCCGTTCTGGTTACGGCGCAAATCTGCTTCTACCATCATATGGCACAGCTCTTCCAGCGTGGTCTTAGGTTCCCAGCCAAGCACTCTTTTGGCTTTGGCAGGATCACCGATGAGCAATTCCACTTCTGCAGGACGATAGAATTTTGGATTCACACGAACCAGCAATTTGCCGCTTTTTGCGCACGTAGCGGTTTCGTGTTCGCCTTCGCCTGACCATTGCAACTGTATGTCTGCAGCCTTGAAAGCCATGGTGACAAAATCACGCACAGTTTCAGTACGGTTGGTCGCCAGCACAAAAGTGTCTGGCTTGTCGGCTTGCAGCATGCGCCACATGCCTTCTACATATTCCTTGGCAAAACCCCAGTCGCGCTTGGCATCCATATTGCCGAGTTCCAGCACGTCGAGTTTGCCCAGTTTAATCTTGGCGACAGAATCAGTAATCTTACGTGTCACGAATTCGCGGCCACGCAGCGGGGATTCATGATTGAACAAGATGCCGCTGCAGCCAAAGATACCGTAGGATTCACGATAATTGATCGTCATCCAATGCGCATACAATTTGGCCACGCCGTAAGGGCTGCGCGGATAAAATGGGGTCGATTCGATTTGTGGCACGGCTTGCACCTTGCCAAACATTTCGGAAGTTGAAGCCTGATAGAAACGGATTTCAGTATTGACGATGCGAATCGCTTCAAGCAAGTTCAACGCGCCGATACCGGTAATTTCTGTCGTGGTCAGTGGCTGTTCAAACGACACGCCCACAAAACTTTGCGCTGCCAGGTTATAGACCTCGGTAACACCAGTCGTTTGCAGCAGACGTATGCTGGCCGACAAATCGGTAAGATCATACTCAACCAGATGCAAGGCAGGGTGAGTTGCGATACCCAGCTCTTCTATGCGCCAAAAATTGACTGAACTGGTACGGCGATAAGTGCCATAAACGGTATAGCCTTTTTCCAACAGCAACTGAGCCAGATAGGCTCCGTCCTGACCAGTAATACCAGTGATTAACGCTTTTTTACTCATTCAAGAAAACCTCTTCGCCGCAGCGAACATTCAAAATTCTTCTAACCAGATAATGGACTGCTAATTTGAATTCATCTGTGACCGTGATCACAATTTATCCACAGTTGCACAGTATACAATGACTGTTCGCCGCACTGCGGAAATTTAATGCAAGCGCATGTAAGTGGTACTACGCAAGAATCGGCAAAACACGGTATCAGCCTTAATTATCTGACAATTATTGCAATATCATTTATTCAATCTGCCAAGGCGCCATAGCGCTTGCGGTAAGCAGCGACTGCTTCTGTATATTGCGACAACTGTGCGTCACCGCCAGCAACTGACAGATAATCGAATAAATCATTCAGGCTGGCGATAGAAACGACAGGCATGTCATACGCCTTGCCGACTTCTTGCGCTGCGGAATGCGCAGACAGGGCATCATCCTTGCCAGAACGCTCCATGCGGTCCAGCGCGATCAGTACGGCACTCGGGGTGGCGCCGGCATTGCGGATCAAATCGACAGATTCACGTACTGAAGTGCCGGCAGAAATAACGTCATCAATAATCACGACCTTGCCTGCCAGTTTGGCACCAACGATGTTGCCACCTTCGCCGTGGTCCTTGGCTTCCTTGCGGTTATACGCAAAAGGCACATTCCTGCCCATGCGCGACAACGACACTGCAGTAGCCGAGGCCAGCGTAATACCCTTGTAAGCGGGGCCAAACAGCATGTCAAATTCCAGGCCGGAATCAAGCAGCGTGCGGGCATAAAAATCAGCAATGCGGCCAAGATTGGCACCATCATTAAACAGACCTGCGTTAAAAAAATAGGGGGAGGTACGCCCGGCTTTAGTGACGAATTCGCCAAAGCGTATCACGCCAGCCTCGACTGAAAACTGTATAAAATCTTGTCTCAAAGTACTCACGATAAGCTCAATTCCTATAATTTATGCGGTTTACTGCTGTTTTGCGTCAAACCTAGAGCATAACATGCGTGCATAATTGAATTTAGTCTGTTTGAAGTGGCAAAATTGCTAAAAATTTGGCAATCAGGGCTTCAGACGCTGACAAATCCACCATATTTGCCTGCATTTGGGTAGCAATGGCGTGACAAGTGACGCCAAGTTGCTGTAATTGCATGGTCTGGATTTGCAAATCTTTACATCCAGATAAATCCAGATACAAATCTCCTGCACGCAGCGCGACGAAATCATCCGCTGGCGCTGGTCCAGGCAGGGAGAATTGCTCAAAAGTCCAGCTTCTGGCATAGCGGAAATCCGGGCCTGCATAGCAGACAGGTTCAAAGCGCAAATCCTGGCGGGCAAGTATCACGGCTTCCAAAGCCGCTTTCCATCCTGCCGACAGCGCCTCTTGCGACTGACACCATGAAGTGACATCCAGCATGACCATGCGTTTACCCGGGCGCGGCGTGCAATGAGCCAGATGGCGCGCCAGTTCACGTAAATCATCATTTGCGACTTCTGCCTGCAAGTGTGGATGCAGTGGCGATGCAGGCGAGATATCAGCAATCGCCGCCAGGCTGCGGTGCATGCGGGCCGCCGGCTCGGTCAGCGCAAATTCTTCTATCGCTTCTGCATAGCTGCGTGCAATCAATGCAGGTGCATGATGGGCTTGCACAAACTGCCTTGCCGCCTGGCCTGTAAGCTGGCTACTCTTGCTTTCATCATGTAATGTGCTGATGGCTTGCAATAGTTCTTCCTGTGTAAACTGGTCAGGCATGCCCAGCACGGCATCCACCAGCAACTCTGCCATGGCACCATTGCGGTTTAAGATCACAGGCAGGCCATAAGCCATGCATTCTAGGACAGCGGCTGAGGTCTCGCCACGCGAGAGTGTACGTAACTGCACAGCACCATCTGCAGCCTGCATGTATAAGGCAAATTCTTCTGCAGTAGTAAAACCGGTGATGCGCACACGTTCGCAATTATCGATACGCACTTGCAATTGCGCCCCATATTCACCAGGATCATTCTTGCCAACAAAAATCAGGTGACAGTGTGCATCCTTGCTAAGGGCGGATTCCAGCCATGCATCGAGTAAGACATGATTGAGCTTGGTCGGCCCCAGCATGCCAAAACTGCACAAGACAAAATCCTGTTCACCCAGCCCCAGCTTGCTACGCGCGAGGTGCTTGTCAGATACGGCAGGGATGCGTCTTAACAAAGGTACTTGCTGCCACTGACAGGCGGGCCAGCCTTTGATCCAGGTACCCGCCAGTTCTTGTGCATAAGCAGAATGCACAATCACGCCCTCGGCACGTTCAAGTACGGCACTGCTGCAAGGGTATTTTGCCATCACCGTGGTGTAATCAGCCGCATTACGCCTCTCCAGTAAGGCAGCATAGCCATGCGAGAGATACAGATGCTGCGCCCATATGCCTGGCCTGGATGAACTCATCTCCAGATTGGCGAGCGAATCACTCAAGAAATAATCATGCAAGACCACGATGCCGGGGTAGCTGGCAAACAGAGGGTACATATAAGCATGCACGGCAGAATTGCCAAAATGATAGAGAACACGGTCAAAGCTGGCAGCATGTTCAACAAACCACTGGCTGTCATGTATGGCGAAATTGGCTGTCAGCCACGGTGCATGTAGCTGGCTTTGTTCTGCAATCAGGGTGATGTCGTAATAATCGGCCAGCTCAGGCAACAGGTCTGCGCTGTAGTTGGCTATGCCGGACGCCACCGGTGGCAAAGGGGAAATATACGCCAGCCTTGGTTTCACAGGCGGCAGACACACATGAACTTTGGCAGCGGCCACTTGCTGCAAGTGAGCATGGCTGACTTCAATCGCATGCAGCGCTTTTTTGGCTGAGGCATCCCAGGAAAATTTCTGACATTGCTGCAAGCCGTGCTCGCGCAAACGGGCAGCAAATTCTGGCTGCTCAATTACCTGCAGCATTTTGGCGGTGATCGCCGTTATGTCTCTGGGGTCAAACAAGGCATCGGGATATTCCAGTACTTCAGGCAAGCTGCTGGTGTTGGCAGCAATCACCGGCGCGCCACAAGACATGGCCTCCAGCGCAGGCAAGCCAAAGCCCTCATGCCAGGAAGGGAAAACGAATAATTTGCAATCCTGATACAGCAAAGGCAAGTCTTCATCCGGCACAAAACCGGTCAGGATGATTTCATCCTCCGCCAGTTGCAGTTGCGTGACCAGCGCTGCGATGCGTTCACGGTCTGCTTTTTGCACACTGCAGACGATGGCCAGTTGGTGTTGCTGGCGCACTGCCAGCGGCAGACCAGCATATGCCTGGATCAGGCCATCGATATTCTTGCGTATATCGATACCGCCGGTGTACATCACCATATCGCGGGTAATGCCATAGCGCGCTCGTAGAGCATGCATGACCTCATCGTTACAACTGCGCACCTGAAAATGCTCATCCACGGCAGAAGAAATACTGACTACACGCTCTGGCGACAACTGCAGCAAATCCATGCCTTCCTGCCGCGACGAATCAGAGATAGCCAGCAACAAATCAGCGCGTTTCAAACTGGCCAGCTTGCGGTAATACCAGGCTCTTTGTGCCGGGTCGTTCAGATACTGTTTGTCATACATCAGGGGAATCAGGTCATACAGCGTTACCGCTGTTGGCAAGTGTTCACCCGATATCGCAACGCTGGATACTGCGTCATCACCCGAACCTTCAAACAGACTGGTGACATGGATAAAATCGGGCCGCAAGGCAGCCAGGGCCTGCTCCCTCAATAATTCTGCCGCACGGCTGCGCCAATAGTTTTGCGGTACCAGTTCTGCTACCGGGCCGGGCGCGCCCCAGGTGACAATACGTTCTTGCGGCACCATATTGGCGAAGGCGTCACGCAAGGGCTGTATGGTGTCAGGAAACAAGCTGCTCAGTAGCAGCCAGATGTCATGCTCTCCTGCATTGCGCACCATGGCCTTGGCCAATGCCAGTGAATAGCGGCCTATGCCACGATGGCGGCTACCGGTGGATTGACAAGCTTGTAGATCGATAATGATGCGCATGGTGGGAGGTCTGGTTTACTTTTGTCGGCTGATGCTGCGGCTGCGTTGCATGCGGCTCTGGAGTTCATTCAAAATTCGCTGGCCTTCATCGTTGAGCCGGTCTGGCATGACTTCAGCCACCTCCGTCTTCTCTACTTTGGCTGGCATGAGTTTTTTGAGCACGAGCTTGATATCGCGCAGCAACTTGGGCAAGCCACCGTTCTTCAACAATTCCACCGAATAGCGCATGGGCGCGGTCAGTTTCCAGGAGGAACTGGCATAGACCGCCTTCAGTTCAGCACGCAATTGTTCTTCATTCATGATGGCGCAGAGGGGTAGCTACCCTGAGGAAAAAGTAGGCAAGTATAAACTATCTGCTGGCTTTTCCCTTTCAAATACACGTACTGCTACACTATCTGGTATGCTTTCTATCTCACTTTAAGTCACTATTTACCAGCATGACTAAAATCATCTCTGCCAATCTGAATGGCATACGCTCAGCCTCCAAAAAAGGCTTTTTTGAGTGGATGCAAAAGGAAAACCCTGACGTCGTCTGCGTGCAGGAGCTGAAAGCCCAGGAAGCGGACATGACGCCAGACTTTCTGAATCCGCACAAATATCACGGACATTTTCACTATGCCGAGAAAAAAGGCTATTCCGGCGTTGGCGTGTATAGCAAGAAAGAACCAGATGCGGTCTATATAGGCTTTGGTAGCCCGGAATTTGATGCCGAAGGCCGTTATGTGCGCTGTGATTTTGGCAAATTATCGGTCATTTCCCTGTATTGCCCTTCTGGCTCATCTTCACCTGAACGGCAGGAGGCCAAGTTCCGTTTCATGGAATTGTTTTACCCGCATCTGCAACAATTGATTGCCGAAGGCAGGGAAATCATCATCTGCGGCGACTGGAACATCGCCCACAAAGAGATCGATTTGAAAAACTGGAAGAGCAATCAAAAAAATTCCGGCTTCTTGCCAGAAGAACGCGCCTGGATGACGCGGCTGTTTGATGAACAGGGCTGGCTCGACGTGTATCGCCATCTGCATCCTGAAACGACAGGCGATGCTTACACTTGGTGGAGTAACCGCGGTCAGGCCTGGGCAAACAATGTGGGATGGCGTATCGACTACCATGTCGCCACCAGCGGCATAGGTAAAAAAGCGCATAAGGCATTGATTTACAAGGAAGCCCGTTTCTCTGATCATGCACCGTTGATCATAGAATACAAATAAGCTCCTGGCCTTTCAATGGAAAATGCCCGTCTATGAGATAGACGGGCATTTTTTACTTCTGGAGCTTTGCTGGTTTATGCTGGCTTAGCCAGGCAAACGTTTCACGCGGTCGCGTTTAACCTCATTCAATTTACTGCCCTGTTCGCGCACATAAGACTCGAACGCTTCCAGGTCACGGCCTATCAACTCTTTGTCTTTTGCTTGCTTGAGCACAGCAAAACCATCACCGCCATCTGCCATGAAGCTGTTGACTACCACGCTATATTGCTGGTTCAGGTCCAGCGGCTTACCCTTGATTTTGACATCCTTTACCCGCGCATCTATTCCGGCACGCGGGTCATAGCTGTAGTTCAGCGTGTGAGATACAAACAGTTTTTTTGGCTCATTGACTTCACGGCCCGACCATTGTTGCTGTAACAGCGTCAGGATTTGGGCCCCGCTCAACTTCATACGCACCAGGTTATTGCCGAATGGCTGCACCGCATACAAATCACCATAAGACACAGCTACCGGACCACTTGCCTTGCCGGAAGGCAGGTCACTGCGTATGCCGCCAGCATTCATGAAGGCAACATCAGCACCACCCGCATGTTGCCCATGATGGAGCTGCGAGTCAGCGATGATATTGCCCAGGCTGCTGTCAAACACACCGGCTTCGCTATTACGTGACAAGGGTGCACTCAGATTCACAATAGGACGCTGGCGCAAACTCGCCGTTTGTGATGCTACCTGATCGACCAGTTGCTTGGCGGCAGGGTCTGCCTGCAAGGCTTGCTGGTCAATCAGATGATTGACCGCCACTGCCTTGATGACCTGGTTGGTTTTGCGGTCTATCGTCAGGGTTGATTCTGTCAGGAAGGAACCATAACTACGCCCCTGTACCACCAGCCTGCCATCTATCTTGCAGGTATAGCCCTGGTGTGAATGACCAGAAACGATCAGGCTGATGGCCTTATCGAGTTTTTTACTGATCTCGATAATCGGGCCTTGCAGACCTTCACAGCGATAGCTGGGGTCATTCTCTGAACCCTTGTAAGTTGCGCCTTCATGTATCAGCACGACGATGGCAGCTACGCCCTGCTTTTGCAGTTCTGGCACATAACGGTTAATCGCCGTAGCCTCATCTTCAAAACTCAGATGCTTGACCGCATCGCCAGCCACCAGGTTGGGTACATCAGCGGTGACCGCACCGATGAAACCTACCTTGAAGTCACCAACCTGACGTATGACATATGGTGCAAGCCATGGCTTGTCACTACCGAGTTCATGAATATTAGCACCGAGGTAGGAAAAGCGGGCGCCCTTGAAATCTGCATAAGCGCAACCTGCGGACGGACATTCACCCTTGATTTTGCGCATCAGATCAGCTGTGCCATTATCAAATTCATGGTTGCCGACTGCGGTTACTGACAAATCCAGACGGTTCAGGGCTTCGATGACGGGTTCATCTTTCATCAGTGCTGAACCCATGGGCGAAGCACCAATCAGATCACCGGCACCAACAAAAATACTGCTGCCAACGGCCTGGCGGCGTTCTTTGAGCTTGGTAGTCAGGTAGGCATAACCACCTGCAGGTACCGAGATTTTTTCACCGGGGCGTGCCGGGTCAGTTTTGGTAGCGACATAGGGCACAGGCTGGTCAGCCTGCAAATTGCCATGGAAATCATTGATACTGAAAATCGTGATATCCGTGGTTGCTGCCTGGTTCGCCGTAAGCATTTTGTCAGTGCTGGCACAGGAGGCTAGCGTTGCGGCAGCGATAGCTATGCTGATTAATTTCAACTTTTGCATAAGAAGTATTCTTGAAGTAAAAAGAATAAGGCCTGCAACAAGTGTTCTTGTTGCAGGCCTGTATCAAGTCTGTGTGGTGAGATTTTGCTTCACCACCTCATCCCTCCAGATTAGAAATCTGCCTGGAAAGTGACCGAACTAAAGCGTGGTGCACCCAGGTAGTAGAACACACCTTTGGCAGCGGCGCCTGGATAGGCAACTGCATTGGTGATGTTGAAGCTGGATGGGTTACGATATTTTTCGTTCGTGATATTGCTGATGCTCAAACGGATAGTTGGTTTTTTGAACCAGCTGGTGTTCGGGAATTGATAACCTGCATCAAAGCCCAGCAGTGTGTAACCAGGCACGAATTCATCATTCGTCATGGTGGCAAACTGGCCGCCTGTGTATTTCATTTTCAGACGTGTGTACCAGACTGCTGTTTCATACTGCGCGCTCAGACCAGCTTTCCATTCTGGCGTCAACGTCATTTGCTTGCCAGCTGTTGGAATGTAAACACCTTTTGCCACTTGCAGGTCGTCTTTGATTTCGCTCTTCGCATAACCAACGGAACCATAGAAAGACCAACCATTGACTGGAGTGTTACCCATTTCAACTTCAAAGCCTTTGGTTTTTACTTTACCGACATTGGTAACTGAGCTTTGTGCAGAGACAGGATCAAAAGCAGTTGCCTGACGGTCAGTAAAGTCTACGGTGTAAACCGTTGCTGATGCTGTCAGCCTGTCACTTTGCAGGCGATAACCCAAATCGAAGTTGTAGGAAGTTTCTGGTGGAACTTCTGCGAAGCCTACACTGCCATCAGGATTGATTTTCGCGTTATTTGTCGTTGAATAGACAAAGTTTGGCGGTACCTTCATGTTACGCGCCAGGCTGGCGAAGATCTGATTGTTATTATCGAGCTGGTAGCGTGCACCCAACTGCGGCAAAGCTTTGGTGTAAGTACGTTCAATATTGTAAGTGACGCCTGAGTTGGTGCCTTCATTCGCGTAGTTTGTGAAGTTACGTTTCATGGTAGGAACGCGTACACCAATATTGATGCTCAGCTTGTCATTCAGCAGGCTGATTGTATCTTGCAAGGAGAACTGATAAGCAGTACTGATGGTTTTCCAGTCACGGCTTTGGAAAGGCGTGCCATCAGGGCGAGTGATACGGCCATCTTTCAACCAGATATCAGCTGCGTTACCGTTGGCATCAACAGCAACCATAGGGCCGAATTGTTCATGCGTTGCACGTTCATACCAGACACCAGCCAGGATTTGGTGGTTGTCGATCGTGTGAACAACGGAAGCTGTTACACCAGGGCGGTTAGTACGTGTCACGCTACTGTTGGCAACAATCACTTTGTCCAGCGTATCGCCGTCACCATTCAGATCAACAGCGGCAGTCAGTTTGCCAGTTGTTGGATTCAGGAATGCGGATTCAGTTTGCAGACGTTGTTGTACGCCACCTGTACCGTAACCATACCAGTAGTAAGGGACAACTTTGACATCAGTATTTTCATTGATACGGAATTTGCCAGTCACAGAGAAAATCGCGTTTTCAAACGGATTTTTTGTCAATTGGTAGTAAGTGTCAGCATTTGCCTGGCTAGGATCATTATCTGCCTTGCCCTTGGTTGGCGTGACGTGACCAATGAACTTGGTCGAATAATCATAGTAGTAACCATTTTTTGCCAGGTCAGCCAGATTGAATGTGCTGATGTTCTGGTTGATGGCGCGGTTATACAACAAAATTGCATTGATGGAATTGAATTTGTCGAAATCGATGCGGTAACCAGCGTCTACGTGGTTACGGTCTGCGCCGCCTTCGCCTTTCCATTTGTCAGCTTGCGCATGGGAAGCAGAGATAAAGAAACGGGAACGGCCATCAGCCCACAGGCCTGTGTCGTAACGCAAGAAAGTCTTGGACAGTTTCAAACCACCCAGAGTCTGCATCACGCGGAAACGTTTTTCCTTGGTTGGATCACATGTAACGATACCAAAGTTACCACCAGTTGCACCGATTTGCGGGGAGTCAACGTCTGTTGAACCTTGAGTCACAAATTGTGTACAGGTATTTTCCTGATCCACGAATTCTTGCGGGAACACGGAGAAGCTACCAGAGTCATTGACTGGTACGCCATTGATCGTTGCACCGATCTGGTCGCTGTTAAAACCGCGCAGTGTCAAACCGCCACCAAACAAACCGGTTGCGTCATAGTTGAAACTATTAACCGCAGGCATCAATTCCAGCGCTTCATAGGCATTGCCTGTAGGACGCTGTTTGGCCAATTCTTCAGCAGTAATAGTACTACGTGCTTTTGGCGCATTTTCTTGAACCATCAAGCCCATACCGACTTTTTTGCCGGTAATGGTGACGCGGTTTGCGTCAGGCTGCTCAGTGGATTCTGTCTGCTGCGCATAAGCAGAGGACATGCTCAGGCATACCAATTGGCATGCGACTGCAACCATCGACAAACGCGATGGAAATGCGGACGATTTGTTTGATTGTTTCATTGAAGCTCCCGAATCATTTTACAAATGGAAATAAAAATTAGTGCAAAACCCCGTTTATCATCTCAAGCCACCGCAACTGCCTGATGACATCCCCTTCACCGCTCGTTTTTTTGCCGAATATGTTGGCTTTTTTTTGTAACTGGTTGTAATTCCACAACAAACACCTGCGATGACATGTCACATTAGAAATATTCTGGGCTCATTACGCCGCGCAAACGATTGCTATTTTTGAAAATTGAAAATTTTCAACTGCGCAAACGATTGCTATTTCTAAACAAAAAACAGACGGACTTTTTTACAGTGCGTCTATCTCCTAGTGACATCTTTAAACTTGAACAAATGCCGGGGCAAATGTCTGTAGATCAGATATTTTGATATGTGAAAATAGTCTATCACATAAAATTTTGAACTTGCAGAGTGTCCCATCCAATTATTAAAGGATGATGACAAAGTGGTCTTAGGGGCAAGTTTTTGTCACAATTGCGCGACAAATTGCCATTTGGATACTGTTTTTGTTTGAAAAATACTTACTTTCCCAAATATACGACGGGAGCAATGCCTTTGACATTGGTTTGATAAGGTGGCAAGGCGCTGATACTGACGCCTTTGGCATGCGCATATAAAGGCATGACTTCTGTGAAGTGGTTGCGGATTTCTGCAATACGGGTAGTACCGGCGGGGTGGGTAGATAGCCATTGAGGCGGTGCGCCCTTGCTGACCATGCCCATTTTTTGCCAGAGTGCGACACCGGCACGCGGGTCATAACCAGCCCTGGCGGCAATATCAAGACCGACGACGTCAGCCTCGGTTTCGTCACCACGCGAAAATGCCAGCATGCTGAACTTGGCAACACCTCCAGCTACACCACCGGCAATGTTAGGGTCATAACCTTTGGCGCCGGCCCACAACTCAGCCAGTTTGATACCCACATTCGCAACCGTTGCCTTGCCAGCACGTTCAGCACCATGCTCACGCAAGGCATGGGCAATTTCATGACCCATGACTATAGCCACTTCATCATCGGTCAGTTTCAGGGTATCGAGAATGCCGGAGTAAAAAGCAATCTTGCCACCAGGCATGCAATATGCATTGACCTGCTTGGAGCCGATCAGATTGACTTCCCATTTCCATTGCTTGGCGCGTTCATTCCATTTCAGCGCATAGGGTATCAATTTTTGTGCAATTGCCCGCAAGCGTATCACTTGCGGGTGGCTGGCAGGTCCCAAAGCATGCTTTTGTTCAGCGACCTGCATGGTCTGTGCATACTGCGCTGCCGCCTGGCTTTCCAGCGCGCCTGTCGGGGCCAGTTTTCGCAAGACCGACATTTCACCTACCTTGACGCCATCCTGCTGCCCGCTATTTTGCGCATGAGCGGCAGCGCCCAAGGCAAACAGACTGGAAAATATAAGTGCGGCGTGGTTCAGTTTCATGGCGAATATATGGCAGGAAGATACGCAGAATGATAAGCGCAAATGGGAGCCATCTGGCTTTTTTTAAAGATGCGGCTGGACAAAATTATTTAGCCTTACTGGGTAAACCGCAAACAGATGTGCCTGCAATAACATCCACGTTAACACGGCGTTATCAAAATTTATTTACCAAAGGAAATATTTCCAAAATAAAATAATTTACAATTTATATACAAAATCCCTTGTCAGCTTATGATAAAAGTGATTTTATGTAAATTAATGTTAATTGCTTGGAATAAGTCTTTTGATCACTTCAACTAATGCAGCTGCGAGCGAGCGTTTTCTATATATCGATTTTCTGCGCGGGCTGGCAGCAATGCTGGTTATTTATCAGCACACCATAGAAGTTGCGGCAAAGGTGCCGCCTGAGCTCATTTTGAATTTGGCAGAATCAGCGATAGCGAATTTTTTTACCAAACAAATCGGCATAGGGGAAATAGGTGTATGCATCTTCCTCATGGTCAGCGGCTTCGTAGTGCCTTTCAGTTTATCGACATATCGCGTAGCGCCTGTTAAAACATTCGTCATACACCGTTTCTTTCGTCTGTATCCTGCCTATTGGCTTTCCGCCATTCTGGGTCTTGTTTTTGTCTATTGGCGCTTTGGCGTCAGCCAGGGCGGGAAGGAACTGGACTGGACTGTCTTTGCCATCAACCTGACCATGTTCCAGGCATTTTTTGACGTGGAAAACATCATAGGCTCTTACTGGACCTTGTCTCTGGAACTTTTTTTCTATCTGTCCTGCATTTATCTGTTTTCGTTCAGCAAATTGAATTCCTTGAAAAGCATATTGCTCATCATGCTGCTGGTCATGCTTTTACCAAGACTGGTACACCGTATGGCAGATGTTTCAGCCTATACCGCAAACGTGCTGGCCTATCTGCGCTATACAGGTTACATGTTCTTTGGCCTTTTATACCGAGAATGGCTGTTGGACAAGAACAGCACCAAAGCAGCAAAAGCCCTGCTTGTCCTCTTGCTGACTTATTTCCAGTTTGTTGAAAGAGAAATATTGACGCTGGATGCCATTTACCTGAAAACACCTGTCACTCAATTAATTGCCATTGTCATTTTTGTGCTGATGACCTCGGTACTCAGGGTGAACGTAAAGCTGGGAAATTTTTTAGGAAAAATCAGTTACTCAATGTATCTGTTTCATCCCGTAATTTTTTATCCTTTGTATACTTACTTCTGGCTAAACTTGTCACCTGAATGGCAAGCCCACCCCCATCTATTTTTTGTACTGGCGAGCTTGCTGACTATTCCCTTTTCCTATTGCAGCTATCGATGGCTGGAACAACCTTCTATCGCTTTTGGGAAAAAATTTACACTGCGGCGGCATCAGACCCGAATGCCGCCAACCACCAACATGAAAGCACAGACATAGTTTTCACGAAAAAATCATAAGTGATACAACAAGCTATTTTTTCCGTAAACGGAAAACTGCCAGGCTGCCGCGCAGATTAGGCAGCCAGGTTACGGGCTGCCCTTCGTGCAGAGCAACACATTCCATCACCTCCAGACCAACTTCTACTGCCAGGTCAGAAAAATCAAGTATCGTTGCGCAGCGCACATTGGGTGTGTCATACCATTCATACGGCAGAGATTTTGACACTGGCATCTTGCCGCGCAATAAGGCGGTACGGTGTGGCCAGTAACCAAAATTGGGGAAAGAGACGATGGCCTCGCGCCCTACCCTGGCGATATCACGCAACAATGGTTCCACATGTTTCATCATCTGCAGTGAAGACAGGCACATGACGGTATCAAAGGCATTGTCTTCAAACATGCCCAGGCCGTTCTCCATATCCTGCTGTACGACATTTACGCCGCGCGTCGCGCAGGCAAGCACCTTGTCGTCAGCGATCTCTATGCCATAGCCATTGCATTGCTTATCGCTTTGCAGATAATCCAGCATGACGCCATCGCCGCAACCGACGTCGAGCACTTGCGCCTGCGGCTTGATCCAGTGGGCGATAAAAGCCAGGTCTGGTCGCAAGACATTTAATTCTGAAAAATTCATGCTGCGGCTCCCAACAATTCGGCTTTTGGTTCAGTTTGTAGTTCAGCTCGCAATTCGGCATCTATGCGCTGATAGTAAGCAGCAATCAGGTTCAGGTAACGTGAGTCATCCAGCAGGAAGGCATCATGTCCATGTGGTGCATCGATTTCTGCATAACTGACAGTGCGCTTGTTGCTGACCAGGGCTTTGACGATTTCACGGCTGCGCTCAGGTGAAAAACGCCAGTCAGTGGTAAACGAAGCGAGCAGGAACTTGGCCTTGGTGTGTGCGAGTGCCTTGGCCAGATCGCCTCCGGTATGACGGGCAGGGTCAAAATAATCGAGCGCCTTGGTGATCAGCAGATAGGTATTCGCATCGAAATAATCCGAGAATTTATCGCCCTGATAGCGCAGGTAAGATTCAATTTCAAAATCCACGCCATAACCAAACTGGTAGTCGCCGCCTTTGAGGTCACGGCCAAATTTCTCGGCCATGTCATCATCTGACAGATAGGTAATATGGCCTATCATGCGCGCTACCCGCAAACCACGGCGTGGCACGACATTGTGGGCATAGAAATCACCGCCATGGAAATCCGGGTCCGTCAAAATTGCCTGGCGCGCCACATCATTGAAGGCAATATTCTGGGCTGATAGTTTTGGAGTAGAAGCCACGACTACACAATGACGCAAACGGTCTGGATACAAAATACTCCAGGCCAGTGCCTGCATGCCACCAAGAGAGCCACCCATGACGGCGGCAAATTGCGTGATGCCAAGCCGGTCTGCCAGTCTGACCTGGGCATTGACCCAGTCTTCGACCGTCACGACAGGAAAATCTGCGCCATATGGTTTGCCCGTCGCAGGATTGGTGTGCATGGGGCCTGTAGAGCCAAAACAGGAACCGAGATTATTAACACCGATTACAAAAAACTTGTCGGTATCGACTGGTTTGCCGGGCCCAACCATATTGTCCCACCAGCCTACATTCTTGGGCTGGTCTGCATACACGCCAGCCACATGGTGCGAGGCGTTCAGGGCGTGGCAGATCAGGACTGCATTGGATTTATCGGCATTGAGCTGCCCATAGGTTTCCACCATCAGGGTATAGCCTGCAATCGAGGTGCCGTTTTGCAGGGCCAAAGGCTCGTTGAACTGAAACGCTTGTGGCGTGACGATTCCAACTGATCCAGGTGAGGATGACATACACTCTTCCATCGGGATTGAACCCGTTATCAAAAAACTCAGGAAGGCTAAAAGGTGGGCTGAATGTGGGAAGGGGAAAGCTGCATTCAAGCTCGCTTTAGCCGTATTTATCATTCGGGATGTTTTCCGAACCGCGCCCGCAAGCTGATTTTCAAATCGGCGCAATAGGTGAAGGATAAACCAAATCTGGCACCAGGGTCAAACTCCGGCACCGTAACTGTCACAATTTTAATATAAACTTGTTAATGCAAAGTAGGCGATTGCGCCCCCATCGCAGCCAGGGTTTCCCTGATGGTTGCCGAATCATAGCTGCGAAGGATTTTTTTGACATGTCCTTGCAAAGAATCTAGGCGGGTGTTCAAAATCTCTTGCTTGATCTCTGGCAGCAATGCCGCAGGCATAGACAATTCACGGAAACCCATACCTGCCAGCAAGCGTGTCAGGCGGATATCGCCCGCCATACCACCACAAATGGAGACCGGGATACCTGCCCTTTCACCCGCTGTGATAATCATTTGCAAGAGCTGCAAAATGGCCGGGTGCAAATCATCATACAAGTGGGCGACTTCATGATCTGCCCTGTCAATTGCCAATGTGTACTGGATCAGGTCATTGGTACCGACCGAGAGGAAATCGAGTTTCTTGACAAACATGGGTAGCGACAAGGCTGCTGCCGGGATTTCTATCATGGCGCCGATGGCGATCTCTGCATCAAAGTCCTTGCCCTCCTTGCGCAGTTCAGTCTTGGCCTGTTCTATCATGGCCAGACTCTGGTCTATCTCAAAACCATGTGCCATCATCGGTATCAGTATCTTGACCTTGCCAAAGGCCGAGGCGCGCAGGATGGCGCGCAGTTGCGTCAAAAATAATTGTGGCTCAGCCAGGCAATAGCGTATGGCCCGCAAACCCAGCGCCGGGTTGAGGATATTGTGCTCGGTCGTATCCAGCGGTTTGTCAGCGCCGACGTCCAGCGTGCGTATCGTTACCGGCCTGCCTTTCATGGCTTGTACTGCCGTACGGTAGGCATCGAACTGTTCTTCTTCTGTCGGCAGCTTGTGTTGCTGGCCACTGCTTTCCATGAACAGGAACTCTGAACGGAACAGGCCTACCCCACTGGCCCCTGCCTCCAGCGCATGAGCGGCATCCTGCGGCAATTCTATATTTGCCAGCAAGGTGATCTCGACCCCGTCCTGAGTAATGGCCGGTGTTTTTTTAAGTTTGTGGAGTTTTTTCCTGGCTTTGGCCAGTATGGTCTGACGGTCGCGATATTGTTCTAGCACCAGAGAACTTGGGGCAACGATGACGACACCAGCATCACTGTCGATGATGAGCCAGTCGTCCTGCTCTATCAGGCGTGATGCATTGCCCATGCCGACCACAGCGGGTATACCGAGGCTGCGCGAGACGATGGCGGTATGAGAATTGTGCCCACCTTCATCGGTGACAAAACCGGTGAAAGCGACATCGCGGAACTGCATCATGTCTGCCGGAGAAATGTCCCTGGCAACCACGATCATATTGGCATTGCGCTCATCGATACCGTCAGAGCGTATCGCGCTGCCGGCAGTACCGGTCAATACCTTGAGTACGCGCTCTGCCACTTGCTGTATATCAGCTTTGCGCTCGCGCAGGTATTCATCTTCGATTTCATCAAACTGGGCCGTCAGTTCGTCGATCTGGCTGACCAATGCCCATTCTGCATTGTAGTGGCGGGTGCGGATGATATCGAGCGGTGCTTCCGAGATCATGGGGTCGGACAAAATCAGTACATGCACGTCGATGAAAGCACCGAGCTCTGTGGGTGCATCTGCAGGCAAATCTGACCAGATGGCCTGCAATTCCTTGTGTACCTGAGCGATAGCCAATTGCAGTCTTTGCACTTCGGCTTCGACCTGCTCTTGTCCTACCAGATAATGTTGTACATCCAGTGCTGCCGGACGCAGCAGATGAGCGCGCCCGATTGCTATACCGCGTGAAACGGGGATGCCTTGCAGTGTAAAAGATGCCATGCTGTGTCCCCCAAAATACTTAATCTCCGGGCCTTGTGATTTTGCCGCCCTGTCTTATTTCCAGCGTAACAATCCAGTGTACCGATGCAGCGTTAAACCTAAGACCATCAGCAAACTGATGCCTGTTTTTGCTGATTCAATCAAAGAAGGACAAGGTAAACGAATAGAGTCAAAACAACAATGAGAAAGATGTTGCGATATGTTGCCAATTGTTTCGCCAGCAAATCACACTGACAAAAGCATCAATAAGCACTACCCAGCATCATCGCAATGATGACCATGACCCGCTCAATTTTCGTTTATTCACCTTCACCAAACTTGTCATTGATCAGCGCTTGTATGGCGTCAAAGCAGGCTTGCTCATCTGCGCCATCGGTCTCCAACAACACTTTACTACCCTTGCCCGCTGCCAGCATCATGACGCCCATGATGGACTTGCCATTGACACGCCGACTATTGCGGGTCAGCCATACTTCTGCCTTGAATTTGCTGGCGGTTTGTGTAAATTTTGCAGATGCGCGTGCATGCAAACCCAGCTTGTTGATGATTTCGATTTCTTGTTGGATCATGCTTCACTTTCTTTCTTTTTTAACCTGGTGATAAACGCACACGATTGTCGAGACGTATGGCGCCATTCTGGCCACCGGCCAGCGCCATTTCCACCACGACATCAAGTACATCACTACGATAAGTTATCGCCCGCAACAACATGGGCAGGCTGATGCCGGCGATGATCGCGACCCGGTCAGGATCACCCAGTTGTCTGCAGCAATTCGACGGTGTACCGCCCATGACATCGGTAATCACCAGCACGCCCGAACCATCGTCCAGACGCAGCACGGCTTCGCGCGCGAGACGGTTGACTTCATCGATATTCTGGTCGGCAATCACGTCTATCGCTTCAAAGCGTTCTGGCATGCCACGGAATACGTGGGCCGCAGCCTGCATAAAAGCCGTGCCCAGGGGCGCATGCGTCATTAAAAGTATGCCAACCATCGTTCTTTAACTCTCTTGTGACAACTGGCATGTGGCCAGCGTCTTCCATTTATCTAAACTACAAAATCAAGCTGCAACTGCCGTTTCAAGGGCATCAATGAACATGCCAGCAACATTGAAGCCTTTTTGCTGGGTAATTTCCTGGAAACAGGTAGGGCTGGTGACATTGACTTCCGTCAAATTAGCACCGATAACATCTAATCCTACCAGCAACAGACCTCTTTGATAAAGTTCAGGTGCCAAAGTCTGCGCAATCTCAAGATCACGGGCAGACAATTCCTGCGCCACACCCAGGCCACCTGCCGCCAGGTTACCCCTGACTTCACCGTTTTGCGGAATACGCGCCAGGGAAAACGGCACGACCTTGCCACCGATCAGCAATATCCTTTTATCACCATGGACAATTTCCGGAATGTAGCGCTGCACCATGATGGTAGAGCTGCCATTCACCGTCAAAGTCTCAATCACAGAACCGAGGTTCATACCATCTTCACGGATGCGGAAAATGCCGGTGCCACCCATGCCATCCAGTGGCTTGAGTATGATGTCCTGGTGCTCTTTATGGAAAGCACGGATACGTTGCTCATCGCGCGTCACCAGCGTAGGTGCCGTGAACTGGCTGAACTGGGCAATGCTAAGCTTTTCATTATGATTGCGGATAGCTGCCGGCTTATTGAATACCCGCGCGCCCTGCTGCTCTGCCAGTTCCAGCAAATAAGTCGCATAGATATATTCCATATCAAATGGCGGGTCTTTGCGCTGCAGTACGGCATCAAAAGCACTCAGCGGCAATGACTCAGGCTCCGACAACCTGAACCAGTCCTGGCTATCCCCGGTCAGCGTAATGCGGCTGATATTGGCAATCACCTTGCCGCTTTCCAGCGCCATGTCTTCCGGGCCAAAGGCATAGATGGCATAACCACGCTTGTCTGCTTCCACCATCATGGCGTAGGTGGAATCCTTATACGTCTTGAAGTGAGACAGCGGGTCGGTCAGGAAAGCGATTTTCATGAATGTGCTCAATATTCTCGGCTAGATAATGATCTGATTAATGATCTGACTAATGATTTAATTAACGATTTAATTAATGATTTAACAATCAATAAACCTCAGGATTTGGATCTGTCTTTTCCAGCTCCAGTGACGCCGCCAGCAAAGCCAGGCGCGCTACGACACCATACATGTAAAATCGATTTGGTGCTGCCGTGCCCGGTTTTGCCTTCATGTCGGGTACTGCGTGTTGCTGGGCAAAGGCCAGCGGCACAAAGTGCATGCCGGGTGCATTGAGGTTTTCATCAACGCCACGGTCTTCATGCACGCGGTAAAACCCCCCTACCACGTAGCGGTCTATCATATACACCACGGGCTCAGCCACGGATTCATTGATTTGCTCGAAGGTATACACGCCTTCCTGCACGATCACATCGCGCACTTCCATACCATCCTTGACGACCGACATCTTGTTACGCTGTTTGCGGTTCAGGTCGCGCACTTCGCTGGAATCATGCACCGTCATGATGCCCATGCCATAGGTCCCGGCATCGGCCTTGACGATGACGAAAGGTTTTTCCTTGATACCGTATTCCTTGTATTTCTTGCGTATCTTGGCGAGTATGGTATCGACTGCAGCTACCAGCGTATCTTCACCGCTGCGGTCGTGGAAATTCACATCCTTGCATTTGATAAAAAACGGGTTCAGCATCCACGGGTCGATATCCACCATCTTGGCAAATTTCTTGACCACTTCATCATAGGCATGGAAGTGATTGCTCTTGCGGCGCAAGGCCCAGCCTGCATGCAGCGGCGGCAGCAGGGTCTGCTCATTCAGTTCTTCCAATATTGCCGGTATGCCTGCCGATAAATCATTGTTCAGCAAGATGGTGCAAGGGTCGAAATTCTTCAGGCCCAGGCGGCGGCCATTAGCCGAGCGCTCCAGCGGTTCCAGTATCAACTGGCTGCCATCTGGCAAGTCTATGGGTGTTGGTTCGGTAATATCAGCTGACAGCGAACCCAGACGTACATTCAAACCAGTCTGACGGAAAATCTGGATCATGCGGGCAATGTTTTGCAAATAAAACACATTGCGAGTATGGCTCTCAGGGATCACCAACAGGTTTTTAGCATCCGGGCAATATTTTTCTATCGCCGCCATCGCCGCCTGTACGGCCAGTGGCAACATTTCTGATGCCAGGTTATTAAAACCACCAGGGAAGAGATTGGTATCGACAGGGGCCAGCTTAAAACCGGCATTGCGCAAATCAACAGAGCAATAAAATGGCGGAGTATGTTCCTGCCATTCAAGACGGAACCAGCGTTCTATCGCAGGTGTCGCTTCTAATATCTTTTTTTCAAGATCGAGCAGGGGGCCGTTGAGAGCGGTGACGAGATGCGGAACCATAATGACCTTTTGGAGAGCAAGCTGTTGCCAAAAATGAACGCCGACCTCAGCGCCACAGGCAAATCATGACTTGATAAGCTTGGGATGAAATCCCGGTAATCAAGTCGGAATTATCCCAGGCTACGCAAAAAAATCACTCAGACTTGGCTAAAAGATCAAAATGTTCAACCACAGGGGCACTGGCAAAATACGGTCCAACGATGGCACGCCATTCTGCAAATGCTGCAGACTCACGAAAATCAACGGTATGGTTTTCCAGCGTTGCCCAATAAATCATGAGCAGGTAACGCTCTGGCGACTCTATGCCCTTTTGCACCTTGAAACCGAGAAACCCCTGGGCATGACGTATCACTTCATCAAGACCGCGTTGTATGGCGACATCAAACTCGGCTTGCTTGCCAGCTTGTATGCGCAGATCGGCTAACTCCAGAATCATATTTACCTCTTTGAAATGAAAAAATAGCTACTTTGCTTGTGCATTAAATTTAAACCAGAGCCCGGTCACTCAGCTCTTTCTTGATATAAGCATAAAACACCGGGGCCGCAACCACACCGGGAACACCAAACAGGGTTTCCATGACCAGAATAGCGGTCAGCAATTCCCAGGCCCGGGCATTGACCTGTGCTCCGATGATGCGGGCATTCAAAAAGTATTCTGCCTTATGAATGACGATCATAAATACCAGAGAAGCAATGGCAACGTTCAGTGACTGTGACAGACCGACAATGACAATAACAGTATTGGAAATAATATTACCTGCCACAGGAATCAGCCCCGCCAGGAAGGTAATGGCGATCATGGTCTTGGTCAGTGGCAAATGGACACCAGCCATAGGCAGGATGGCAGCCAGGTAAATTGCGGTAAATACGGTATTGATCAGGGAAATCTGCACTTGGGCAAACACGATTTTGTGAAATATCTGGCTCAGATTACTGATTCTGCTCAGCATGGCAGCAGCAAAGGGTTTGTGGTTACTGTCACCGGTGACATCACGCAGGGCAACCATGCTGCCTATGATCATACCCAGCAACAGGTGCACGATCAGATGACCGGCTTCTGGCACTATCTGCTTGGCCTCGCCAGCATGTTCGCGCAGCCAGTGCGTCATCATCTCCCTTAAAGATTCAACATCTTCCGGCAGGTTAGTACTCACCCACTCTGGCAATTGATGGCGCGAAGCTTCAATGATATCCGCCAGCCTTTGCAGCAGGTTTTGCAGGTTGCCAGCATCACTGCGCAAGAATGCATGGATGCCCCAGCCTATCAGAATCAGGCCAGTAATCAGGATGAAGGATAAAAATACCACGGCAATCATGCGCGGCTGCTTGTGCCTGAAACGCAGGGCAATCGCAGGTGCCAGTACATGGATGATGGAAAACACCAGCAAGCCAGAAAACAGGGCGACCAGCAAACCGGCCTTTAAGACCAGCAGCAAGGCAATGCCCATCAGGATATATGAGGCATATACGGATGCCGTTAGCGGCTGGTTAGTTTGACCAAGCGCATTGGCAGCACGGGCAGAACTGGAAAGGATTTTATCTTTCATTTCAGCACCCCAATCAAACCCGTCAAACCAGTCAAACCAGCTACCGTGCCCAGCGACAGTGCAACTGCAGCCAGGCCAGAAATCAGGAAACCCGTGGAACGCTTGCCAGCCTCGTGCAGATAAGCCAGTGCATACATGATGCGCCCGACCAGCCACACCAGGCCCAGGGACGCTGCCAGTATGTCACTAGCCCATATCGCGCATAACCACAGTGCCGGGAAGAAGAAAACCATTTGCTCTACTGTATTGCCCTGCACCCTTACCGCCCGCAAAAATTCTGGCGGGCCATCCATGGCGGGTGCCTTGACCCCCAGCTTCATGCGCAAGCGCCCTACGGTCATCACATTCCAGACATACATGCCGAGTACTGCAAGCGTTAACCAGGATGTCCATTGCAAGTGCATAAATTCTCCAGTAAAGGGTATAGATGAGGGGAATGCGAGCGGCATAGATGAGGCCAATGGTGTAAAGTACAAGAATACAATACCAAAAGTACATTGAAACAGACACTTACATTTTCATGTCTTCTATTTTTATGGTCAGGGCGTTATATACACACTAGCAAGAGACTATCACAGGACATATACAGAATTACCAGAACCCAGCTGCCCGTTTTTGCCATTTTGACAAATTCAGAGGCCAAGGCAATGTTGATCACATGATCCAAATCGAAAGAGGTAAAAAAATGACATTTACAAAATTCTCCATGGCTGCATCCGTACTGGCATTTTCTGCCAGCGCCCTTGTTCCTGCTGCACAGGCTGCCGACTTTGATGATTATGCCCGCGTCGTCAGCGTTACCCCACAAGTTGAGCAAGTCAATGTGCCGCGCCAGGAATGCCGTACCGAATATGAAACCAGCCAGCGCAATTATCCACGCCAGCAACAGGCAGAACGCAGCAATGGCGGTGCCATCATAGGCGGCCTGGCTGGTGGTTTGCTGGGTAGCCAGGTGGGTGGCGGCAATGGCCGTATTGCTGCAGCTGCGGTCGGTGCTGTAACTGGTGCCATCGTTGGTGACCGTGTCGACAACAATGGCAATAACGGCAACAATTATAATAACCAGCCTGTCTATGAAAGCCGTCCTGTACGTCAGTGCCGCAATATTGATAGCTGGGAAACTCGTACCAATGGCTATGCCGTGACCTATGAGTACCATAACCGTACTTATACTTCTGTCATGCCTTATGATCCAGGTTCACGCCTGCGTATCCATGTATCTTTGACGCCACGTCCTTGATTCTCCTTAAAAGCCTCTAGCCTCACAAAACTCACAAAATGCCGCTGACAGCGGCATTTTTTATTCCTGCCCCCAAAAAAAGCCTGCATTTCTGCCAAAATCCTGCCACTCTGTATGAAACCCAGCGGCTACACAGGTCATTTGCATCTTCAGGCGGCTTAAACCAGCTCAAGTCTGTGATTTGCTGCCAAATTGGGCGGAATTTGCATGGGTTTATAGTATTATCTTGCGGCAAACCTCACGCTCATGCTCCGTCTATCATTCATGCAAAAAATGTTAAAAAAATACGGTCTGCTGGTATGGCTATCCCTGATCCTGATTGCAGGGTTTGTCTCCACGACCGTGGCATCTTTTGTAGTCTCCCGCGATGCCATACAACAAGGCATCTCCGAACAAACCCTGCCCATCACTGGTGACAATGTTTATTCTGAAATTCAGAAAGATATCTTGCGCCCGGTATTTGTCTCGTCACAAATGGCGCATGACACTTTCTTGCGGGACTGGATCATCAATGGTGAAGAAGACAAAGACCAGATCGTCAAATACCTGAAAGAAATCAAGCAAAAAAACCATGCGATTTCCAGTTTTCTGATATCTGACCATACCCGTAATTATTACCATGCTGATGGTGTCCTGAAAACCATCAGCGATACCGAACCACGTGACCAGTGGTTCTTCCGGGTACGCGATTTGAAAAGCGATTATGAAACCAATGTCGATATCGACATGGCCAATCGCGACACCATGACCATCTTCATCAATTACCGCATCCTCGATTATTCAGGAAAATTCATCGGCGTCACCGGCATAGGCATGACGCTGGACACGATGAAAACCTTGATAGACAGTTATCAGACGCGCTTTCGCAGGAATATCTTTTTCGTCGATCAGAAGGGCAATATTGCCCTGGCTGGCAATAACATGAAAAAGATACGCAGCAACCTCAGCAATATGTCCGGCCTGAGCAACCTGGCGCCGCAAATCCTGGCGAATCGCAAGAGTGAATCCCAACACCTTGAATACAAGAGCGAGAATGAAACCATACTCGTCAACGCACGCTTCATCCCTGAGCTAGGCTGGTATTTGCTGGTAGAACAGGAAGTGGGCGGGGAAATCAAACCGCTGCAGAATATCTTCCTCATCAATATCGCCATCAGCGCTGGCATCACTCTGGTTATCCTGGCGATCTTGTTGCTGACAGTCAGGCGCTATCAAAAACGCCTGGAAAAATCTGCTTCTACCGATACCCTGACCAATTTGCTGAACCGCCAGGCCTTTGATTTTGTCTTCCAGCAAGCCCTGCTTGATAGCGAACGCTCGCGCCAGCCCATGTGCGTGGTCTTGCTGGATATTGATTTCTTCAAGAAAGTGAATGACAAGCAAGGCCATCTGGTGGGTGACCATGTACTCAAGGAAATCTCCCAGATATCCAAACGCTCGCTACGCGAAAGCGACATCATTTGCCGCTGGGGTGGGGAAGAATTTTTGATCTTGTTGAAGAACTGCACGCTGGAAAAAGCCACATCGATTGCCGAGAACCTGCGTAATACCATCGCCAATAATGATTTCTCGCGTACCACTGACCTGACACGCACCCGCCTGTCGATTACCGTCAGCATGGGTGTCGCAGAATGTAAGGACAAGGAAAGCGAAGCCAGCGTATTTGAGCGCGCTGATCTGGCGCTGTATCAGGCCAAAGAAAATGGCCGTAACAGCGTTTATTTCTCTGAGTGAGAATTTCGTGCAGCCGCCAGGTCTATGGTCGGCTGCGTGAACGCCCGATACAAATCCCCAGCTTGCTGATCCCAATCGCTGAGCCTGCTTTGCTGTAAAGCGACTGTCTGCATATCACCACGGGCAATAGGGCCGGTTAGCGCCGCCTCCGTGCCCATATTGAAGACATTTTCCAGCGTCTGCCTTGCCAGCGGGGCCGCCATCTTTTGCGCGATCGCAGCGGGTATGCCCGCCGCTTGATACGTGCGCAAGGCAACTTCCATCAGCGTCACCAGATAATTGCTGGCAAATACAGAACCTGCGTGATACAGCAATTTATTGTCTGCCTGAATAATCACGGTTTCTGCGCCTATGGCCTGCAAGGCAGGCGCCAATACAGCCAGCGCAGCCACATCGCCCTCCAGACTGCATATCGTTCCTGCAAATTGCTCTGCCAGCAGATCCACATTGGCAAAACTGCGCACAGGATGGACACTGGCAACAGCCGCACCTGCCTGTTGCGCTGCCTGCAACTCTGTCGATGCCTTGGCACCACTGCAATGGAAAATAACACTACCTGCCTTCAACAAACCGGCATCAACCAGTTGCTGACAGACGCTGGCAATCTGGTCATCACTGACAGTCAGCATGGTGACATCAGCGGCTTGCAGTTGCGCGATATCATCGACGGCCTGCCCGACACCCAGCCAGGCCACGGCATCGCTGGCACTGGCGAGGCTGCGGTTCAAGACCTGCTGTATGGCAAACTGTTGCTGACGCTGGAAATTTTTGGCCAGTACCTTGCCGACCTTACCGGCACCGATGATATTCAGAGACTTCATGCCTTATTCTTCCGGGAAGCGGCGCAAGCCTTCAAGATTGAGGATGGTGATGCCACCATAATCCACGCTCAGCAGGTTTTTCTTTTCCAGCAGTTGCAGTGCCTGGTTCGCACGCTGGCGCGAGACGCTGGAGATATAACCTATCTCTTCCTGCGATATCTGGATTTGCATGCTGCTGCCATCCCTCAAACCTGGGTTAAGGTAAGGGTGAAACATCGCGGCCAGGCAACGGGCAACGCGGGTATCGGGATCGAGCATGCGGTCATATTCAACCAGCGAGATAAAAAACCCCAGACGCTCGTTTAACTGATGCAGGAGAAAGCGGTTAAACGGAATGCTGTTATCCAGCAAATACGTGAAAGTAGCACGTGGCATATGTGCGACACGGGTATCACGCAGGGCCACCACATCATAGCGACGCAGTTCAGTCTTCAGTAGCGAACCCTCACCAAACCAGCCACCCGCCAGCATGCAACTGAACGTCACGGTCTTGCCGTCAGGTGAAATACTGCTCATTTTCAGGAAGCCGTCGATGACACCCATCCAGTGCTCTACCGGATCGCCTTTGCGGCAAACATAAGCGCCTGCGGGAATGAAACGCTCGACAACTTCGTCTTCCACTTTTTGCATATGTTCTGGCGACAGCATACTGGCCCACAGGGACTTGGCAAACCGCTCTTTAGGGTCGCTGATTTTTTTTGTCATATTTGTGCAACGCACCACAGATAATTGCTTCAATTTTTCAGATTGTCAGTCGAATGACAACCACCGGCCCTTGAAGGGACTACTATCGCTTCAACAAAAAGAATTACGGAGACATTGTAAGCGACTTGACCATTGCAGCGAAGACTGCAGGCATCGCCAGGGCAAATCACTGCATCTTGCCACTACAATACCTACCGTAAAAGCCCCTCTGCACATAAGCAATCAATAAATAGTAAGCAAGCAGTAAGGGCGCATCAGGACACTCACAAGTAGCAGGCCCTAAAACAACAGGCTGGTGGAGACATGAAACAAAAAGAAGCAGCGAATTCGACTTTTCCCAGGTTGTTATTGCAGCATGGGAAAACACGGCCACAACATCCGGCCTTCCGGGAAAAAGACCTGGGTATCTGGCAAACCTGGAACTGGCAACAGGTCAATGCCGAAGTGCGTGCCCTCGCCTGCGGCCTGGCTGCACAGGGTTTCAAACGCGGCATGAATCTCGCCATCATCGGTGATAACCGCCCGCGCCTGTACTGGGCCATGGCTGCTGCGCAATGCCTGGGTGGCATCCCCGTGCCCCTGTATCAGGATGCACCGGCTGCCGATATGGCCTATGTACTGGAAAATGCCGAAATCGCCTTTGCGATAGTCGAAGACCAGGAACAGGTTGATAAGCTGCTTGAAATCAAACAACAGTATGCAGGCATACAACATATCGCCTTTGATGATGACCGCGGCATGCGTCATTATCACCAGCCTGAACTGACATCCTACGCTGCCTTGCAGGAACTGGGGCGTGCTTTTGATATCGCCCATCCCGATTTTTTCATGAAGGAAGTGGAGCTTGGCCAGCCTGACGACACGGCTGTCATGCTATATACCTCAGGCACCACAGGTAAACCCAAGGGTGTCTGTCAGTCACACCGTTCTTTCATGACTGCGGCAATGGGCGGCATGGAATTTGACGAACTCACAGCAGACGAAGATATCCTGTCTTACTTGCCAATGGCATGGGTGGGTGACCATCTGTTTTCTTTCGCCCAGGCCATGGCCGCTGGCTTTACCGTGAATTGCCCTGAGTCCAGCGAAACTGTACTGACGGATTTGCGTGAAGTCGGCCCCACTTATTATTTCGCCCCGCCACGCGTGTTTGAAAACATGCTGACCACAGTCATGATACGCATGGAAGATGCGGGCAGCATCAAGCGCAAGCTGTTTGCCCATTTCATGGACCTGGCACGCCGTGTTGGTTCTGACATACTTGATGGCAAAACCGTCGGTGGTATGGACCGCCTGCAATATGCACTCGGTAATCTGCTGATTTATGGCCCGCTGAAAAACGTACTCGGTCTCTCACGTGTGCGCGTCGCCTACACTGCCGGTGCGGCTATCGGCCCTGACCTGTTCCGTTTTTATCGTTCTATCGGCGTCAACCTCAAGCAATTGTATGGTTCCACTGAAACCTGCGCCTATGTCTGCCTGCAACCAGATGGCAAGATCAAGTTTGATAGCGTAGGTGCAGCTGCCCCCGGTGTTGAAGTCAAGCTCGCGCCAAATGGCGAAGTGCTGGTCAGGTCAGATGCAATGCTGACGGGTTACTACAAACGCCCCGATGCAACGGCAGAAGTCATGGATGAACAGGGTTATTTCCACACTGGTGACGCAGGCATTTTTGATCAGGATGGACATCTGAAAATCATCGATCGCGCAGCCGATGTCGGCAAGATGAAACAGGGCGATATCTTCGCGCCCAACTACATAGAAAACAAACTCAAGTTCTTTCCCTTCATCAAGGAAGCCGTCGCCTTTGGTCATGAGCGTGACACTGTTTGTGCCTTCATCAATATCGATATGGAAGCAGTCGGCAACTGGTCAGAAAGACGTGGCATTGCCTATTCTGGCTATACCGATCTGGCAGCCAAAGCCGAGACTTATCAATTGATACTGTCGTGCATAGAAAAAGTGAATGCAGATCTCGCCAGTGAAGACTTGATGGCAGGCACGCAGATACATCGCTTCCTGGTGCTGCACAAGGAACTTGATCCCGACGATGATGAACTGACCCGTACCCGCAAAGTCAGGCGCAAATTCATTGCGGAAAAATATGCGGTGTTGATAGATGCCCTTTATTCCAGCAAGCGTTCGCAATTCATAGAAACCCTGGTCAAGTTTGAAGATGGCCGCCAGGGCAAGGTCAGTGCCGATTTGCATATCAGCGATGTCAAAACATTTTCTGCCCAAAAGCTGGCTGCATAAGGAATACATAAATGGCAGACAACAGAAAAATCGGTGAAGTCATCCTGGACTTGCAAAACATCTCGCTCGCTTTTGGGGGTGTCAAAGCCCTGACCAATATTTCCTTCAACGTCAGGGAACATGAAATACGCGCCATCATAGGCCCGAATGGTGCTGGCAAAAGCTCGATGCTGAATGTCATCAATGGGGTATATCGTCCGCAGCAAGGTGACATCACTTACCGCGGCCAGCATCGCAAGGACATGAATACTTATGCGGCAGCCAAGAGCGGCATCGCCAGAACTTTCCAGAACATCGCCCTGTTCAAAGGCATGAGCGTGCTCGACAACATCATGACAGGCCGCAACCTGAAAATGAAAAGCAATTTCCTCATGCAGGCCTTGTACTGGGGCCCTGCTCAAAAAGAAGAAATTGTCCATCGTGAAAAGGTAGAAGAAATTATCGACTTCCTGGAAATCCAGCACATACGCAAGATACCGGTAGGCCGTCTTTCTTACGGCTTACAAAAACGTGTAGAGCTGGGACGCGCGCTGGCAGCCGAGCCTGAGATTTTATTGCTCGATGAACCTATGGCTGGCATGAACGTGGAAGAAAAACAGGACATGAGCCGCTTCATCCTCGATGTCAATGACCAGCTCGGCACCACCATCGTTTTGATTGAACATGATATGGGCGTAGTCATGGATATCTCAGACCGCGTGGTCGTACTCGACTACGGCAAGAAAATCGGTGATGGCACTCCTGCGGAAGTGCTGGCGAATCAGGAAGTGATCAATGCCTATCTTGGTGTGGCGCATTAATGAAAAACCTTAAGACCATTAACCACAGAGACACGGAGACACAGAGAAAAGCACTGAGAAAATCAAAGACTGAATGTGAGAGGCATTTCTCATGTTTTTCCTCTGTGTCTCTGTGTCTCTGTGTTGAGAGGTCTTCTTTGATCACCCCAGTCATTCGCGCAAGTTGATGTGAACAAGAGGTTGAAATGAATATCAGTTTTTTCTTTGAAGTATTTATCGGTGGCTTGTTGTCCGGTGTGATGTATGCACTGGTGGCGCTGGGTTTTGTGTTGATTTACAAAGCCTCAGGCGTCTTCAATTTTGCCCAGGGTGCGATGGTGTTTTTTGCCGCACTGACCTGCGTAGGCCTGACCGAGAAGTTTGAAATGTCACTATGGCTGGCGATACCGCTGACCATGCTGGTGATGGTGGCACTGGGTCTGGCAATCGAGCGGGTAGTATTGCGCCCACTGGTCAACCAGCCTGAGATTACCCTGTTCATGGCAACCATAGGCCTGACCTTTTTCATCGAAGGTCTGGCGCAGTTGCTGTGGGGTTCACAACCGCACAAACTGACATTGCCTATTGACGATGTACCCATAGAATATTTCATGGAGAAATTCAATATTCTGGTATCGCAATTCGATGTGATTGCCGCGCTGATCTGTGCTCTGCTGGTGACTGGTCTGGCGCTGCTGTTTTCCAAAACCAAGATAGGCCGTGCCCTGCGTGCGGTCGCAGATGATCATCAAGCGGCGCTGGCAGTTGGTATTCCCTTGCAACAGATCTGGGGCATAGTCTGGGCGGTTGCCGGCTTTGTTGCTCTGGTTGCCGGCCTGTTGTGGGGTGCGCGTAATGGTGTGCAGTTTGCGCTGACCTTTGTCGCCTTGAAAGCCTTGCCGGTATTGATTTTGGGTGGGTTTACTTCCGTTCCGGGCGCAATTGTCGGTGGTCTGATTATCGGTGCATCTGAAAAACTGGCAGAAGTGTATATAGGCCCACTGGTCGGTGGTGGCATAGAGGGCTGGTTCCCGTATGTGCTGGCACTGCTGTTCCTGCTGGTCAGGCCCGAAGGTTTGTTTGGTGAAAAAATCATACGCAGGATTTAATGTCCTGCAGTTCAGCATAATCAAACGTTAATAGCAGAGTAGAGGAACAACATGTTCTACCGTGAAGCAGGTCAGTTTAAAACAAGCTATCAGGCAGATAACCAGATATTCCCAATACGGCAAGACCGTATCGGTATTGCCATTGTCCTTATCGCGGCATTTGTTGCCGTACCCGGGCTGGCAACCGATTATGCATTTTCAGCGATCTTTATCCCCTTCCTGATATTTTCACTGGCAGCACTGGGCCTGAATATCCTGACCGGCTATGCGGGGCAATTGTCACTGGGTTCGGCAGCCTTCATGGCCGTAGGTGCTTTTGCTTCTTATAACTTTGTCTTGCGCATACCCGGCATCCCGGTCTTGCTGGCTTTTGTGCTTGGTGGTTTGTCCGCTGCCATGGTGGGGATTGCCTTTGGCTTGCCCTCATTGCGCATACGCGGTTTTTATCTGGCAGCAGCAACACTGGCAACGCAATTCTTCGTGGTCTGGTGTCTGACCAAGATACAGTGGTTTACCAACTACAGTTCTTCCGGCGTCATCACTGCGCAAGAGATGGTGATACTCGGCATGGCCATCAATACACCGGTTAAAAAATATTTGCTGACGCTGACCGTCGTCTGTGTCATGGCCATGCTGGCCAAGAATATGGTGAGATCGAACGTGGGCCGCTCATGGATGGCGGTGCGTGACATGGACGTGGCGGCAGAAGTCATCGGTTTCCGTCTCATGCGCACCAAGTTACTGGCCTTTGCAGTGTCCTCGTTTTACTGCGGCATTGCCGGTGCCCTGTATGCCTATGCTTATCTGGGCACGGTGGAACCTGAGGCCTATAACCTTGATCTGTCTTTCCGTATCCTGTTCATGATCATCATCGGTGGTGTTGGTTCCATACTCGGTTCTTTCCTAGGTTCGGCTTTTATCATCTTGCTGCCCATCGTGCTGAACCTGATTGCCCATGGCTTGTCCTTGCCGACCAATGTGGCATCGAATCTTGAATTGATGGTGTTCGGTGCGCTGATTATTTTCTTCCTGATTGTAGAACCACATGGTCTGGCGAGGTTGTGGCAAATAACGAAAGAGAAGCTGCGCCTCTGGCCTTTCCCGCATTGATGATCACAGATCAGTACCGATACAAAAAATTAAGTTCATAATAAAGACGCTTCGCCTTTTGAAGAATTTGGTAGAAAAGCGTCATGCAATATCCATCCAACCACAAGGAGACAATATGAAACTGCTTAAATCCCTGCTGATGGCCTCGGCAATCCTGGGTGCTGTCAGTCCGGCCCAGGCGAATGATCAATTCATTCCCATCCTGTCATATCGCGTTGGCCCCTACGCGGCTGGCGGCTCAGGCTTTTACGGCGGTGCCATTGATTACTTCAATCTGGTCAATGCCAAGGGCGGCTTGAATGGCGTCAAGATTTCCTGGGAAGAATGCGAGACTGAATACAATGCCTCGCGCGGTGTTGAATGTTATGAACGCCTGAAAAAAACCCAGGGCGGTGCCTCACTGGTAGAGCCACTTTCTACCGGTATCGCCTACGGTATCCTGGACCGCGTTGCAGAAGATAAAATTCCTTTGACGACACTGGGCTATGGCCGTTCTGATGCGGCCAATGGCAAAGTCTTCCCATATGTATTCCCGCTCATCACCAGTTACTGGAACCAGGCTGCGGCGATGACCAAATATCTGGGTGACAAATCCGGTGGCATGGACAAACTCAAGGGCAAGAAAATCGTCCATCTCTACCATGATTCTGCCTTTGGTAAAGAGCCTATCCCGGTACTGGATGCACAGGCCAAGCAATATGGCTTCGAGCTTATCAAGATCCCGGTTGCCCATCCTGGAAATGAACAGCAATCGCAATGGCTGCAAATCCGCCAGGCCAATCCTGACTATGTGATCCTGTGGGGCTGGGGCGTCATGAATGCAGTGGCGATCAAGACTGCGCAACGCAATGGCTATTCTCGCGAGAAAATGCTGGGTGTCTGGTGGGCAGGTTCAGAAGAAGATGCGATTCCAGCTGGCGATGCAGCAAAAGGCTATACCGCGATGACTTTCAATACACCGGGTAATTATCCTGTGCTCGATGAAATCCGCAGCAAGGTGTATGCGGCTGGCAAAGGTAACCTTGGTGACAAGACCCGTGTCGGTTCTGTCTACCACATGCGTGGTGTGACGGCTGCCATCCTGTGGACAGAAGCCATCCTGAAAGCGCAGGAAAAATTCGGCAAGGGCAAGCTCATGACATCCGAGCAAATCCGCTGGGGCTTTGAAAACCTGAACGTCGATGAAGCACGTCAAAAAGCGCTGGGTGCAATGGGCATGTTCCCGCCTGTGAAAACTTCTTGCGAAGACCATGAAGGTTCCGGCGCTGTCAAGGTACAGCAATGGACAGGTGATAAATGGAAAGCCATCACGCCTAACTGGGTGACCGGTGACAAGGCTTTGACACGCGCCATGCTGGAAGAGTCTTCCAACAAATATGCGGCTGAGAAAAAAATCACGCCTGCCTGTTTGAAGTAAGCAGTAAGCAGTAAGCAGTAACCAGCGGAGGCCAGACTGTGCCTCCGCCCCCTTTGTACAAATCATTGCAGATCAAGATCATGAGCGTTCATAGCATCACGGCAGAAGCGGCAACGGCAGCAGCGACCGACATCGCCTATCTCAGCGTCAATAATATCGAAGTCATCTACGATCATGTGATCCTGGTGTTGAAAGGTATTTCCCTGCAAGTGCCGCAAGGGAAAATTGTCGCCTTGCTGGGTGCCAATGGCGCGGGTAAATCAACCACGCTGAAGGCGATATCGACACTGCTGCGTAACGAGCGCGGCGATATCACCAAGGGCGATATTACTTTCCGCGGGCAGCGCGTTGATCATCTGACACCGAATGAGCTGGTCAAGCGTGGCCTGTCACAAGTCATGGAAGGCCGTCATTGCTTTGGGCATCTGACGGTAGAAGAAAACCTGCTGACCGGTGCATACACACGCAGCCTGTCGCGCAGCGAACTCAAGGCTGAACTGGAGAAGGTATACCACTACTTCCCGCGCCTGCGCGAACGCCGTAATTCGCAGGCCGGTTATACCTCAGGTGGTGAACAGCAGATGTGCGCGATAGGCCGCGCGCTGATGGCCAAACCGTCGATGATCTTGCTCGATGAACCATCGATGGGCATAGCACCACAACTGGTGGAAGAAATTTTTGAAATCGTCAAAAGCCTGAATGTTCAGGAAAAAGTATCTTTCCTGCTGGCCGAACAAAATACCAATGTCGCCCTGCGTTATGCCGACTTTGGCTACATCCTGGAAAACGGCAGGGTCGTTATGGAAGGTGAAGCGAAAGACCTCAGCAGCAATGAAGACGTCAAGGAATTTTATCTTGGTGTCTCAGGCGCAGGCCGCAAGAGTTTCAAGGATATGAAATTTTATCGCCGACGCAAGCGTTGGCTGGCTTGAGTCATCACTCATCGCTATCCATCATTTTGAGACGCACACAAATCAACCACTATAGAGCATGCTCATGAGTGACTATCTGGACGCCCTGGAAACCCGCAATCCACAAAGCCGCGAACAAGCGCTGATGAACAAGCTGCCGCAATTGATTGCACATGCCCAGACTGCAGAAGGCTGGGGCAGGATATTGCAGGGCGCGGATGCGCATGACATCAAGAGCCGCAGCGCGCTGGCGCAATTGCCGGTGACTCGCAAATCCGATCTCAAGGATTTGCAAAAAGCCTTGCCGCCTTTTGGTGGCCTGAATACTACCCCGGTACGGCAGATGGGACATATCTTCATGTCGCCCGGCCCCATCTTTGACCCTGAAGGACGCGGCCAGGACTGGTGGCGCTTTGCCCGCCCCATGCATGCGATAGGCTTGCGGGCTGGTCATCTCTTGCAAAACTGTTTTTCTTACCATTTTACGCCCGCTGCCTTCATGGTGGAGAGCGCCGCTGCCCGCATAGGTTGCGCCGTCATCCCAGCGGGTATAGGGCAGACGGAAATGCAGGTACAGGCGATGGCGGAACTGCGGCCTGATGCCTATATAGGTACGCCAAGTTTTTTAAAGATCATCCTGGAAAAAGCGCTGGACATGGGTGCTGATATTTCCAGCGTACAGCGCGCCATCGTCGGTGCCGAAGCCCTGCCACCTTCGCTACGAAAATGGCTACAGGAACATGGTGTGGCCCAGGTATTGCAAATTTATGCCTCTGCCGACATAGGCAATATTGCCTATGAAAGCGTGACCGATGGCCAGGTAAATCCCGGCATGATACTGGATGAAGACTTGATACTCGAAATCGTCCGTCCCGGTACGGGCGACCTGGTGGCGGAAGGTGAAGTTGGCGAAGTGCTCATCACGTCCTTCAACCCCGATTACCCGCTGATACGCTTTGGTACTGGAGACATGTCAGCGATACTGCCGGGCACCTCGCCCTGTGGTCGCACCAACCAACGCATCAAGGGCTGGATGGGGCGGGCGGACCAGACTACCAAGGTCAAGGGTATGTTTGTCCATCCTTCGCAAGTTGCAGAAGTGGTCAAACGCCATCCTGAAATCAGCAAGGCCAGGCTGGTCGTGACTGGTGAAATGGCGAATGATGTCATGAGTCTGCATTGTGAAACTTTAGTGACCAACCCTGTGTTGCAAGCCGCGATTGTCGATAGCCTGCGCGATGTCACCAAATTGCGTGGCGATGTGCAATTTGTTGCGGTTGGCAGCCTGGCGAACGATGGCAAGGTTATAGACGACGCCCGCAAATACGAATAAAGCCAGGCGTTTCTGACACTGGAGCAACAAAAAACCACGGAAAAGACAGCTTTTTCGTGGTTTTTTCGTCTCTCACACCCAAACGCTAAAAATATTCTATAGTAGTTAAGTAAACCAAATATGGATGAGCCTGTTTGCCAGACTTGCCCGCTCTGTTTTCCCCGTTTTTCCCTGTTCCGCCCCTGCAACCACCTCACCGGATGGAGAACTATTCCATGACTGCACTGAATATCAATAGCAAAGAACACCAGGTAGATGCTGACCCATCCACGCCCGTGCTATGGGCGCTACGTGATTCCCTGGGCCTGACTGGCACCAAGTTTGGCTGCGGTGCAGCATTGTGCGGTGCCTGTACCGTGCACCTGAATGGCCAGGCGATACGCTCTTGCATCACGCCCATCTCTTCGGTCGCTGGGCAAAAAATCACCACCATAGAAGCCATGAGCCAGGACAAGGTCGGCAAAGCCGTGCAAGCGGCCTGGATCAAACATGATGTGGCCCAATGCGGTTACTGTCAAAGCGGCCAGATCATGAGCGCCACGGCATTGTTGAAAACCAATAAGAAACCCAGCGATGCCGATATCGACGGTGCCATGGCAGGCAATATCTGTCGATGTGGTACCTATGTGCGCATTCGCGCTGCCATCCATGATGCTGCATCCACTCTGGCCTGAGGAGAATAACCATGCATTTTGAAGCCCGCCTCGATGAGATGCCACGCCATTTGCAAAACCTCTTGCAATCCACCACACCAGAAACACCATCTACCGGCCTGAGCCGCCGCAGTTTCTTGAAGATGGCAACAGCCAGCGGCTTTGCCCTGGGGTGCTATCCCATGCTGGCGACAGCGCAGGATGCTGCTACCAAAGCACCTGCAGGCCTGAAGCCTACTGAACAACCGGGTGCTTTCGTACAGATTGCAAAGGATGGCACAGTCACTGTTACCTTCAACCGTCTGGAATTTGGTCAGGGCGTGCAAACCAGCCTGCCACTGATACTGGCAGAAGAACTCGATGCCGACTGGTCCAAGGTCCAAAGCGCGAATGGCAATAATCACCCAGCCTATGTCGACCCGGCATTTGGCATGCATTTGACAGGGGGCTCGAACTCCATCGCCCATTCCTATACGCAATACCGCGAACTCGGTGCCCGCACCCGCGCGATGCTGGTACAGGCAGCGGCCAACCAGTGGCAAGTTGATCCTGCCAGCCTGCGCACTGAGAATGGCAATGTCATTGGCCCCGGCGGCAAGAAGCTGGGCTATGGCGAGCTGGCCGATGCTGCGATGAAATTGCCAGTACCAGAAAAAGTCACACTGAAAGACCCGAAAAACTTCCGCCTCATAGGCAAACCCACAGGCCGTCTTGATGCCAAAGCAAAATCTACAGGCACCCAGGATTTTGGTATTGATACTCACCTGCCCGGCATGCTGACTGCGGTAGTCGCACGTCCACCGGTATTCGGTGCCAGGGTCAAGACTATTGATGATACTGCGGCAAAAGCCATCAAGGGCGTCAAGGCAGTGCTGCGCGTGCCGACAGACCGCGGTGGCGAAGGCGTGGCGATTATTGCCACCGGTTACTGGCCAGCCAAACAGGCCCGCGACGTACTGAAGCTGGAATGGGATACTGATGGCGTTGAAAAAGTCGATTCCACCAAAATGCTGGCGACCTATAAGGAACTGGCCAGGAAGCCGGGTGCCCTGAAGTTTAATGATGATGTCTCAAAAATAGCGACAGCACCGCATAAGCTGAATGCTGAATTTGTCTTCCCCTATCTTGCGCATACCCCTATGGAACCGCTGAACTGCACGGTTGCCATCAAAGGTGACAAGGCAGAATTGTGGATGGGTACGCAAATGCCCGGCCTCGATGGTTTTGCAGCCGCCAAGACCCTGGGTTTGAAGCCGGAAAATATTGCAGTGCATACCCAGTATGCAGGTGGCGGCTTTGGCCGAAGGGCAATTGCTACCAGTGATTATGTGGTGGAAGCCTGTAATGTTGCCAAGGCAGCGCAAACTGCGGGGCTGGATGCACCAATACGCACCTTGTGGAGCCGTGAAGATGATGTCAAGGGTGGCTATTATCGCCCCATGCATTTGCACAAGGCTGAGATAGGCTTTGATGCGCAGGGCAATATCCTTGGCTGGGATCATGTCATCGTCGGCCAGTCCATCGTTGGTGGCACGCCGTTTGAATCCATGATGGTCAAGGATGGCGTCGATATCACCGCAGTCGAGGGCATGAAAGAACCGTATGAAATGCCGATGCGCCTGTCCGTCCATCATCCCAAGATCAATGTGCCGGTCTTATGGTGGCGCAGCGTGGGCTCTACCCACACTGCCTTTGTCATGGAAACCCTGATCGATGAAATTGCCCAAACTACCAAGCAAGACCCGGTAGCTTACCGTGTGAAACTGATGGGTGACAAACATCCACGGCATAAAGCGGCATTGCAACTGGCGGTAGAAAAGTCTGGTTATGGCAAAAAGAAACTGCCAGCAGGCCGTTCCTATGGTGTGGCTGTGCATGAGTCATTCTCGTCCGTGGTTGCTTACGTGGTTGAAGCATCCATGAAGAATGGTCAGCCCAAACTGCACAAGGTCACTGCCGGTGTGCACTGCAATCTGGCGGTCAATCCCAAAAGCGTGGAGGCCCAGGTACAGGGTGCTGCTCTCATGGGTCTGTCCATGTGTCTGCCAGGTGCTGCCATCACGCTCAAGGATGGTGTGGTTGAGCAAAGCAACTTCGGTGATTTTGTCGTGCCGCGTATTACCGACATGCCGCAAGTTGCCGTGCACATCGTGCCCAGTGCAGATGCGCCTACTGGTATGGGTGAACCTGGCTTGCCTGCATTGGCACCGGCTTTTGCGAATGCCATCGCCAGGGTCAGTGGCAAGCGCTGGCGTGAGCTGCCTTATAAGCCAGCATAAGCCCGCATAAGCAAAGCTAATTTTTGTTACTTGTATGCAAGTTAGATAGTAATGAAGCGCAGATAGTTGTATGTTGTGAGATATCAGATTCCTGGAGTTTGATGAACTACCGGAATTTGGTATCCCACAACAATAAAGGAGACTTATCATGCGTAGTTTCATTAAATTCCTGACACTGACTTTATTCAGCTTTTTTCTCAACCAAGCAGCATTCGCAGCAGAACATGGCACAGCACAAGAAGCAGAGGCCATGGTAAAAAAGGCGACTGCCTATATCAAGACCAAGGGTAATGAAAGCGCTTATACTGAATTTAATAGTGTCACTGGCAGTTTCGTCGACCGCGATCTGTATATTTTTGTACTGGATTTAAATGGCAAAATACTGGCGCATGGTGCCAATGCCAAGCTGTTGGGCAAAAATCTCAGTACGCTCAAAGATGTAGACAACAAGGCTTTTATCGAAGAGTTGCTGACAATCGCCAAGAGCAAGGGTAAGGGCTGGATAGATTACAAATGGCCGAACCCGACCACCAAGGCTATAGAACTGAAGTCGACCTATTTTGAAAAATCAGGCGATATAATCGTTGCATGCGGTATCTACAAGTAATACAGATTAGTTTGCCCTTGAGCAGGGCTGAATAAAAATTTGAAATTGAAATTAATTTCAATCTTGATTGATATTCAAGCAGCATCTGCCAGCCAGGTGCTGTTTTCATTTTGATTGACGATGAACGCTAACTCCACCGGATACTCTGGCACACCACTGGTTAAAAAGCTCGGCATACAGCCTGGCAGCCATGTTTGCGCCAAACATGCGCCTGAAAACTATCTGGATTTGCTGGCAGCCTTGCCAGACGGCGTAGTGTTTGACAAAAAGCCTGCGTCTGCGACAGATATCGTCCATCTGTTCACTGACAAGAAAGCTGTCCTGATCAAGGAATTGCTGAACTATAAAAGCAGCTTGAGAAGTGACGCCGCAATCTGGGTATCCTGGCCCAAGAAAGCCTCGAAAGTACCGACCGATATTACGGAAGACACAATAAGAGAAGTGGCGCTACCTATGGGCTATGTCGATATCAAGGTCTGCGCCGTCAGCGAGATATGGTCAGGTTTAAAACTGGTGGTGCGCAAAGAATTGAGGCCGGACTGGCCGGCCTCATAGAAACATCTCATGGCAATGCTTGTTGCTTAATTCGATTCCTTGATCAAACGACCAGAGTTCTTTTGTATGGGCCGTGCATTCATGGGGTACAGGCGGCTGAATATGATCAACTGGTCAGGTGAAATTTCTACCGGCTCTTTCATGACCAGCCATAACACACCCTCACTGCAAGGTGGCGTCGTCAGCGAACCCATATAGGTATAGTAGTCACGCTTGACGGGAAGGATGTCATTCATGTCCATGGTCGTCAACGCCTGCACGGGATCATTTTTTTCCAGCGGCAGATTATTCCATACCTGCTGCACCAGGCTATGTGATTTGCCACGCTCTATCAGCACGGCGACCACGGCCAGCTTGCCATCGGCATCCTTGTGTACCAGATGCGCAACCATTTCAAAACTCTTGCCATTCACACGCTCTTCAGACGGTTTATGGAAATGGAATTGCACCAGCTCATAATTATGGCCCAGCACATTGATATAGTTACCCGCACCTATATTGACCTGTATGGTATGACCATTATCAATGACAGAGAAACGGCTGGGTTTATAGTCAAAGGCAACAGGATCAAGATTGACCTTGATGCCATCACGTATGTCGATAGGGGATTGCCTGTCACCGCTATCGCATTTGGCATTTGCGGTATTGAGCTTGCCCCAGTTCAAGGGGCCGCCTTCGCCCTGGTAACTCCAGTGTATATCCGCATGGCTGGCGGCCAGCGCTCCTGCTGCCGCAGCACTATTGGTACCATGATCTGTTTTTGCCCTGGCACTCTCCGGCCTGCGCACGGATGGCGCGTAGGCTGGCCTTACGACCGGCCTTGGCTGGCTGCGTGCTGCGGCCTCATCCTTGTCTTTGCGAATAACACTCAGGCGCTCTGCTATGCGTGCCGCCAGTTCATCGGCAGCCAGGGCTTCCTTGGCGCGGGCAGCAGCTTCTTTGGCGGATTCCTTGCTTTCCTTGCCTTCTTTGGAAGATGACTTGCGCTCTTCCTTGGCGGAAGCTGAGGCAGATGCTGAAGCCGAACTGGATGCTTCTTCTTTTGCTGATGCCGGCTTGATGGGTTTGGATGGCGGCGGGTCGTTCGCCTGGGCAGACAGGGCCAACAACATGGGGAATAGCAAGGCGAGGGAGCGGCGCATAATGGATAGCATTCAGGATTCGGTTTGCACAGAGATACCTTAGTTACGGCAAGTCTCTTTGCAAACTTGAATCCTGCGAGCAATTTGTGGTTTTTATGCCGAACCCGCTGCCACTGTCCCGGCTTATATGCCTTCAACGATGAACAGACGACCTATGGAATTGGCATGGCGAATTTCCATGGCTTTCGCATATTCAACCGAGTCATACCAGAGCTGCGCCTGCTGCAGACTGGGAAATTCAACCAGTACCGAGCGCCAGCCTTCATTATGGGCATCGTCCCTGCCCTCTTTTTGTACCCGCGTACCACCGCGAACCAGGAATTGCCCGCCATACTGGGCTACGCTGGCAGTTGCCAGTGGCCGGTATTCGGCATAAGCATCGGCATTGGTGACCTGGATTTCTGCAACGACATAAGCTTTACTCATGATATTCCTGATAATTAATTGATCATAAAGATAATACGCGCGCTTTCGCCGCCGCATATTCCAATTTCAAACGTGCCACGACTTCTGCCACGGTCAGCACATCATCCATCAAACCCACACCCTGGCCAGCGCCCCAGATATCGCGCCAGGCCTTGGCCTTGCTGCCGCCACCAGAACCAAAGTTCATCTGGCTCTTGTCGGCCACGGGCAAATTGTCCGGGTCCAAGCCGGCAGCGACGATGGATTTTTTGAGGTAATTGCCATGCACGCCGGTGAACAGATTGGTGTAGACAATATCCGCCGCCGCTGAGTCGAGAATGGCCTGGCGATATGCATCATCCACATTTGATTCAACAGTAGCCAGCCAGCGTGAGCCTATGTAAGCAAAATCGGCACCCATGGCTTGTGCTGCCAGCACTGCATCACCAGTCGCAATAGAACCTGACAGAGCGATCGGGCCATCAAAGAAGCGTCGTACTTCACCGACCAGGGCAAACGGCGACAACCCACCCGCATGACCACCCGCACCGGCTGCCACCAGTATCAGGCCATCAACACCGGCTTCCAGCGCTTTTTGCGCATGGCGTATCGAAATCACATCATGCATGACGATGCCGCCATAGCTGTGTATCGCATCCAGCATTTCTGGCGGTGGTGCACGCAGCGATGAAATGATGATAGGTATCTGATGCTTGACGCAGACTTCAACATCATGCGCGAGCCTGTCATTGGATTGATGGACGATCTGGTTGACGGCGATCGGGCCTATCAATGCATCTGGATGCGCTTCCTGGTGCGCTGTCAACTCGGCCTGCAATTCTGTCAGCCAGACATCCAGCAACTCGGCTGGCCTGGCATTCAGGGCCGGGAAAGAGCCGACGATGCCAGCCTTGCATTGCGCCGCTACCAGTTTGGGGCCACTGGCAATGAACAGGGGTGAGCCTATGACGGGCAGGCTAAGATGTTGCAAAGCGGATGGCAGGCGTGATGCAGATTGCAGTACAGGTGAATCTTGAGTCATAGTTGATATCCTCTAAGCTGAAGCACAGACAACAGATTTCTTGCATATATCCAGTATGATTTTACCGTGCAAATAAAAATCCTGTGGAGACACCATGACTTATCAATGTTTTGACTTCAGTATCAGCAATAAAATCGCCCACCTGCGCCTAAACCGCCCGGCTACGCTGAACACCATGCAGCCTGTGTTTTTCCGCGAGCTGACAGAGATTTTGCAAAACCTGCAAAACCAGGCAAATGCGCGCGTGCTCATCATCTCTTCTACTGGCAAACACTTTACAGCTGGCATGGCACTGGATGTCTTCGCCGGTGGTGGTATCACACTCGACGATGCCAGCGCCGTTGGCCGCGCCAATATCGCCCTGGCACTTAAAGACATGCACCATGCCTTCAATCTTATCGAATCCCTGCGCATGCCTGTCATCACCGCCATCCACGGCGGCTGCATAGGTGGCGGCGTCGATATGATTTGCGCCAGCGACATACGCCTGGCCAGCAGCGATGCTTTTTTCTGCATACAGGAAATCAACATAGGCATGACCGCCGACCTCGGCACTTTGCAGCGCCTGCCCAAGCTCATCCCCGAAGGCATAGTCCACGAAATGGCCTACACCGGCCGCCGCCTGCCCGCACAACGCGCACTGTCAGTTGGCTTGCTCAATGAGCTATTCGATACCCAGGAAGCCATGCTGGCAGCGGCACTGCAAATGGCCACAGAAATCGCCGAAAAACCCCCGGTCGCCATCTGGGGCAGCAAACAAGCCATCCACTACGCCCGCGACCACAGCACCCACGACGCCCTGCAACAAATGGGCTGGTTGCAATCAGGTATCTGGCAAAGCAGTAACCTTATGGAGGCTTTCATGGCTAAGCAGCAGGGCAGGGCTACCGAGTATGCGGATCTGGCACCTATTAGTTCGTTTTCTGAGGCGGCTTATAATTTGAAGTAGGTGTGTAGTTTGAAATACACTCAAACCACGTCAATCATTTCAAAAAAATTATGAAATGATTGAAACAAAGCGCAATAAGTATTTACGTTAATTCCAGGCCCAATGTTGGGCTGATGAAGCGTAGCCCAACCTACGCAAACAGACGCGTGTGTTGCTTTTGACGTTGGTGTTGCTTTTGACGTTGGTGTTGCTTTTGATTTTTGCAGTTCCCATGTGTAGCCGCCATTTGTGCGGTACAGAAAATGGAAAAAGAAGGACCGCTGTTTGAGCCGAAGGCGAGTTTCGGGCCTTCCCATTTTTTGTACCGCACAAATGGGAACCCCGCAGGGGCGGCTATGCCTGGGTCGCCTTTCTTTGAATACTTTCTTTGGCGACCAAAGAAAGTATTTCGGCTGCCGGGCCGAGACCCGGCTTGTATCCACGGAGGGCAATCGTTTTATTCAAAGTACGATATAAAAAAGCGATATGGTGTGCCAGGAACGCCACTGGATTCCAGCTAAAGGCATGCTGGAATGACGTAAATTAGATTGTCCGTAAATCAAAGTGTCGTTGGCTCGAACGCATATCGTCGAGGCGATGAGCGAGCAGCAAACCCCTCACCCTACCCTGATCTCCCGTATCCCCTTCCCCAACCTCCGCCTCAACAAAGTCCGCAAAGTCACCCCATCCGCATACCCCACCAGCCCAGCAATCTGCTCCACACTATGATTCGACGTCTTCAACAAATGCACCGCTTTTTCGATACGCAAATCCTGCACATACGACACCGGTGTCTTGCCCAATACTTCATGAATACGCCGCGCCAGCGTGCGCTTGCTGGTCGCCAGTGCATCGGCTGCCTCGTCCAGGTTAAAGCCCTGGTCAAGATGACTGCGCGCCCAGCGGTCGAAGCGTTCCACCATGGGGTCAGCATGCGCGAGGTGATCAGAAATGATGTAGGCCGTTTGTGAAGGCCTGCTATCAACCACCAGATAACTGGCAACCAGATTTGCCAGCTCAGGATTGCTCTGGCGTATCAGCCACAGCATCATGTCCATATGACTGAAGGCTGCACCCGCAGTCAGGAACTGGCCGGACTGAACTATCATGTGGCTGGTGTTCAGACGTATTGATGGATAACGCTGGCGGAACAGGGGATTGAGCCACCAGGTGGTCGTCGCATCCCGCTCGTCAAGCACACCGCTTTCTGCCAGTACAAAAGTGCCTATGCAGGCAGCGGCGATACGCACGCCATCATCTGCCCAGTCGCGCAAAGCCACACTCGCGTCTTGCACATCAGGGCGTGCCAGCGCCTGCATCAGGGTATCCGGCATTTTGTAACCCAGCGCGGGGACGATAACCAGATCAGGTGCGGGTACTTCATCTGCCCGCGCTACCGTCACACTCATGCCTTGTGCAGTTTGCACACGCCGCCGCGTGCCCACCAACGACACTTTAAAAGGTGGCGCCGGGTTGGCCTGCAAAGACGATAATTCATTCGCGGTCGTCAGTGCATCAAGGACGATGGACAGGCCGGTATCGAAAACGCCATCAAGGGCGAGGATGTTGATGTTCATCGTAATGTCAAATGAGGTTGTGGCAGGATTCATACCAAAGATGTCAATCGCGCCAGTATCACGCAAGTCCTTTGATCTGTAAAGTCTCACTTCATCGCAATCCTGCGATGCAAATATGGATACAAGCACAAGGAGAAAAATCATGATCAAGCACGCCCTGTTCGCCCGCTTTGAAGCCAAACCCGGCAAAGCTGCCGATGTCGCCGCCTTTCTGGAAATGGGCCTGGCCCTGGCCAATCAGGAAAGCACGACACCCATCTGGTTTGCCCTGCAATTGTCTGACAATGTTTTTGGTGTCTTTGATGCGTTTGAGACGGAAGCTGGTCGCCAGGCACATTTGCAAGGGCCGATTGCGCAAGCCTTGATGGCAAAGGCTGAAGAATTATTTACCGGCCCGCCCAGTATAGAAAAAATCGAAGTATTGGGATTGAAAAATCAGGCACTATAATCAATCAGTACCAGGCATGACCGGGCAGGCGGCATTTTTATTCTTAGCCACCCTGTTCGGCTCCAGATGAGGAGAGAGAAATGAGCATACGCATAGTCCAGTTGGGAACTGCACGCGCTGCCGGTGAAGGCCTGCGAATAGGCACGGTGAGACGACCACCACGCGGCGTGCCCAAAACTGAATTTGCCAGCCGTGATTACTATGATGTCTGGTTGCCCAATCTGTCACCGGGTGCAGACCTGATGGCACAGGGAAAAGCTGCCAGTACACCAGTTGAATGGAAAAAATTTGAACGCAGCTTCAGGGCAGAAATGCAGGAAGCAGATGCCAGCAAGGTACTGGATTTGCTAGCAGCGATGTCGAAGACCACGAATTTTTCTGTGGGTTGCTATTGTGAAGATGAGAGCCACTGCCACAGATCCATACTGAGGCAATTACTGGATGAGCGTGGCGCAGATATTATTTAAGCGCTTTTAACTGCTTGCACAGCACACGATTTTCATGTGCCTCGCCATCCATCAGAAAACTGGTCCTGCCTATATCTGCATAATTCTGCTTCGCATAAAACTGTAAGGCTCTGGCATTGTGTGCCCAGGGTGTCAGCCACATGAGATCAGCGCCATGGCTAGCCGCGCTGGTTTCAGCAGCATGCAGTAACTGGCTGCCCAGGCGCATGCGGGTGAAAGGCTCCTGCACATACAGCCTGTCGAGTTCAGCAGGGCAAATAGCGCTGACCAGCTCTTGCCTGCGCCCTACAGTGATCTGGGAAAATCCCAGTAGATGCCCATCACTTTCGGCGACATGAAAGAAAGTGCCCGGCAAGTCCAGCAGAGTGGCGATGGCAGCTATCGAGAATGATTGCAGTACTTCTCTTGCTATTGCTGGCCGTATGCCAGTAGTCGCATAGGTGTCAAGAAAAACCTGGGTCGCCAGCACCGACAGACAAAGCGCATCGTCTTGCGTGGCAGGCCGTATGTATACCGGAGGCGTCATGCTTTATTCGGTGACCGTGGTCACTGCCTCTATGTGATGCCCATCCGGGTCAATCAAAAACGCAGCGTAATAATACTCGCCATAATCAGGGCGCAAACCCGGTGCGCCATGATCACTTCCAGCGATGGCCAGTGCCGCCGCATGGAAAAGATCGACTGCCTTGCGCGTGCTGGCAGTAAACGCCAGATGAAAACCTGGGCCCGGCGGTCTCGCGTCTGGCCTCAATTTAAGACACAGGATATCTTTATCGTCGTACAGGCCATAGCCTATTGCGGTGTCATCTTCAAACACGCGACGGTAACCAAGGGCAGCGAGGGCGGCATCGTAAAATGCGCCAGCCAGCGCCAGATCGCGGACACCCAGAGAGATGTGATGCAGCATGGTATTTCCAGTTTGGATTTAATTGAATGGACAATAGACTATCGTGCGCTGATCAGCATATCGCCTTCCAGCCTTGCGGCCCCTGCCCTGACCAGTTCATCAGCCATTTGCGGTATCAGCACATGCGGCTCTATACCCAGCAGGCTGGCAGAAGAAGTTATGGTACGTGTGCCGCCGAGTTGTGTGACGGCGGTAGCGAGACTCATTTGCTGTGATTCGAGCAAGATGAAAGCCAGCATGACCTTGACTGCATTGCGGGCATTGCGGCGCGGGTCGGTACGCAGATAGTCGAGCCGTGATTCTGCCCTTTGCAAGGCTGCCGTCACATTGTCAAAGACCGGGCCATGGCCGGGGATGACGATGCGCGGATTGAGTTCACGTATGACTTGCAATATCGCCGCCTGTTCGGCAAAACCGGATTCACCTTCAAGCTCGGGAAAGATCACGCCAAAGCCGTTTTCCCACAGGGCATCGGCAGAAATCAGTATGCCTTCCTGTGCGCAGTACAGGATCATGGAATGGGGATCATGTCCAGGTGCAGCCATGACCTGCCAGTCCATGCCACCTAGTTGCAATGCATCGCCATGCTGTATTGCTGCATCAAAACTGAAGCGCTCGCAGCGCTGGCCTGTCGCAACATAAGTCAGTGCAGCCTCATCCCAGGCTGCCACTGCAGCCGTATCGGCAACCGGGATCAGGGTGCGGCAACCATATTGGCGCTGCAAGCTGGCATTACCACCGCAATGGTCGGAATGCAGATGGGTGTTGACCAGCAAATCCAGCTTGCGGCCATTCAGGGCATGTTGTATCAGCGCCATGGTCTGTGCAGCGTGGCTGAAGTAGCCACTATCAACCAGAGCGGTCTGATGCTCATCAATGAACAGGATATTATTCGAGGACAACCAGCCCCGTTCAAACACTTGCATGCAGTCAGGCAGTTGCATCATGTCTTACCTGCTATCTTGCGTTGCTGGCCATAAGGCATGGCTTGCGCAGCTGCCAGTTCTGCCGATACGAAGAAGGCATCGCCTTGCAGATAGGCCTGCAGCATGTCTGTACCATCGAGCCCCCAGAAGCAGCGGCCATCGACGACGGCGGTCGGCACACCAAATACGCGGGCGGCAATGGCCAGTTCACCATTGCGTTTTAATGCCTCCTTGACGGCGGCATCATCGAGCATGGCGGGTGTTACTTGCAACTCATCCAGCAGGGCTTGCCAGTGTTCTGTCTGCGCCGGTATATGACCATCGCGCCAGACGAAGCGAAATAGCCGCTGCACCACTGCTTGCGTGCTGCCCAGGGCCAGACACAGGCGCAACAAAGGCAGGGGGTTAAAGGGATGTTCAGGCAGCATGCGCAAAGGGATGCCATGCTTGTGTGCCAGCCAGACGCAATGCTCAAACGTCCACTGACGCTTGGGCGCAATTTCTGCCGGGCCCTTGTTATCCCAGTGATTGAGCAGGCCAGCGAATAAAACCGGGCGGTAATTGATCTGCGACACGCCTTGCAATTGATGCAGCATTTCACTCTGCAAATAAGCAAAAGGAGAAATAAAATCGAAATACCAGTCCAGTTGTTTCACTCACTATCCTTTCGTGATGGCATGTGCGCTACTTGGTCAATAACTTGGGCAATATTCAGGGCAGCATTCTTTGCTGCACCAGATCCCAGATTTCCAGCTTCTTGTGATTGTCTGCCTTGCTCCAGCAAATGATTTCATCGATGTTGCGATAGCAGCCTGTGCACAAGCCTGTCTTCTCATCCATGCGGCAGATATTCACGCAGGGTGAAGGCACGGTTGCACCAGGCTTAATGACAAACTGGGCCGGGTCAAATTCATACAGGATATTCATGCGCGCAAGGCCACATCAGCGACAGGTGCACCTGTCATGTTTTTCAATTGCTCGGGTGTCAGTCTGAAGACTGCATGTGGATGACCGGCAGCAGCCCAGACATGCGGGTATTGCAGCAAGTCTTCATCGATGAGCATGACGGTTTTTTCTACATGGCCGATAGGGCAGACGCCGCCTATGGCATAGCCGATTTTTTCCTTGACGAAGCGGGCATCAGCTTTGCCCAAAGGGCCGACAATCGCTGCGACCTTGTGTTCATCAACCCGGTTGATGCCACTGGCAACGACCATGACGGCAACATCATCGGCAAGGCGGCGGAAAACGATTGATTTGGCGATTTCTGCGACCTGGCAACCCAGGCCTGCTGCGGCCTCGGCAGAAGTCTTGCCGGTTTCTGGCAACATGACCACAGTCTGGTCATGCCCGAGGCTGTGCAGCAATTGGGCAACGCGCTGGGCGGTTTCGGGTAAAACAGTATCTTTGGACATGATGCGCAGGCAAATAAATCAAAGCCTGTTTATATCATAAGCAAAGTCAGTCTGCTCATCATGCAGGTATGTCCTGGCCCTGGTCAAGTCTCAATCGGGACTCAATCGGGACTCAATCAGGACTCAATCAAGCCTCAGCCATGCCAGTGGGCTAGCAGAGCAGTATGCTGTTCGGGCACTTCAAAATATTTCATGGCGGCGCGATATTCATTGCCGCTCAAGATGGAATAAATACAGGTGGCCTTGCACACCACCTGGGTGCGTTGTGAAGCGTCACCCGGTTTGGGGACTTCCATCATCATCTGGTAAGTCTGCTTTTCTTTGAGAGCAGCACTGCACTGCATTTGTATGCTGGCAGAAGTAAAGCTGACTATCTTTGCTGGCACGATCTTGCCAGGAACTACCTGTATAGCACCGCGCCACGTAACGTTGGCGCGCGCAGCGTTATGGGAATCACTCATACGGACAAATACCTGAAATGCAAATTCATGAATAGAATCAAATGATGCAGCGCGGAAACTATTATTGTACCGATTTCTGCGCTTGCCGGCAGAAACTATTTCAGGTCATCAAGATTGTTTTCCAGCCAGTTGGCTGCGCCTGTTGCGGCTTGTCTGGCTGTCGCGAAGCAGGCTGTCAGCAAGTAACCGCCGGTGGGTGCTTCCCAGTCCAGCATTTCACCGGCAAAAAACAGGCCGGGATGCTGTACCGCCATGAGGTTTTCATCGAGGGCATCGAAGCGCAGGCCACCGGCGCTGCTGATGGCTTCATCGATGGGTCGGGTAGCCTTGAGCACAACTGGCAAGGCCTTGATGGCCTGTGCCAATAACTGTGTCTGGCTAAACTCTGTTTTATCCAGACATTCATGCAACAAAGCCATTTTTAATGCATCCAGACCCAGACGGCTTTTCAAATGACTGGAAAGAGAACGTGAACCACGCGGATGTTCAAGCTCTGTCAGTACTTTTTCCAGCGGCGTGTCTGGCAATAAATCCAGCTCCAGCACTGCCTTGCCCTGGTTATGCAATTGCTGACGCAGCGCAGCAGAGAGCGCATAAATCAGGCTGCCTTCTACGCCTGTAGAGGTGATGACAAACTGCCCCTTGCGCATGGGCTGAGTACTGTGTTTTACCCTGGCTGCCACTGTCAGCAAAGGCTGACCGGCAAACTTGTCTTTGAAAAATGTGGTCCAGTCGAGATCAAAGCCACAATTGGCGGGCTGCAAATCTGCTACATCCATGCCACGCTGTCTGAGCAGGCTTACCCAGGCACCGTCTGACCCCAGCCTGGCCCAGCTGCCACCGCCAAGTGCAAATACCTGTGCCCTTGCAGGCAGGCAGACTTCACCATCCGGAGTCGCAAAGCGTAGCTGGCCTTGCTCATCCCAGCCCAGCCAGCGATGCCGCATATGGAAGCGCACACCTTGCTGACGCAGGCGATGCAGCCAGGCACGCAACAGGGGCGCGGCCTTCATATCGACCGGGAACACCCGGCCAGAACTGCCTACATAGGTTTCTATGCCCAGATCCTTTACCCAGGCACGCAGGGCTGCTGCATCAAACTGGCCTATCATGGGGGTCAGTTGTGCTTCCCGTTCGGCATACCGTGTCATGAAAGAGACAGAATTTTCAGAATGTGTGAGGTTCATGCCCCCTTTGCCTGCCATTAAAAACTTGCGTCCTGCCGAAGGCATGGCATCATAGACATCGACAGCGATGCCCCGCAGGGCCAGAGTTTCGGCAGCCATCAGGCCCGCTGGCCCGGCGCCGATAACGGCAACGCTGCTGGCTTGTGGATGATGATAATTACTCGCTTTTGTTTGCATAAGTTTGCGTCATAATATGGTTTTGCAGGTACTGCTTCCCGGCACCAGTCCCTGCAAACAAAGCTGATGTGTATCTGCCTGAATTCACCAGAAGTTACAACCAGGTACCCCTATGGTCAATCTGGATCGTGCTACGCTAGATTTAGTAGTTGCCTGCATCAGCGTGATTTCCATGCTGGTCATGCTGGCTGTTTGGCATATCAACCGCGACATGCCCGGCACCGGCGTCTGGGCGGCGGCGGCATCGATGGTCGCACCGGCTTTTTTGCTGATACGCCTGATCCCCCTCATCGACATCCCCATGTCCCTGATCGTCGCCTTTAACAACTCCCTGACCCTGACCACTACCCTGCTGATGCTGGAAGGCACGCTGCGTTTTCGCGGTTACCCATCCCAGATACGCTGGCGCTGGGGCCTGATACTGATCCCGGCGTTCATCCTGCTGGCATTCATCAACCGGGACGATATGATACGCCGTTATCTGTTCCATGACGTCATCGCTGCCAGCCTGATGCTGAGTACGGCATTTATCCTGATCTGGAAAACCCGTGACCTTGACTTGCTGGCAGCCTGCATAGGGGCGATTTCTTTAAGCATCATGGCGATAGGTTTTATCATGCGCTGGCATCTGGCATTCATTTCCAACAACAATGCTGAACTGGCGAAACATCCCTTATTGAATTTTATCTATCTTATCGTGGTGCTGTGCCTGCTGGGCTGGACTTATGGCGTCAGCGTCTGCTGCAATCTGCGTGCGCAGAAAAGCATACTGGAAATGGCCAGGGAAGATGTACTCACCGGCTTGCCTAACCGCCGTCATGTGGATGAAATGCTGGACAAGGCGATTGCCCAGAGCGGGCGCAACCAGCAGGGCTTTGGCTTTATCCTGATAGACCTGAACCATTTCAAGTCAGTCAATGACCGCTTTGGCCATCAGGCCGGTGACCTGCTGCTCAAGGAAGTGGCCAAACGCCTCAAAAGCTTTTGCCGCCACGCCGACTTTGTAGGCCGCATAGGCGGCGACGAATTCGTCGCCCTGACCTTTGGTGTCAACCAGGCATCCCAACTGGACAGCACCCTGCTACGCCTGAAGAAAATACTCGAAGGCCCCTGCACCATACAGGGACACAGCATAGAAATCGAAGCCGCCCTCGGCAGCGCCCTGTTCCCCACCGACGGCCGCAGCGCCGACAAACTCATGCAAACCGCCGACCAACGCATGTACATCGACAAGTCAGTACCAGAAAACATCCTTGCTGCAGTAACCCAGCGCGCATAAAAAAACAAAAGCCGGAAATCCGGCTTTATTAACACCTAGCAAGTAACTCTGAGTAAGCGTAGCGAGCGGCGTGAGTTTGGGTTAAGAAGCGCAGTCGTACTTTAGTACGGCGACGAATTTACCAATCTGCAGGCTCAAAATAAGGCCGCGCAGTAGCTTAATCAGAGATTACTTTGACCAGAACTTTTGATAGTGAGTCCGGAAGTCGTTTGCCGGCTCAAACATATTCTTTTGCCCGCCGTCATACGCAATATTCTGTGCCGTCACCAGATGCAGGGCGCTTACATAGTTGCTATGCTCGGCATTCGAAAAAGCACGGTTCAGTTCATCGACGATTTGCCAGGCATGCATGCCCAGAGGTTCAGGCACGGTCGCGGTTTGCAGGCTGTTGGCACGTATGCGCTTGTACGCAGTTGGCGAGCCATCACCGGCAGCGACAGCGACCAGTTTATTACTGGCAACCAGGCTGGCTGTTGTTGGCACTTCCAGCAAATCAAAATAGAAATCATTGACGCCGATGACATGGGTCCACTTCGCGCCGTGACGTTTGACCAGGCTTTCGACGACACCCTTCATCTTGATATGTGACTCTGCCAGAGGCACGTCTTCGAGGCTCAGCAATTTGCAACCCTCGCATTGACGTATGGTTTCTACGATGGCGGTGGATTTGGCCAGCAGGAAAGGATTGCTGGAGTCAGTGAAGACCACGATGCCGGCCTTGTTATTCGAATCGACCACCGTATATAGGGCAGCCAGTTGTCCAACCTCTTTGGGATTGGTGGCGATGTTGGTAAACAAGCCGTCAGTCGGGCCGCTTTTCGCCGCGGCATGCCAGCCAACCACGGGAATCTTGGCCTTGACTGCCGCTGCCATACCCTTGCTCTGGCTGGTGACATCTACTCCTGCCAGGATGATGCCATCGGCTTTCATGTCCAGCGCCTGGCTGATGATGGATGCGCCCTGGTTGCAACGACCACGGCAGTTGATAGGCAAGACTTCCCAACCTGCGGCGGTGCTGGCTTCGCGCACGCCGTTAAACACACTGCTGATGCCCGCATCACTCAGGTCTGCTGCGATGAAAACTATTTTCTTTTTCTTTTGCAGTGCAGGTCCATCAACCGGGCCTTCCCAGCGGTTTTTCAAAGACGCGGCCCTGGCCACTTTGGCATTGGCACGGCTTAGAAACTGCATGGGATTTTCTTGCGCGGCAGCAGCACTGATAAAGCTGAACACAACAAATAACGCGGTAAGGCACTTACTTTTGGTAGCAGTCATGATTCTTGGCAGGTCAGGTTGGTCAGAAAAATCTGCATGCACAAACAGCGCGCACACAAATTTTAATTTTTTCGATTGAAACAAATACTTACAACTGCGCAATGATTATTGCAGAAAAAAGCGTCAAGTAAATAGAGTTTCATTACCAGCGACTCAGCGTCGAATATTAAGCATAAAAATGAATGATATAAAGAATAAAATTTTCTACAAGTAAAAATTTCCTGTAGAAAATTTCATTCTTTTTAACAACACCTACTAAGGCGAACCAATTAACAACAGTTCAAGCTGCACCAATTTGGGTTTATCCTGTATTAAAACACCTGATTATCATGTGATTGTCATGCGATAAGCTGCTTACTCCCAATGTACATCTGCTGAACCATGGCGCTCTACATTGCGTTTTGCCGGGTTGCCAGACACATGCACGTCGCCACTACCAGTGACTTTGAGCTTGATTTCCTGACCAGCAAATACCTTGCTGCTAGATGAACCCATGGAATTCAGGTTGACCACAGCACTCTTGAGTGCAGATGCTTTCAAATCGCCGGAACCCGACAATCTGGCAGTAAAGCTTTTGACCTGGCCTTTGAGGATGCTGTCACCAGAGCCGTTGGAAGTAAGCTCCAGCAACTCACTATTACCCAGACCCAGATTCAGGTCGCCGCTGCCATTCAGGCTGGCAAATACTTGCTGATAATCGCCATCAAGGTTGATATTGCCTGAACCCTGCAGGCTTACTTCAAGTTTATTGCCCTTGAATCCTTTGATGACGGCGTCACCGCTGCCAGAAGTCTGCAGTTTTTCCAGGCCGGGTAAACTCAGTTCTATCCTGGTTTGCTCAGTCTTGCCGACGGAGATATAGATCCCGCGGGTACCGACAAACAAGGTATTGCCCTCCAGCCTGGTGGTCACCCTGGACACCAGCTTTGCATCGCCCTTGACGAGCAGCTCTGGCGTTGCCGCCTGTTTCAGTGCCAGGTCGATAGGGCCGCTGAGTACGATATTGACGATGGATGCCGTCACGGGGCGGACTTCACTGGCTGCCGAGCCGCTACTGACAACATTGCTGGCATGCGCCCTCATGAAGACCACGCTGGATGCCGTCAACACGACGGCCAGGCCCAACATGCCTATGCCTGTGCGTATGATATTTTTCATTTTTTCCTCCTGAAGCTAAATGAAACTAAAAAACCAAGTAAAACTAAAAATCGAAAACTGCGAACTCATCAGGCTGCATGACCCAGCTGCAATTGCGACAAGTTCCAGCGTAAATAATGCTTGAAGCCGATGAAGGTGTATTTGGTCATGAACATGCTCAACATCATCAGGGCAATCGAAGCCAGCAGCAAACCCAAACCTGAGAATAACTTGGTGCCGGAAAAGTGATTACCAAGCTCTACATGCAATTTTTCTGTCTGGCTTTCTGTGCTGACCGTGCGTGTGACCACAGTTGCGGAGGCGGCTGAGGCTGAGGCTGTTGCTGATGCAACTGAAGTAGCTGAAGTAGTGGATGTCGCCGAAGCCACAGATGCCGTTACCGGTGCGGCAGGTAGCGAAGCTGCCGCCTGGCCATGTTCATCCTGTTTTTCACCATCAATGAGTATGCCTGTTTCTGTCACATCCACCCTGACATTGTGATTGCGGATACGATGATTATCGTTGTGATTATGAACATGGTGCCTGCCAACAGGGATATCAAAGTTGAACTGTTCAACACCAGAGATGCTGGCAGCAGTGATGCCTATGCCAGCCACATACATCACCATGGCCACTATATAGGCTGAGCACAGCAGACTGAAGTAGGCCACAGCCGGGATCAGCATGAACAGGTTAAAAATCATCAGACCTATCAGGGCAACCAGCAAACCCGCAACATTGCCAAGGCTGAAATTTGTTTTTAATGCCTGATAACGCATGCTGGTTTTCTTTTGTGCCGCCAGCAGTTCAGGCTTGGGCAGGCCCGCTGCGATTTCTTCTTCAGACTTGCCTGCCACCATGGCATCGACGAACTTGCGCTCATATTCCCACATGGTGTCTTCAATGACGCTGGCGGGCAAGCCATCCAGGGCTTGGCGCAACGCGTTCATATATGCAGTCTTGTTCATGGCCATCTCCCGTTTTTTGATTTGGTATGATCAGAATAAGCAAAGCCGGGAAAGCTAGCCACAGACTTGCGACAGTGCGCAAATTTCTGGGGATAAACTGCGAAACTCGGGGATAGTCAGCAGCCGTATGCTGCACCAGGAAACGAGGATGATAGTAGTTTGCTATGACATCTGCATGTCAGGCTGAATGTCAGGCTACATGTCAGGCTGAATGTCGGGCTGATACAGGCTAGAGAACGGGTAACTGGATTGGCGCAGTATGGAGGTCCAGCCATTCCTGCAAATGACTGGTGTCTTCCCCCAGCAAATGCAGGCCCAGTCGGCTGCGGCGCCAGAGTATGTCATCAACCGTGCGTGCCCATTCATGCGTGACCAGATAGGCCGCTTCAGCCACATACAGACCCGGCACCAGCATCTCGCCCATGTCGGCCAGTGAGTATTTATCTTTAAGCAAGACGTGGATACGGCTGCCATAGGCGTGGGCATAGCGTTCTGCCAGATGCGGCGGCAGCCAGGCATATTGTTGCTGGCATTGGTGTATGAATAAGTGAAATTCACTGACGGCGCGGTTTTCTGGCGACTCGCCATAAATATCACCGCCGGGCAGGCAGGCATGTTCTGTCCAGGCAGAGTTGGCATTATTCAGCAGGGGTGCCAGCATGGACAAGGCCTCTTCGGCCAGTTTGCGGTAAGTGGTGATCTTGCCGCCAAATACATTTAGCACCGGTGCACCGGCAGTATCAAGTTCCAGCCGGTAATCGCGGGTCAGGGCGGCAGCTTTTTCCTTGCCTGTTTCCACGGTTTCTTCCACCAACGGGCGTACGCCTGAATATGACCACAAGACATCGGCAGGGCTGATGGCCTGGGTAAAGTAATGGCTGGCCAGTTCACACAGGTAGGCGACTTCTGCTTCACTGATTGCCACTTCATCGAGTGAGCCCTGGTAATCCAGGTCGGTCGTGCCTATCAGGGTAAAGTCTTGTTCATAGGGTATGGCAAATACGATACGGCCATCAGGATGCTGGAAGATATACGCATAAGGGTGATGGAACAGGCGCTGCACAACGATATGGCTACCCTTGATAAGGCGCAAATGCTGGACTGCACCCTGATGCAGGACCTGCTGCAAGGTATTGATGGCCCAGGGGCCGCTAGCATTCACGAGGCTGCGGCTTTGCACCATCATCATGCTGCCATCGGCCTTTTGCAATTGCACCAGCCAGTGTTCCGCCTGCCGTCTGGCCGACACGCAACGGGTGCGCGTCATGATGGTGGCCCCTTTTTCTGCCGCCTGCATGGCGTTCAGCACAACCAGACGGGCATCATTGACCCAGCCATCAGAATAGGCAAAACCACGGCGAAAGTCTGCCAGCAGGGGTTGTCCGGCGATATGTTTTTGCAGGTTGATGGATTCTGCGCCGGGCAATAATTCGCGTTTCGCCAGGTGGTCGTACAGGAACAGGCCCGCCCTGATCATCCAGGCCGGACGCTGCCCTTTGTCGTGCGGCATGACAAAACGCAAAGGGCTGATAATATGCGGTGCAGAGCGCATGAGCACTTCACGTTCCTGCAAGGCCTTGCGCACCAGGCCAAATTCATAATATTCAAGATAACGCAAACCACCATGAATGAGCTTGGTCGATGCTGATGAAGTATGCGAGGCCAGATCATCTTTTTCGCATAACAGCACACTCAGGCCACGCCCGGCTGCATCGCGGGCGATGCCGGTGCCATTGATACCGCCACCGATGACGAGTACATCGACTTCAGGGATGGCGGGCATGCTTTTCATTTCTTGACCAGGTGATTCGGTAACCAGCCTATGCCATGCGCATGCAGGCTCTGGATATACAGGCGGTCTTCGGTTTCGGTGACACCTGTGGTTTCTGGATAATGCCCTGTGGGATCTTGCAAATCAGCGACGATTTTGCCAGCCTCATTAAATGCCAGCACATGACCATAGGCTGGTGGCACTGGCCACAATACGCGTGGCAGACGCAGGGTAATGCTGCGCAGCCAGGGTGTCTCTGCCATGTTATCAATCGCCGCGCCGCGTGGTTTGGCCAGGCCCAGCCAGATACGGCCATCGCGGCCACGCATGAGATTGTCAGGGTAGCCGGGCAAATCACGCAGCAGGATAGTGGCCAGTTTTTTATCTGGCTTGTTTTTGATATGCAGGGAGTCAGCAGTGACCGCTATTTTCCAGATACGGTATTCACCGGTTTCGGCAACGATGAGGCTTTGTTCATCAGCACTGAGTGCCAGGCCATTGGCAAAGCACAGCCCATCGGCAATCAGGCGCGTCTGTTTCGTCGCGGGGTCATATTCCAATACCCGCCCGGTCGCTGAATGTTCGAGGATGTCGAGTACGCTGGCGTGGAAGGTGCCGCCAGATTCCTTGGCACCAAAGCGCTGGCTGGCATCCGTGAAATAAATCTTGCCGGATTTGGCAACGACAACGGCATCGGCATACAGGATGGGGCTGTCGCCTATCTTGTCAGCGAGGACAGTGATTTGCTTGTCAGGCGCAATCGAGAGTATGCCGCGAAACGCATCTGCTGCAATCATATTGCCTGCCGCATCAAACATGAAGCCCAGCACCCTGCCCTCAGTATTAACCCAGACTTCACGCTGGCTGCCATCTGGCTGCATACGCAAGATCGCACCGGAGGTGACAGCGGCATACAGCTTGCCGTCCGGTCCCATGGCGATATGCTCGGGGCCGGTTTCTTCGCCTATATCTATGGTTTTCAGCGCAGCCAGTTTTTCATTACGTGCATGCGGTGGCGAATAACCGGCAAAAGGCGTGGCCTGCCAGGCAACCGGATTGATAGGCACAGGTGCCAGCAAGAGATAGGCTGCCAGGATCACTATCAGGGCTATGACCAGCAATAACAGGCGTATGATCCATTTTTTCAACACTCATCTCCTCGCATTTCCGCACAGCGCAAGCAGATTTCCCGCGGGGAAATCCAGGCAAGCCTGTATTTTGCACTGCCTGAATATAATTTTGATATTTATTTTAAGGGATGTTGCGGGAAGACAAACAAAGGTGCATGCAGTTTCTCAGCCGTGGCAGTGCACTGCATCATAGGTACGCAACCAGGTCATCTGTAAAATCCGTGCATCATTGCTGGCCCGGTGGCGTGAAATATTCAAATCTTCCTGCACCTGGTCCTTGGTGGCATGCCACAGGCCTTCCTGCTGTGGACTGATGATCTCGCGCAAATCGGCCAGGCGAAAATTCGGTACCCTGTCGGCCGCATCATATAAGAGCGCCATCCAGACATAGTCCTGGGTCCAGCCGTCGGTATATACCGTCATACCCGCCAGTTCAGTATTCAGTTGCTCGGTCACGAGGCTGGCTGACTTGCCTCTCTCAACCAGAATTTCGCGCGGAATGCAGTGTATGCGGGCAGCGTGGACGTCCCAGTGCTGCCAGTCAGATTCTGGCCTGATGAGAGTGCACCAGCCTTCACCATGACGGCGCGAGTAACCTACCTCAATAGGGTAGCTACCTTTGCCAAAGCCTGAGGCTTCGAAGTCAATCACGATGGGCACGGTCATCATTGCAGATGCTCCATAGTCTGGGCTAATCTGGGCTAAAGCGGTGATTGCTGCTGGGCTGACATCTCCCCCGTTACTCCGGTCACTGACGGGGAGTACGGTTTCATTTTTCTACGAATACCGGCGTCACGCAAGTTTTTGCGCAAGATTTTGGTCGTTTGCACTGCTATTTAAAGATATTTCATGAATATGTCGCAATTTATAGTCTGTTTGTATCAAGACTTCATATCCGTGAACAATATCCGTGAACAATTCCGCCAATTGCCTGTCCAACAGCAGTCTTCAACCACTAATGTGCTGAGTCGCTGCCAGATTGCCAAAATACTGGTAAGCTCAGCGCCTTGTTTTGCTACCTGATTTTTGCTACCTGATTTTTGCTACCCGATTTTTGCTATCTGATAAAAGGAACCCATGCGCTTCTTACGCTTATTACTTGTCACCCTGGGCTTTGTCTCTGCGACAGCGCTCGCCTCTCCAGCCGCCCCAAAAGAAGGTAGCGATTTCATTACCCTCAAAAACCCGCAAGCCACCCAGGCCACGGGCAAGAAAATTGAAATCATCGAGTTTTTCATGTACCACTGCCCGGCATGTAATGCGCTGGAACCAACCATCAATGAGTGGGTGAAAAAGCAGGGCGACAATATCGTTTTCCGCCGCATCCATTTGCCACTGACCGGTGCCAAAGACCCAGAAGCACATCTGTTCCTGACACTGGAAGCCATGAATCTGGAAGCCAGCCTGCATGCGAAGGTACTGGCTAGCTGGCATGTGGAAAGAAACCGTTTGTCCAGCGACGATGACAATATTGCATGGGCAGTCAAGAATGGCATAGACAAAGCCAAGTTCGTGAGTTTTTATAATTCTTTCTCTGTACTTGGCAAACTACAAAGTCTGGGCAAGCTGGTTTCCAGCTACCAGGTCGATAGCACCCCGACCTTTATTGTCGATGGCCGTTTCCTGACCAATCCGGCGATGGTAGGTGGCGCTAATAGCAATATTTCACGCGACCAGCTGGGCGCAGCGACCATGCAGGTACTTGAAGGCCTGATGGCGAAGAGCAAGAAATAATCCGCTGCACCAAAACAAAAAAGCTCAGGACTAAAAATCCTGAGCTTTTTTGTTTTTTTGTTCTGGCTTTATTTATCCACGACCGTCTTACCTATAGGCGCTATGGCAATTGCTGCCAACTTCAGATGTTGTATGCCAAAAGGTATGCCTATGATGGTGATAAAGCAAAACAGAGCAGACATCAAATGGGCCAATGCCAGCCAGAGGCCCAAAAAGATGAACCAGATAATATTGCCCACCAGGCCGAGTGCCCCGGTACCTATGTCTTCCTGCCCGCTGACATCGGCGCGGTTGACGACTTCTTTACCAAAAGGCATGAAGCTCAACTGACCTATGACAAAACAGGCCCTGCCCCAGGGTATGCCTATGACGCTGATAAAAGCGAGCAGACCTGCAAACCACCATGCCAGGCCAGTAAAAAATCCACCCAGTATCAGCCACAAAATATTACCTAGTAAACTCATCGCTCGCTACTCCTTATTTTTTTTCATTTCTTAGTGGTAAACATATATCACTCATAGCGCAGACAATCTACAGGTAATAAACGTGAAGCGCGACGTGCAGGGTAAAAACCAAAGAAGATGCCAACAAAGCTGGCAAAGCCGCAGGCCACAACCATCGCTTGCAAACCTATGACGACTTCGAGTTTACCGGTAGAAGTAATCGCCGCCGCACCCGCCATCGCCAGCAAAATGCCTATGATGCCGCCAACCAGGCAAATCACCACAGCCTCGGTCAGGAACTGCAACAACACGTCACGTGGCTTGGCACCTATCGCCATGCGTATACCTATTTCTCGGGTACGTTCAGTGACTGACACCAACATGATATTCATGATGCCTATGCCCCCTACGATGAGAGAGATGGCACCAATGGCACCCAGCATGGCAGCCAGGCCCGCACTGATCTTGGCACCGGTCTCGGCAATCGAGGCCAGGTTATCGATGCGGAAATCATCTTCCTGTCCGGCCTTGATATGGTGGCGGTCACGCAGCATGTCCTTGATGTCTTCTTCTGCGTCCTTCAACTGCTTGTCGCTCTTGCCCTGCACCACGACATAATGCACATTGCGCGGGAAAGGGCTGCGCATCAGGGTCGCGCGGGCAGAGGTAATCGGGATCAGCACCATCTCACCGAGGTCACCACCATCAAACATGCGGCCCTCCCCCTGTAATACGCCAACCACCTGGAAGGGCACATTGTCGATGCGCACGAACTGGCCTATGGGATTATCTTTGTAAAAAAATTGATCAGCCAGTTTCTTGCCTATGATGACCATGCGTGCCGCACCACGGATGTCGGAATCACTGAATTCATTGCCCTGATCGACTTTCCAGTTACGCACCTTGAACATTTCTGGCGTGACACCAAGCACGGCATTATTGGAATTGTCATTCCCTACCGTCAGTTGGAAAAAGCCCTGCAAGGCAGGCGCGGCACCATTCAGGCTGCTTAAGTCATTCAGGGCCAATGCATCTTCTACCGACAAAGAAGGGGCAGTACCAGTACGTGCGCGCACGCCCTGGGTACGGTTCGCGCCTGGCGAGATAATCATCAGATTGCTGCCCAATACTTCCAGCTCCTTGGCGATGAATTTTTTCGCGCTTTCACCAACGGCCAGCATCATGACGACCGAGGTAATACCGATGATAATGCCCAGCATGGTCAGGGCCGTGCGCAAGCGATTGGCATTCATGGAACGGAATGCCTCTATAAAAACCTGGAGGAAATTCATTTGCTACCTCCCTGTGCTTCTGAGTATTCAGCATGTGAGGCCGCCAGCTGGCGCAAGCCCTCTGCCGCCGGGCCATCATATAACACATGACCATCCTTGAGCCGTACCAGGCGTTTGCTATAGGCGGCAATATCCGGCTCATGCGTGACCAGCAAAATGGTGATGCCACGGTCTGCATTCAATTGCTGTAGCGAACGCATGATGTCTTCACTGGTCTGTGTATCCAGGTTGCCGGTAGGTTCATCTGCCAGTATCAATGGCGGATCAGCCACCAGGGCACGGGCAATCGCCACACGCTGTTGCTGGCCGCCAGACAATTGATTCGGCAGGCGTTTGGCATACTCCTTGAGCCCCACTCTTTCAAGTTCCACCAGCGCCTTCTTGTGTGCCTTGTCACGCCCGACACCCGCATAGATCAAAGGCAGGGCGACATTTTCTGCCACGCTCATGCGCTTGATGAGGTTGAAGCTCTGGAATACAAAACCGATAGTGCGGTTGCGTATGGTTGCCAGTTCAGCACGCGACAGGCTCAGGGTATCAACCCCATTGAGCAGATAAGAACCGCTACTGGCCTGGTCGAGACAACCAAGTATATTCATCAGCGTGGATTTGCCGGAGCCGGACTGGCCCATGACGGCCAAAAAATCGCCACGCGGCACCTGCACATCTATGCCATGCAAGACCTTGGTTTCTACGCCGCCAGAGAAATAACTCTTGGTCACCTGGCGTATCGCTATCAGGGTATCGCTCATCAGCGTGCCCCGGCTTTATCCAGTGCGCGGGTAATGACTTTGTCACCAGGTTTCAAATCACCGGAAATGACTTCGGTGTATTTAAAATTCGACAAACCGATTTTGACATCGACAGTTTTGGCCTGATTCTTGTCATCGAGTTTGTAGAGTTTGAAGGTGCGGGTCAGGTCTTTTTTGGTACGGAAGGCCACGTCATCATCAACGTCAGGCGCTGGCAAATTGGCACTGGCGGAAGCTGAGGCAGCAGCCGATCCGCTGGCATTTTTTTCCTTGTCCTTGAGCGCCTTGGCTTCTTTGGCCTGCTCTTCTTCGCTGGGCTTGTAACGCAGCGCAGCGGTAGGTATGCGCACGACGTTTTCACGGCTGCCAACGACCAGGCGCACCTGCGCTGTCATGCCGGGTTTCAGCAATTCATCCTTGTTATCGACATCCAGCACCACGTTATAGGTCACCACATTCTGCTGCACATTCGCCGCGAGGCGGAACTGGCGCAACTTGGCTTCAAATTCACGGTCAGGGTAGGCATCGACGACAAAACGCGCAGGCAAACCATCCTTGAGCAAGCCGACATCGGCTTCTGATACGCTGGTATCGATCTGCATCTTGGTCAGGTCACGCGCAATCTGGAACAGGTTAGGCGTCTGGAAAGAGGCTGCCACAGTCTGCCCCATATCAATCGTGCGCTTGATGATGACGCCATCTATAGGTGAACGTATGACGCTGTTGTTGAGGTCAGCCTTGACACGGTCTAGTTGTGCACGCGCCAGTTTGATATTGGCATCTGCCACTTCGACTTCGCGTTTGGCCTGGTCCATGGCGGTGCCAGAGATATAGTTTTGTGTGACCAGCTTCTGGTTACGATCCAGCGTGGCTTGCGCCAGGCGTTTTGATGCCTCGGCAGATGCCAGACTGGCTTCACTTTGCTTGATCTGGGCATTGAAGATGGTCGGGTCGAGCTTCAGCAAAACCTGGCCCTGCTTGACGCGGTCATTGAAGTCGGCCTTCAATTCCACCACCGTACCAGATACCTGCGAACCTACATTGATCAGTGCCACCGGATTGAGCGTGCCGCTGGCCGTGACAGTCTGGGTGATATTGCCTTTGTCAGCGGCAGCAGTTTTGTACTTGGGTTCCTCTTCCTTGGCCTTGCTGTTTTCCTTTTGATAGTACATGGCGACAGCACCGCCAACCAGCAGTACGGCAAGGGCTACAAAAACGCGTTTCTTCGTGAACACAGGCATGGTAAGAGATTTCCCAGGTTGTTAGGTACGCAGCAATGAAGCAGAAAGAAGCCAGAAAAACACAAAAAAAAGACCAATAATAGGCTGATGATAATAGACTAATGATTAAAGATTTCGTTCAATACGGCTAAACCAGGCGACACCCAGGGCAAGTGTAGCAACGGCAATAGGTGCAAACACCCAGATGCCATATTGCATCCCAACAAAGATGCAGGCAGCCCAGGAAAAACTGGTGGCAGCCTCAAGCAGATTTGCCATCAATTGCGTCTGCCCGCGCTTGTTGAACTGGGCGCGGCTGGCCGGTTTGGATTGCCACAGATGGATCAGCGCCGAACTCAGCATCGCTGCCAGGGTGCAGGCGATGACGGCCAGGCCCAGTAAAAATTGTTGCATCAGCAACCACAGCAGTGCAGGTAAAATCAGTATCAATATAGGCAAAACTGCCGCCAGCAATTTGCTGCTGAGGATGAAACTGCCTTTGACTGGCGCTGCCTGCAACAGGTCAGGCGCATCTTCCGCAGCGATGATGATCCAGATCAGTGAACCGGCCAGCGATGCAGCCAGGAACACCAGGCCGGATGCGGCACCTGGTAATAGCGCTTTGGATTTGAAAATCAAAAAGAACAAGGGAGCGATATACAGTAATTGCAGCAAGACCTGGGAAATCAGGTTAGGGTCGCGTGCTATCAGACGCCACTCCTTGAGTATGATGGTACTGCGCAGGCTGCGGCCAAAGTGGGTGGCATGCCCTGCCCTACCCTGCTCCCGCCCCTGAGGGACAGCTTTGCGGACTTGTCCAACTGCCTGTTGCACGCCAGTGATAAAAAACTTGTGGGTGGACTGTGCTGTCAGCCAGTAGATCAGGGCACTGAAAAGCAGGAAACCCGCTATGGCACCTGGTGAACCAAAGAAGGCCTTTGCGGGTGTCCACACGATGCTGTCTGCATCCAGCATACCACCGGGCTGGAACCAGGGCATGATATGTTGAAGCATGCCTTCACGCATGTCCTTGCCCAGATTGCCGAATAACTGAGTGATGATAAACATGCCTGCACCAGTCAGGGCACCAAGGATTTGTGCCACCGTCTTGGTCTTGCGTACCCCCAGGCTCTTGACCAGCGCCAAGGTCAGCAACATCGACAGAGCTGCGGCCAGTACAGCCATGGCAAACAAGGCAGGATAAATACCCAGCCAGCGCCATTGACCCAAGATCAATCCTGTATTCGCCACTGGCGTCAGCAAGGCAAAGAACCAGATGCCTACAGAAAAGATAATGCCGGTCAGCCTGACCTTGAATATGGTCTGTGATGACAGCGGCGACGACAACAGCAAATCCAGATCGCCACGCTCGAACAATGCCCGCACGCTGCGCGTCAAACCCAGCGACAGCATGAAACTGAAAATCACCAGCATGGCGAGACCTGCGCCAATCAGCATGGGTGCTGGCAGCGCATCTTGCAAGACTGGCATCTTGCGCATGAGCAGCCAGACACCAAAGTGGGCAGACAGATACATGAACCCCAGGAAGCAAATACTAAATGCAGCCATGCCACGCGCCGCCTTGCGGCCAGGCTTGTTCTCGCCCATATCGTAGTAAGCCAGACGACACTCGTGCGCCAGCAACCAGGCGGCACTGCCTGGTTTGAATTGCAAAACACGCGCCATTATGCGGGCTCCGTCAATTGCAGGAAAACCTCTTCCAGAGTACCCGCAGTCTGGCTGGTCTGGTTGCGCAATTCTTCCAGCGTGCCTTCCGCAATGAGCTTGCCGTTTTGTATGATGCCTATGCGTTCTGCCAGGCGCTCGGCCACGTCGAGAATATGGGTGGTCAGGATAACCGTGCCACCCTGTTTGACATGGTTCAACAAGACATCCTTGACCTGTCTGGCAGCGGCAGCGTCCAGACCCGTTAGTGGTTCATCAAGGATGATCAGTTCAGGCTGATGTATCAGGGCACCGGCCAGCGCCAGCTTTTGCTTCATGCCGCGCGAGAAACCTTCGGTCAGCTCGTCTGCATGCTTCAACAAATCCAGCCATTCCAGCAATTCACGCGCCTTGGGTTCAGCGACTTCTGCCGGGACACCCCACAGGCCAGCGACAAATTCCAGATACTCAAATGGCTTGAGCTTGTTGTACAGCATGGGGTCGTCAGGCAGGTAAGCGAGCTTGCTCTTGGCCAGTGCTGGGTCGGCAGCCAGTTCCTGCCCCAGTATATGGATGCTGCCAAAATCGGGAGAGATCAACCCTGCCACCATGCGCAATGTCGTGGTCTTGCCCGCACCATTGGGCCCCAGCAAGGCATATAACTCACCACGACGCACGGTGAGGTTCAGGTTCTCTACGGCTGGGCGGCCAAAGTTCTTGCACAGCTGGTGCAACTCAAGGGCATTCACTGTCATGTTCGGCAATGTTGTATAAAAACCAGTCATTGTATGCCGAATTGGCGCTTATGCAAGCGGGTCGTTTTGGAGGAACAAAGATGCCGCACCCTGCTCACAAAGGACAGAGTGCGCGCATGCAGAAAGCAATCAATTAACTGTTAACTGAACACCGGCACATGCGGATCAACACCACCAAAGCGGATTTCAGGGTGGCGATTACTGACCAGCTGCTGGATTTCTGCTATCCGCTTGAAGGGCACATCCACCATCAGCAAGACTTTGCCGCTGTCTATGTCATCCATGAAAGGCTGGAGACTGGAACTGGGTATGGACTTGGCCGCCTTGCCAGATGCCCAGGAGCCAAACAGCGAACCACCTATCGCAGAGACCAGTACCGCCAGTATGCGCATTTCTATGCCTTCGGGCGGAAAGATCAGCCACAGTCCACCCGCCAGCAAGCCTGCGATACCGCCGATGAGCATGCCAACTTCAGCACCATGTATGAGGTCCGTTTTCTGGAAAGAATTAGCTTCCGGCATATCGGCTGGCAGCATGCCTTCCCTGGCGCAAAAATGCATGTGTCGCTCATCTATGCGTGCAAGTAAAAGTTCATCGAGCATGGCCCTGGCGCTGGCCAGATCAGGCAACATGAAATACAGTCTGCGTCTCATGACTATCTCCATTAAGGTAAGAAAGCACTGAGGCAGTTGCGAGAATATCGCGGTGACCACCATGGTCAGGGGACAAGACAGCAAGCATCGTATGCTCTGCCTGGTTAATTGCAAGATCAGTTGGCCTGTCGTTGAAGCTTGCCTGGCCATCTTGGTTTTACAATAATCTCCAGCAGAAAAAAACGACAGGATGTGCAACTGCCTTAATCATTGTTATAGACAATTCCAGGCAAAATACAAATGGCAAATTACTCTCGTTCTGGACACTTATTTGGCAGAAAAAAACAGCCTACGTGATAAAAATTCGCTTGACCTGACCGGCCATAGCCTGAATACTGGAATTTCTCTGGGAACATGATTTTTACTCAGACTTGCAAGCTTGGTAAAACGACCAAAAAATGGCTACATCAAGCTATATTGGACTACATTTTGGCTACATTTGCAGTATGGGACTAAGATGAGAAAATTCATTTTCCTGCTTGCTTTACTATTCAACCTGCCCGGTCAGGCGCAGCCCGCTGCCGACGGGCAAATCAAATGGGTCTCTGCCGAACTTCCCCCTTATCTATGGTTGCAGAAAAATGCTCCGCAAGGCTATGTGCATGAATTAATTACGGCCATGTCAGCCCAACTGGGGCGCAAACCCGATCTGAGTGTTTATCCCTGGGCCAGAGCAGTCAAGATGACCAAAGACGGCCAGACTTATGGGGTTTTCCCCCTGGACAGAACGGCAGAGCGGGAAACCAGCTTCAAGTGGCTGATCCACCTGACCTCGACACCCAACCGGTTTTTTGGCAAACGTACGATGACCGCTGGCAGTATCAATATTGAAATTGCCTCACTGGAGCAATTGCGCGGTTTGCGGGTAGGTATCATACGTGGCTCTTCACTTGAACAAGAATTACATGCGCAAAATTTTCGGAATATTCGCTTTGAAAAAGATTATCAAAGCCTGCTGAAGTTATTGCAACTGGGCGGGCTCGATGCGATTTATTCAGGTTATCCGGTGATGGTCTCTGCGATAGAAGAATTTGGTTATCGTCTTGAAGACTTTAACACCGGGCTGACCATGGGTGGTGCCGAGCTGTATATGGCAAGTTCTTTAGGCGTCAGCGAAGAAGAAGAACGTGCCTGGCGCAGGGCTTATGAAAACTTGCAAAAAGATGGCACGGTACAGAAACTGCAAAAGAAATATTTTTCATGGGAATAAAAATCCCGCTGACGAGCTTCGGCTCATTATCAAGCGGGATTTTCTCATCATCGGTTTGAATGATACTAGCCGCCCATAGGCGTGCACAATTCCACCAGGCTGCCATCAGGGCAACGCAAATAAGATACTACCTGGCCCCAGGGTTTTTCAGCCGGGGCAGACAATTCCTTGGCACCCGCAGCAATCGCCTGCGCATGAGCAGCAGCTACATTGGCGGTGGTAAACGCGACTTCCATTCCCAATGGCTTTTCTGAACTGTGTGCAGCTACATGACCACAGGAATAATTCATATCGCCCATGGCATGCGCAGCAAAAGCCAGCGTCGTAGCACCGGTATCAAGCTCGCCGTACATGCCTGATTCATGCAGGAAACGGGTAGCAAATCCAAAGGCTTTTTCAAAGAAGGCCAGCGATGCGGCAACGTCAGGGACATAGATAATGGTGTAAGCGAAGTTCATGCCTCATTCCTTATATTTTCAACAGACTGAAGCTGGTCTCATCATGCAGGATGAGACCAGATTAATGACAAACCAATTATTCTTTAATACCCCATTGCGACAGCATCCAGGCCATATTGAATGCATTTTCGCGCAGGGCATCGTAACGACCTGATGCACCACCATGCCCTGCTGCCATATTGGTTTTCAACAGCAGCGGATTTTTATCGGTTTTAAAATCACGCAGTTTGGCCACGTATTTGGCTGGTTCCCAATACATGACCTGGCTGTCATTCAAACCTGTGGTCACGAGCATGGCTGGATAAGCCTTGCGCGCGATATTGTCATACGGTGAATAGCTGCGCATATAGTCGTAGGCCGGTTTTTCATTCGGGTTACCCCATTCCAGGTATTCACCTGTGGTCAAGGGCAGGCTGGCATCCATCATGGTGTTCATGACATCGACAAAAGGCACGGCAGCATGCACGGCATGGAACAAGTCAGGACGCATGTTGACAACTGCCCCCATCAGCAAACCACCGGCACTGCCGCCTTGGATGATCAGCCTGTCTGCACTGGTCCATTTCTGTTTGATGAGGTAGTCAGCACTGTCGATGAAATCATAGAAAGTGTTTTTCTTTTTCATCAGCATGCCATCTTCATGCCAGTGCTCACCCATGTCACGGCCACCGCGTATATGTGCCTGCACATAGATGACGCCACGGTCCAGCAGGCTAAGGCGGCTGGAGGTAAAGGTCGCTTCGGTGGAATAACCATAGCTGCCATACGAGTACAACAGCAAAGGTGCAGAACCATCGAGTTTCACACCCTTTTTATACACCGCCCACAAGGGTACCTTGACACCATCCCTGGCCGTCATCCACAGGCGGCGGCTCTCATATTTGCTGGCATCATAGCCGCCGACGACTTCCTGCTGCTTGAGTACATAGCGCTGACCTGTCGCCATATCCACATCCAGCGTGGTCACTGGCGTTACCGGTGACTGATACGACATGCGGAAGCGGGTGGCAGAAAACTCGGGAGTACCTGCGCCGGTGGCGAGATACACAGGGTCATCAAACTTTACTGTCTTCCATTGCTTGTTGTTGAAGTCATAGATACGGACGCGATTCAGAGCCTGGGTCTTTTCAGTGACAACCATATAATCCTTGAACAGGTCGGCACCAAAGACCAGTACCTCAGGATCATGCTTGACCACTTCCTGCCAGTGCTTGCTGTCCGGTGTTGCCAGTGGTGCACGCACAACGCGGAAGTTCTTGGCATCCTTGTTGGTAACGATATACAAATCGCCATTGCGGTGTTCCAGAAGATAGCGATGACCTTTCTCACGACCGAGCACGCTGTGGAATTTTTCTTGCGGTTTATCTGCCGCCAGCAGCATGACTTCACTGGTATCGGTAGCGTGGATATTGACGACGATGAACTTCCTGTCGCGGGTGGTGCTCACCTGCAGGTCAAACTGCTCAACGGCTTCGTGCATAACTTCTACTGGCGGCTTGCCTATCTCCATGCGGAACAGGCGGTCAGAGCGTTTGGTGGTGGCATCTTCCTGCACATAGAACAGGGTCTTGTTGTCAGCGGCCCAGGCCATTGAGGTTATACGCGGTTGACTGTCGCTGAGTATTTGCCCGGTGCGCAGATTCTTGATTTGCAACTGGTACTGGCGATAACCCACCGTGTCTGTCGTATAAGCCAGCAATTGCTCATCCGGGCTGATGGAGCTGCCACCAACGGCAAAGAACTTTTGTCCCTTGGCCATTTCATTCTGATCGAGCAGGATTTCTTCTGCGGCCTTGTCGTCATAGGCCATGTCAGAGCCTGCACGACGGCGGCAATACAGCTGATATTGCTTGCCCGCCTCGGTACGCGAGTAATAATAGTAATTGCCACGGCGCACAGGTACGGACAAATCCACCTCTTTCATCCTGCCCTTGATTTCTGCATACAGTTTTTCCGACAGGGGTTTGATGTCTGCAGTCAGTGCTTCGGTATAGGCATTTTCTGCATTCAGGTAAGCAATGACCTCAGGATTTTCTTTTTTCTGCAGCCAGCGATAATCGTCAGTGACGACCTCGCCATGTCGGGTTTCCTGCCATTTGATCTTTGCTGCCACGGGTGGCACGGGAGAAGAACCTGGTGTGGGCTCAGCAGCCAGCACCAGACCGGAAGTTGCCAGACCAAGTACACTGGCTGACATGAGTACAGACATCTTTTTGATAGACACTTCAACTCCTGTATGAAATTAATTAGAGCATTCTAAAGCGATGCCAACAAAACAAGGAAATTTTTCTTTCATTGCTGCATTGCGGGATTGATTGGACTTCATTGACCTTGAAACCGGCTGGTCATGAGACTGTTATAAACTAAAAAAGTTTTCATATTTGAAATTTGAGCGCTGTCGTATGCCATTTTCATTTTTCGGCTATGCTTGCTCGATATTTTTTGCAAATCTGATTGCAAAGACAACAAAATCTTGAAGGAAGACACCGTGAGCACTCTGTTAAACCGACGCCTGGCGCTACTAGATAGTGATGCAAACCGTCCTTTGCTTGCTGGTGGCCTGCGTGGCATAGAAAGAGAAACCCTGCGCGTGCATGCGGATGGCAAACTGGCTTTGACACCACACTCACCGGCACTGGGTTCGGCCTTGACCAATCCACAGATCACGACCGATTATTCTGAATCCCTGCTGGAGTTCATCACCCCGGCGGAGCCAGACATCGCCACCGCGCTGGACGAACTCGACAATATCCACCGCTTTGCCTATACCGTCATGGGCAATGAAATGCTGTGGCATCAATCCATGCCTTGCAGCCTGCCGGAAGAAAAAGACATCCCTATCGCCTGGTATGGCAATTCGCATATAGGCATGATCAAGCACGTCTATCGCCGCGGCCTGGCGCTGCGTTATGGCAAGAGCATGCAATGCATCGCTGGCATCCATTACAACTATTCGCTGACTGAAGATTTATGGAAAGTCTTGCAGCAGGCCGAACATAGCAGCGGCAGTGCCATGCATGTGCAGTCTGAAAGTTATATCGCCCTGATACGCAATTTCCATCGTTATAGCTGGTTGCTGATGTATCTGTTTGGCGCTTCACCTGCGCTATCGACACCTTTCCTGCGTGGCCGCCCGCATCAACTGGAAACTTTATCGGACGATACCCTGTACCTGCCATATGCGACCAGCCTGCGCATGAGTGACCTGGGTTATCAGAACAATGCCCAGTCCGGCCTGGTGCCGCCATATAACACCTTGCTGGAATACATGCGCAGCCTGTCGCTGGCAGTGCGCCAGCCCTACCCTGAGTATGAAAAGATAGGCACGCGGCAAAACGGTGAATGGGTACAGATCAATACCAATGTGCTGCAGATAGAAAACGAGTTTTATGCAACGATACGGCCAAAACGCGTCATCAAAACCGGCGAGCGCCCGGTAGAGGCGCTGTGCGCACGTGGAGTGCAATACATAGAAGTACGCTGCATGGACGTCAATCCCTTCGACCCGCTCGGCATCAGCCTTGAGACTTCACGTTTCCTCGATGCCTTCCTGTTGTTCTGTGCGCTGGAAGAAAGCCCTTTGACCAATCAGGTTGAAGGCGATGAAAATGTCGAGAATTTTGCGCTGACCGTCAAACAAGGCCGCCGCCCTGGCCTGATGTTGTCGCGCCATGGCGAACCCATTTCATTGCAAGACTGGGGCAAGGAATTACTGGAACGTATTGCCCCGGTAGCAGCCCTGCTTGATGCCCAGCGTGGCGACACCTGTCACGCGCAGGCAATGCAGGTACAAACTGAAAAACTGCAGCACCCTGAACTGACACCATCAGCCAAGGTACTGGATGCGATACGCGCCGCAAATAATTCTTTCACCGAGTTCGCCCTGCAGCAAAGCACGCGCCTCGCAAATGAATTCCGCGCTCGCCCGCCTGCACCTGAGCAACTTGCCTTGTATACCAAAATGGCAGAAAAATCATTGGCGGAACAGGCAGAGATGGAAAGCACGCAAAGCGGCAGCTTTGATGAGTTTATTTCGCATTACGGCTCGCGCACTTCCAGTGAAATATGCTGCGAATCTTTTAATGAAGCATCCTTGCTGCAAAATATCGAAACGCAAGCTGCAAATTAATTCCAGCTTCTTTTTCTACTGATTTCTACTCATTTCTCCTCTATTATCAGGGGCTGTTGCGCACCTTGCCGGCTGCCACCAGCCCCTGCCTCATTTCTTTTCCGTCCCCTTGTTGCGCAAGTCTTCGCGCTGCTTTTCATATTGCTCGTAACTCGTCTTGTTTTGTTGCAGGCAAGTCTTGCGCTCGTTCCAGTCCTGCAGTTTTTCACATTGACGCTGGTTGGAGTCTTGCCCCAGGTCATAGACAACGGCACAGCCTGTCATAGCCAGCTGGCTGGAAAGTACTAAGGACAGAACGAGTATTTTTTTAAACATGGCAACCTGGGTAAATTTGTTAAATCAAAGTAGTAATCTGCTATAAGCAGGAAGATAGACAGGAGTAAGCCGAATTTAGTTCCTGCAAAGATTGCTTATCGAGCCGCAAAAATAAAAAGCCCGCTTATGCAGAGCACAAGCGGGCTGGTCTCATAAAAATTGGTTTAATCTTTTTCAAACAAATTGCCAAGACCACCAAGTACCGAGCCTTGCTCACCGCCCTGGCTGCCACCAATTTTTGATGCGCCGACGATGCGGTTAGCCAGACGTGCCAGAGGCAGGGATTGCAGCCAGACTTTGCCAGGGCCGCGCAGGTGGGCAAAGAATATGCCTTCACCGCCGAACAAGGCTGTTTTAACGCCGCCGACAAACTTGATGTCGAAATCCACTTCTTGGGTAAACGCCACAACGCAGCCGCTATCGACGCGCAGGGTCTGGCCGGGATGCAGGGTCTTTTCTATGATGGCGCCACCGGCGTGCACAAATGCCAGGCCATCACCTTCAAGCTTTTGCAGGATAAAACCTTCGCCACCAAAGAAACCGGCACCTAGACGTTTTTGAAAGGCGATGCCCAGTGACACGCCTTTGGCAGCACAAAGGAAGGCATCTTTTTGGCACAGCAGCGTACCACCGAGCTGATCCAGATGCATGGGAATGATCTTGCCAGGATAAGCCGCGCCAAAGGCAACTTTTCTCTTGCCAACACCACCGTTCATGAAGACCGTGGTGAACAGGGATTCACCTGTTACGAGGCGTTTGCCAGCGCCCAGCAATTTGCCAAAGATGCCAGTCTGACCGGCAGAACCATCACCGAAGATGGTTTCCATCTGTATGTCGTCTTCCATGTAGAACATGGTGCCGGCTTCACCAATGGCGGCTTCGCCTGGGTCAAGTTCAACTTCGACGAATTGCATATCGTCGCCAAAAATTTCGTAATCTATGACATCCATCGCCATGGTAGTTCCCATACAGTAAATTAATCCGCAGACCCATGCGGCAGTGCGGGCATTTTATGAAATTTTTGGGTTTTGGGGTAGGTGGTGGCAGCGGTAATATTCGTTGCAAATTACCGCAGCGCATGTCTGACTGTGTCTTTAGTCCAGCAAGACTGCCGTATTGAGCACAGTCGCATACTCACCTTGCAGATTGCTCAGCGCATTGATGTGCACTTCTTCTGCCGTCTGTGGTTTGCCATTAAAATCCAGTCTGTCAAAACTGAAGCAGGCATCAGCCACTACCATAGTGTTGAAACCCAGGTTACCAGCACTGCGGGCTGTTGCCTCGACTGAATTATTGGTGCTGACACCGACGATGACCAAGTCTTTGATCGCACGCACATGCAGCCAGCGTTCCAGACCGGTATTGACGAAGGCATCCGTCACATTCTTCTCGACTACATGTTCACTGGTCAGCGGCAGTAAATTTTCTTGAAACTCATTACCTGGCTGCCCCGGCCAGAATAATGAACCTGGCGTGCGCGACATGTGCCTGACAAATACCACTGGCCTGCCAGCTACACGCCAGGCCAGCAGCAACTGACGAATATTTTCTTCAGCGCCGGGGTTATTTCTAGGGCCAGCTTCTGGTGTAGCCATGCCACGCTGCATGTCGATGATGATGAGTGCCGTGTTTTGATTTTTCATAAGTATTTTAGTGACTGACTTGATTCACGTAACCGCTTTGCAAGGCACTGACCCAGTCTTCACGCCCACGCAAGGCTGCAAGTTCTGCCATGTGCTGCCAGGTATAAGGGACATTGATCAGGCTGGCTGTCCAGCCATGCGGCATCTTTTCCAGGATGGCATAACGCGCATCGGGTGAACCTGACTCTATCCTGTGCGGGTAAGGGTAATCATATTCATAAGCAGGGTGACCAACACTGCCAGGATTGACGATGAGTTGCCCTGCCGCCGTACGTACACTGCGGGCGACATGGCTATGGCCACAGGCGATGACAGTGGAGGCCTGCTGTCCAAGCCTGTCTTCAATTTCTTGCGCAGTGGCATTCCTGTCTGCTACCTGCAGCAAGGTCGTGGTGTCGCTGGCTGGCGTGCCATGACAGAGCAAGACTTCTGCATTGAGTTGCAGCACTGGTTTCAAACCAGCCATCCATGCTTTTTGTTCTGCCGTGGTTTGCTGGTGCGCATACTTATCGCCAGAGCGTGAGCGCTCGTTCAGCTCCAGTATCTGGCGTTCATGATTGCCTGCCAGATGTATCCAGCCAGTTTGCGCCATCAAGAAATCTGCAGTCTCCTTTGGCAGCAAGGGGCCAGACAGGCTGTCGCCCAGATTGACGACCTGATCAACAGCACGCAAACGCAGATCAGCGGTCACTGCTTCAAGTGCGGCCAGATTACCGTGTATATCTGAAATCACTGCGATGCGCATTTGGTTTACTCCACTCTATCTGCTGAATCTGCTATATCTGTTTGTGAAAGAAAGTCGTCCCGCAAAATTCGCCATCCGGCATCAGGGCATAATTGGGTACCACGCCCACTTTCTGCCAACCTGCACGTTCATACAGGCGTTCGGCATCGCCACCTGTGACGGTATCAAGCACCAGCACAGACTTGCCTGCGGTTTTGGCAGCTTGCTCAACTGCCGCCATGAGTGCCTGTGCAATGCCCTTGCGACGCGCCCTCCTGTGTACCAGCATCTTGGCGACATCGGCGCGGTGCGGCTGGTTGTCTGGCATGGCGGTGATCAATTGTACCGTGCCCAGGATATCGCCGCTGTCATCGCTGGCAACCAGCAAGACCCGCTCCTTGCGCGCCACGCCTTCAGCCACGCCCTGCCAGAATTGCAGCGCACGTTCGCGCGGCAAAGGCCACATGAAACTGACGGATGCGCCACCGGCTACACAGTCCGTCAAGACATCGGTCAATGCAGCTACATTTGCCTGCGCTGCTGCGGCATCGAGAATCTGGATGTGGACTTGCTCAGACATGATTTACTCCATGAGTTGAAAACTGAAAGAGACTGCTACTTACACAGTGCAACGAGATAACGTGCCACGATTTTTCCAGGATTATGGAAAGTAATCGGCTTATCCAGCGCCATGGAAAGACAATCGCCGGTCTGCAAGTCCCAGACCTGCTCCCCAACGGAGAGACGCATCTGGCCCGCCAGTATCCAGACTTGCTGCTGTATATCGACATCACGGTGGAAACTGTCATAGCGCACGGTTTGCCCCGCCGGGAATTCAACTTCGACCAGTTGCAGGGGTGAAGGCAGGCCGGGAGACAGGTTGCGGCGCATGTAGCCAGAAGCGGGATCAGTCCAGCATACCTGCTCGGCCAGACGCGAGACTGGCAAAGCCGCGGCAGCAGGCGTGCTGTCTTCAAACAGAGACGCCAGAGTCACCCCCAGGCCCACCGCCAGTTTGTCTAGCGCGGCTGCGGTGGGGCTGCTCTCGCCTCTTTCTATGAGCGAAATATTCGAACGGCTGACGCCGCTGCGCTTGGCCAGCGCATCCAGCGACAGCTTTTGCTGATCGCGCAAGTCACGCACCCTGCGGGCAATAATCGTATTGATATCCATTATTTCCATTATATAGGATAATTAAATCCTGTAAACTGGAAATTATTTTATTGCCTTTGTGCTTACATCCCGCGCGATCAGGCTTGCGTCAGTTGTTTAATCGCTGCCACCAGCTTGTCGAGGTCTTCCAGGCTGGTATATAAATGCGGCGTCACCCTGACGATGTCATGCCCATCCAGATCGCGCGTGACGGTAAATATCTTATGCTCGCGCATGAGGTAATCAACAATCGCATGACCAGAATTGCCAGCGATACCAAAACCGGCAATCGCGCACGAGCGTTGTGGATCGGTAGGGGTCATGATGCGCACATCGGGCAAACCACGCACCTGATTGACCCAATATTGCGTCAGGTAGCGCAGGCGCGCTTCCTTGTTGGCGGAACCTATGGATGCATGAAACTGCAGCGCATCGACCACCGTCAGGATATTTGCTGGCGGCACCGTACCGACTTGCGTGAATTTGAAAATCTCATTGTCGGCAAATTTGGCATTGCCAAACAGCGGCGCAATATCCGCGACCCGGTTCTTGCGTATATACAGCATGCCCACGCCCAGCGGCACACCCAGCCATTTGTGCAAATTCACGGCGACAAAGTCAGCCCCCAGCTCGGTCATGCGGTAGTTCAGATGAGCAAAGGAATGCGCCGCATCAACCATGACATCAACACCGTGACGTTTCGCCATGACAGTGATTTTGGCAACTGGCATGATCTGCCCTGTCCTGTGCACGATATGAGTGACGAGAATGAGTTTGGTCCTGGGTGTAATCGCCTGCTCATACTGGGCGACGATTTCTTCATCACTGACAGGGTCGAAAGGTAATTGCAAATGCCGCAGTTGTATCTGTTTGCGCTGTTCCAACATCAGCAGGGTATCGATGACGAGATCGTAATCATGGGTAGCGAGGATGACTTCATCCCCCGCATGCAAGGGATAACCTTGCAACAGAATATTCATGCCCTCGATCAGATTGCGGGTCAGTACCAGCTCGCCCTCATCCACGCCACAAAAATCCTTGAGCGCCTGCATGACTTGCACAAACATCGGCGCATAACGCACCCGCAAGAAATACGAAGTCTCGGCATTCACCTGCGCCTGATAACGCTGGAAAGCTTCAAACACAGGCCGCGCCTGTACACCGAAATAGCCGTTTTCGAGATTGATGAAATCGGGTGAGACTGTGTACTGATCACGTATGCCTGACCAGTAGGTTTCATCATCTGCCGCGATGTGTTGCAAATTATTAGACAAAACAAACTCCTGTTTTAAATTAACCTAGATTAAGCGTGTGTTAATCTGTTTTCAAATGTCCTGCTTTCATTTCAGCATGCGTCTCTATAAGAGATATGCACGAAGATGAAAAGTTCCTTTGAATAGATAAAATGAATACACCAAATTTGTTACAAACCGTTTATAAAAATGGTACTGAACTATACGACGAAGTAAGGCAGATGATAGCCCAAGGTGCAGATATTGATCACATCACTGAGTATGGAGAGTCTGCACTCAGAGTCGCGTCCAACAATGGTCGCTTTGACATAGTCAAATTACTGCTGGATGCAGGTGCAGCAGAATACCAGCTTGAGTGGACAGATGTGATGCATGAAGTAGTGTTTGGGACGAATGCAAGCATTAGACAAAAAATCTCAGAAACTGGAAACCTGGAGACAGTAGATTTTTGGTCGCGTACGCCATTTTTGATGGCAGTGCAACTTGGTGATGATCAGAAAGTTTTATTACTACTGGAACTAGGCGCAAACAAAAACGCAGTTGGTCGTTGCAGTGCAAGCGCCATGCAATATGCCATCAAGAATAATCATGTAGCAATGCTGCAATTCTTGCTCAATACTGGATTTGACATTGAAGCCCGCGATGAATTTCTGAACACACCTCTTATCAGCGCCGCCTCACTTGGGCAACTGGATTGTGTCCGCTTTCTTATTGAGCATGGTGCTGATATCTACACGGAAAATCATATTCCCGAACGCGCTATAGAAGTAGCAAGCAATATGGATGTCATCAAACTCCTGGTCAACATGGGAGAAGATATCAACGACATCAGCGCAGAAATGCACGCGCAATTACTGGGAATAGCCTACAAGGAAAACCCGCAGGTAAGTAAAACAGACTATCTTGCAGCAAGATATAGGGAATTCGGTACAGGAAATGCGGTCAAGACCAATAAGCCGTTTTGGCTGGCGATGATACGCTCGGGCGCGTCTGCATGGCGTGCAAGTGAAACGTTTCATGATGATGGAAGTCACGATGACAACATCATCTGGTGCTATGAACGCTATGGCCGGACAACTAGCATTTTGCCAGATGGCCGCATCATAGAAATTGGTGGTGAGCACGAAGACTTTTATGACCCTGATTTCTGTATCTATAACGATGTCACTGTGTTTGAAAAGAGCGGTGACATCAATATCTATAGCTATGCCAGAGAAATTTTTCCGCCCACGGATTTTCATACAGCGACCCTGGTTGATGATGCGATTTTCATCATCGGCAGATTAGGCTATCAGGATGCGAGAATTGCTGGTCACACAGCCGTCTATAAACTGGATACGAAGTCACTAAAAATCAGCCCGTTTGATACCCAGGGCGATGACCCAGGTTTTATCAGCCGTCACAAGGCACGACTCAAAAATGACAAGATTTTTGTGTCCGGCGGCAAGCAGATTGTCATCATAGATGGTAAAGAAGACTATATAGCCAATACCAAAAATTATCAGCTATGCCTGAAAACTGCTGTTTGGTCGGTTATATAAATCTATTTTAAAAATCTGTCATCTGTTGGTCATAATTGATCAATTCTCGGTAAAAGCTGCGTGTTTCTTGCATTCTGCTTATAGCTCCTCTAGCATGGCGTGGTTAACTTTTAAGCACGCGCCATGTCTGCCCTGCCTGAACTGAATGAATTGGAACGTATTATCGCCCTGGGTCGTGGACAGCTGGAGGTCGATGTCTTGTGCGAGGTCGCGGTCAAGAGCAGGCAATTTCCGGTGTATAAACTGGCGCTCGGCAACCCTGATCCCAGTCTGCCTGCCATCGGTTTTTTTGGTGGCATACACGGGCTGGAACGCATAGGCACGCAAGTCTTGCTGACTTTCCTGCGCGGCTTGCTGACGCGCTTGTCGTGGGACAAGAGTTTGCAGCACATGTTGCAGGATGTGCGTCTGGTGTTCATGCCGCTGATCAATCCGGGTGGCATGTGGCAGGCGACGCGCTGCAATCCCAGCGGTGTCGATCTGATGCGCAATGCGCCGGTCGAAGCGCAGGACAAGGTGCCGTTCCTGCTCGGTGGACATCGTTACAGCCCGCGCCTGCCATGGTATCGCGGTGCTGCCGGCGCAGAGATGGAGGCAGAGAACCTGGCGCTGTGCCGCACCGTGCAACAGGAATTGCTGGCCCGCCCTTTCAGCATGGCGATAGATTGCCATTCAGGCTTTGGCTTGCGTGACCGCGTCTGGTTCCCGCATGCGCACAGTGTGCATCCCATAGACCATCTGGCTGACATCCTGGCGCTGGAAGAATTATTTGAGCAGACCCACCCGAATCATTCCTACCTGTTTGAACCGCAAAGCCTGCAATACCGCACCCATGGCGATATCTGGGATTACCTCTACCTGCAGGCGCAACAGGACAGCAGCAAAACCTTTTTGCCACTGACGCTGGAAATGGGATCGTGGCTATGGGTCAAGAAAAACCCTCGCCAGTTATTTTCGCGGCATGGCATGTTCAACCCGGTAGCGCAACACAGATTGAGCCGGGTTTTACGACGGCATAATTCCTGGCTGGATTTTCTGATGCGGGCAACCTGCGGCCATGCGCAATGGCTGGCACAGGGCCCTACCCGCCTGCGCTTGCAGGAGCGGGCTGTCGCACGCTGGTATAGACCATGACGACCTGGGTGCTATTGCGCGGTCTCATGCGCGAGAGCAGGCACTGGGGAGATTTTCCTGCACGCTTCCAGCAAACTGTTGGGGCGGAGCGCGTGCTATGCCTGGACTTCCCTGGCAACGGTCAATTACATGCTGAGCACAGCCTGACCACGGTAGCCGCAATGGCAGAGCATTGCCACCGGCAATTGCAGGTGCATGGGATAGCAGAGCCCGTGCAGGTATTGGCCGTGTCACTGGGTGCCATGGTGGCGCTAGCCTGGGCAGACCGGTATCCCGATGATTTGCAACGCGTGGTGCTGATCAACACCAGCGTGGCACCGCATAATCCCTTTTACCATAGACTGAGACCAGCAAATTATCCGGCATTGATTGCAACCATGTTATTTGGCTCAAGCGAGCAGCGCGAACGCTTGATCTTGCGCATCACCAGCAATCTGCAAACTGCAGAACAGGCCAAAGCAATCATCAAGCGCTGGACTGCATATGCACAGGAAAAACCTATTAGCGTCGGCAATATCCTGCGGCAATTACTGGCCGCCATGCGTTTTCGTGCACCACCATATTCGGGTAATGTTCCGTTGCTCTTGCTCGCAGGTAAACAGGACAAACTCGTCAATGCAGCTTGCTCAAGCAAACTCGCAGGCTTATGGCATTGCCCTCTGCACATGCATCCCACGGCAGGCCATGACTTGCCACTCGATGATGCGGACTGGGTCATACAACAAGTTGTGAACTGGCAGGTGGATGTCAATTTTGCGCCAGTTCTGCCACCAGAAAATCAATGAACACCCTGACGCGCAAGGGCAGGTGACGGTCACGCGGGTAGAGCAAGGAAAATGGCCGGGTGCGCCCTTTGAATTCTTGCAGCACCTCGACCATGCGGCCCATACGCAAATCATCTTCGACCATGAAGCGGGAAGCCTGCAACAGGCCAGCGCCATTTTTTGCGAGGGTGATGATGCCCAGCAAATCTTCTGAACAGGTCAGGCCACCTTTGGTCGGCCAATCGACATCCACGCCATCGCGCCTGAATATCCAGACGATGTTTTGTCCTGCACTGGGCAAGACAAATTGCAGGCATTCATGCCTGTCCAGGTCTTCCAGTCTGGTCGGCACGCCAAAACGCTGTAGATATTCTGGCGTGGCACAGACGACAATTTCAGTGTCTTCCAGACGGCGCGCAATCATGCCTGAATCCGGCGGGTTGCGGCCACGTATGACCAGGTCAAAGCCATCGGCGGTCAGATCAACATTGCGGTTGCTGAGTTGCAAATCGAGTTTGACCAGCGGGTACATCTGGCGGAATTTTGCCAACAGGGGCAATACCCGGTAATGCCCATAAGGCGTGGGCATGCTGATGCGCACCAGGCCAGCCGGTTGCATTTGCTGACCGGACACCTCACGCTCAGCCTCTACCAACTGGTTCAGCGCCTGCCGGCATTGAACGAAGTAGGCACGCCCAGCCTCGGTCAGCCGCAATTGCCGCGTGGTGCGCACAAACAGGCGCACACCTATGCGCTCTTCCAGTCGGGCTATAGAACGGCTGACCGCTGCTGGCGTCAAGCCGGCCGCATTGGCCGCATCCTTGAAGCTTTCCAGCTCTGCCGCCAGGCAAAACAATTCTATGCTGCCCAGCAATACATCTGCAAAATGTCGATTCACATTACACCATGTAATTTATAAAGTAACTTTCGCCTAGTTTATCAACTATTTCGTTTGGCATAGTATGCCGTCACGCCCTGCTCATCGTGACAGCGCAATCAGTCAACCTTTATCGAAAGCCCAAACCCATGAAACTCTATTTCTCCCCCGGTGCCTGCTCTTTGTCCCCACACATCATCCTGCGTGAAGCTGGCCTGGATTTCACTTTGCAAAAAGTCGATACCTATGTTCACAAAACTGCCGATGGAGTGGATTTCTACACCATCAATCCCAAAGGCCAGGTGCCCACGGTAGAACTTGATAATGGCGAGATACTGACTGAAGGTTCCATCATTGCCCAGTACATCGCTGAAAGCGCAGAAAACCGCGATTTGCTGCCAGCATCTGGCTTGCCACGTTACCGCGTGCTTGAATGGCAAAACTACATCAGCTCAGAATTGCACAAGTCCTTCGCACCACTGTTTGATGCGGACATGCCCGCGGAAGGCAAGACGCGAGTCGCAGAACTTTTGCGCAAAAAATTCGCCTGGGTCAACAGCCGTCTCGAAGGCCGCACTTACCTGACCGGTGACACCTTCACCGTCGCCGACGCTTATCTGTTCACCGTCAGCGGCTGGAGCAAACATGTGAACCTTGATATCAGTGACTTTACCCACCTGCAAAAATTTCTCGCCAGCGTCAAGGCCAGGCCGCATGTACAAGCTGCGCTGAAAGCAGAAGGTTTGCCTGCCTGAATCTGAAACGAAAGCCGCTTTGGCAAAAAATCCCGAAACGGCAGACAATACGGTAGCTCATGGATGACGCTACCGTATTCACATTTATAAAGGCAACAATGGAAACTGCATACCCCGACATTATCGCCATGCTGAATCGCTACTTCGATGGTCTGTACCACAGCGACACCAGCATACTCGCCCAGGTATTCCACCCCGAAGCCCATTACTACTGCGCCACCGAAGGACACCTACTGCACCTGGACATGCAGCAATACTTCCCCGCCGTCGACAAACGCCCCGCCCCCGCCAGCAAAAACGAAACCCGCCGCGACCGCATCATCTCCCTGGAAATCGCCGGCCCCGTCACCGCCTTCGCCCGCGTCGAATGCGCAATTGCCAACAAGTTTTTTACTGATTTTTTAACGCTGGTGAAACTGGATGGCAGGTGGCAGATTGTGAGTAAGGTGTTTCATTTTGAGTTGATGGATGCCTGAATAAAATCAATTGATTTTCAAAAATATGGACTCAGGTCGTATTGACGTTGCTTTTGACGTTGCTTTTGACCTTGATGTTGTTTTTGACCTTAGCAGTTCCCATGTGTCGACGCCGTTTGTGCAGTACAGAAAATGGAAAGAGAAGGACCGCTGTTTGAGCGTAGCGAGTTTCGGGCCTTCCCATTTTTTGTACTGCACAAACGGGAACCCCCTTTAGGGGGCGGCGACGCCTGGGTCGCCTTCTTTTGCTTACTTTTCTTGGCGAAAGCAAGAAAAGTGAGTAGCTGCCGGTCTACCACCGGCCTGCAATCTTAAATGACGATACATGTATTTGAAAAGCAAAGACTTGCGCAATACGAATCAAACATTAGACGCTACAACAGTATACGACGAACGCCGCTGGATTCCAGCTAACCCCATGCTGGAATGACGTTAATAAAGTTCTTGGTAATTGAAAGCATCCAACTAGGTTAGTGCTTGGAAAAAATTGGCGTGGGATGCCTGTCTAGTGAACTCCTTCAATAACTCAAAGAAATCACGTTATTGAGATTACCCCACTTTGTAGGAAAACCACCCGAGAAAACACCGTCCCAAGATTTTTCAAACAATAAGTTGTACACTGTGCCACACCAGAGTCCACAACCAGACTCACAGGCAAGCTCCGCATAAAGACGGGCTGAAAGCAAGGCCGTATTGAGTATCAAGCACAGACCAAAACCTGTTGGTCTGCCGATTGAATTTCTTAGCCCCAAAACCATGCCCGAATCCAATAGCCTGGCTAACACGGCCAACAACGTCACCACTGCGCGCACCACCGCACCCCATATTATCCGCGAGCTGGAAAATGGCCTGCTGGCCGATGCCGCCCATACCTCACCCAAGTATTTTTATGATGCGGTAGGCTCGGTCCTGTTTGAAGCGATTTGCGTGTTGCCGGAATATTATCCCACCCGCACTGAAGCAGAAATTTTTACCCAGCACATGGGCGACATGGCGCGGGTCATTGGTCTGGGTGGCAGCCTGATTGATCTGGGCGCGGGTAATTGCGCCAAGGCAGCGCGGCTGTTCCCGGTATTGCACCCTGACCAGTACGTCCCCATTGATATTTCTGTCCATCATTTGCAAGATGCGGTACGCCGCTTGCAGCAGCGCTTCCCGCATATAGAGATGACGGCACTGGGGCTGGATCTGGCACAGGACTGGAAACTGCCAGCAGAAGTAAGACGCGACAAGCGGCTGTTCTTTTACCCTGGTTCATCCATAGGTAATTTTGAACCGGAAGAAGCACTGGCATTTCTGTGCCATTTGCGTGCGGCGTGTGACAATGATGCGGGTATACTCATCGGCGTAGATCTGATCAAGGACAAAGCCTTGCTGGATGCGGCGTATGCTGACAGCCTGGGTGTTACCTCGGCCTTTAACCTGAATTTGTTACGTCACATCAATCATTTGCTGCATTCTGATTTTGATGTCAATCAATGGCAGCATGAGGCTTTTTTCAATACAGAAAAATCCCGCATAGAAATGCATTTGCGCGCCAGGGAAAATATCCAGGTCACCTGGCCGGGTGGGCAAAGAAATTTTATCAAGGGTGAACACATACACACGGAAAACAGCTATAAATACAGCATACAGGGCTTTAATGCCTTGCTGGCCGATGCTGGTTTTTCCCATAGCTGTCACTGGACGGACAAAAATGAATGGTTCGCCGTTATCCATGCCAAAGCTGCTTGATCACCTCACAGAGCTTGGGCAAAACCTGCAGCAGGCAGGCATAGTTGAACGCTGGCAAGCAATCCGCCTGCGCTCAGTCGCGATCGCTGCGCCTCTTTCTGCCGAAGACTGCATGGCGCAATCCATGCCCGATGCCAGCCCCATCAAATGGCATCTGGCGCATACGACATGGTTTTTCGAAACCTTTATCCTTGAGCAGTTTGAAGACGATTTCCAGGCTTTTCACACTGATTTCAGAGTACTGTTCAATTCCTATTACAACGGTGTCGGTGACAAACACCCGCGTGCGCAACGTGGCTTGCTGACACGTCCATCGCTGGACACCGTGCTGGCCTACAGGCGCAATGTCGATGAACGCATATTGCAATGCCAGGACAAGCTCAGCGATGCCCGCTTTGCATCCCTGCTGGAACTGGGCATGCAACATGAACAGCAACATCAGGAACTGATGCTGACTGACATCAAGCATCTGCTGTCATGCAATCCTTTATTCCCGGCTTTGTATCCCGCAGCAGACATGCGCAAACCCATGCCCGCCTCCAACACCCTGAGCTGGCAAGACTATGATGCCTGCCTGTGTGAAATTGGCCACGAGGGCAAGGGCTTTTCCTTTGATAATGAAGGGCCGCGCCACCGCCAATTCCTTGAGCCTTTCCAGCTCGCAACGCGTTTGATCAGCAATGCTGAATACCTGGAATTCATAGAAGATGGTGGCTACCAGAATTCCGCCCTGTGGCTGTCTGAAGGCTGGGACTGGATACAACAGCAAGACCTGCGTCACCCGTTGTACTGGCGCTATGATTTCCAGCAAGGCTGGCAAGAATTTGGCCTGCATGGCTTGCTGCCGCTGAATCCGCAGCAGGCGCTTGGACATATCTCGTATTTTGAAGCCAGTGCCTTTGCGACCTGGGCAGGGGCGCGCCTGCCTACCGAAGCTGAATGGGAATATGCAGCACAGCAGCATGAACTTGAAGGCCAACTGAGCCAGTTGTTTGGTCATGGCTGGCAATGGACCAGCAGCAGTTACAGCCCCTACCCCGGCTTTGTCCCGGCAGCAGGTGCAGTGGGTGAATACAATGGCAAATTCATGGTCAACCAGTATGTCTTGCGCGGTTCTTCTGCCTTTACCCCGGCAGGCCACAGCCGCGCCAGTTACCGCAATTTTTTCCCGGCAACAGCACGCTGGCAGTTGACCGGCCTGCGCCTGGCACGATCACTTATTGAGGAATAGTTTTATGCCTACCGCAAAATGGAAAGATACTGTCATCGCCCAGGCCAGCGATGGCGAGATTGTGAAGCTCGAAGGCAATATCTATTTCCCTAAAAATAGCGTCAATCCCGAACACTTGCGCGATAGTGACAAACACACGGTCTGCCCATGGAAGGGCACAGCCAGCTATTACGATGTTGTCGTCAACGGTGAAGTCAATGCAGATGCTGCCTGGTATTACCCTGAACCCAAGGATGCGGCTAAAGAAATAAACGGTTTCATTGCCTTCTGGCGCGGGGTAGAAGTTTCTGCCTGAACATGGCCTCATGCAAGCATCAACTTGCTTGCATGATATATGACACTGATTTTAGCCAAGACGTTTCGCCGCCAAAGCATTACCAGCACGGCTGACTGCCTTGCGCCCCAGATGGGCAGAAATGAATTGCCCTCCATCCACCACGGCATTCAAATCTATGCCAGTTTGTATGCCCAGACCCTGCATGAGGAAGAGTACGTCTTCTGTCGATACATTGCCGGTTGCACCTTTGGCATATGGGCAACCACCAAGGCCAGCAACGGATGAATGGAAGATGGAAATACCGACTTCCAGACTCGCATAGATATTCGCCAGCGCCTGACCATAGGTATCGTGGAAATGGCCGGACAAAGCCTCAACAGGAAAGTCCTGCGATACTCTTTGCATGACGTTTTGCACTTGCCGCGCTGTGCCTACACCTATGGTGTCAGCGATGTCGATTTCATCGCAACCGAGATCACGCAAACGCTGTACCACATCAGAGACACTATCAATGGCGACTTCACCCTGATAAGGGCAACCGAAGGCGCAAGAGATACTGCCGCGCAAGCGTATCTTGTTTGCTTTTGCGGCTTCAGCCACTTCGCGGAAACGCTCTATTGATTCAGCAATCGAGCAATTGATGTTTTTTTGTGCAAAGGCTTCCGAGGCTGAACTGAAAATCACTACTTCATCGGCACCGGCTGCCAGTGCAGCTTCAAAGCCTTTCATATTCGGCGTCAGCACAGAATAGATGACACCAGGCTTGCGCGTAATGCCTGCCATGACCTCTGCCGAGGTCGCCATTTGCGGCACCCATTTGGGCGAGACAAAAGAGGCGGCCTCTATGTTCACAAAGCCAGCCGCAGTCAGGCGGTTCACCAGCTCTATCTTGACGTCGGCGGGTATGCTTTCTTTTTCATTTTGCAAGCCGTCACGCGGTCCTACTTCGACAATTTTGACTTGCTTGGGCAGTGATGCATTCATGTTGTTTTTCCTAGGGCGCCAGTAAAGGCAGGCAATAACATCATTTTACCCCCAAGCTGGCTAAAGCCTGAACCTCCCCCGTATTTCTACTTGTGCCAAAAGACCAATTCAAACCACATGCAATACGGCAACACCCAACTTGTCGAAATATGGGTCCAGCCTGTCTGCCAATTGCGGCAAGTTATAGCTGGGCACTTGCGGGTACAGATGGTGTTCAAGATGATAAGAAAGATTGAACAGCAAGGCCGGTATGATCTTGCCACGCAAGCTCCTGGCTTGCCCCAGTATGCAGTTGTCAGGCTTGAAGTGCGGCAACCAGGCCGTAGTGACCGGATACAGGCAAGAACCTATGTACATGAATACGCAATAAGTCAGCGGCGCAGCAGTCCAGGGCAAAACAAGTATGGCAATCACAATTCCGAGGATGGCAGCACACAGTTCGGCCAGCATCCAGCGCCTTTGTACCGGGCTTTTGGCGAGCCGGTAAGCATGCAGCCAATGACGGGCCAGATAGGTAGGCCCGGCTTTCAGCGCGCCCAGCAAACTCAGGTGTGCAGGGCTACCTTCAAAATCATCATGCTCCAGGCAATGACTATGGTGGTGCAGATGCGCTTGGCGGAAGGCATGACCACTCTCCAGCAACAGGATACTCATGGCAAACAAGACCCATTCTGTGCTGCGCGGCTTGAAACCGGCAGCGCCATGCAAGACATCATGGGTAAAAGTCACCGAGACCAGGAAATGCAAGATGAAAACCAGCGGCAGCAAAAGGTAATACTGCATGGAAAAAACCATGGCATAGACAGCCAGGGTAAGCAGTGGCAGCACTGGCCAGATCATGCTTTGTAATTTGCTGGCATTTAACAAATCAAGGCCCAGGCTGCTCAGATTCGGCAAGCCAGCTTCGCGCCGGTTCAGCGTGCTTACAGCAGTATGTTGGCGGGATGCGACTGCGCTATGGCGAACGACAGGAAATACCGCATCAGTCAGGGTAGCACTATGGTTCATGTTCCTACTCCTGATCAGGGACGCAGTAAGTTGGCAAAGAAAAAGAACAGGTAGATGCACACGACCAGGCCAGCATCGAGATACTTGATACCCCAGCGCTGAAAAGCAAAGTTCATCGCTCTGTACAAATGCTGTATGAAAGAAACCGGCATTCTCAATAGTGGATAAAACAACAGTAATGCCAGCCATCTGGCGCCAGGAATGAACAGTAGTGGAAACACAGAAAGAGCCTGGACGATGCGGTAACCAGTCAGCAGGAATTCATTGCGCGGGCTCAGTAAATACCGGCGAAAACCCATCACATGCATGGAAAACGCAAATTTTTGCCGCTTGACTTTGGGTAAACCAAACAAGATCAGCGATAAAATCCCATGCGCGAGCAAGAGACCAAAATCCACCAACAAGGCATAAGCAAGGTTTGATCTGATAAAAAATTGCAACACAGGTGTGACGAGCATGGACCAGGCCAGGAGGCGGTTGAACCTGAGCCAGTTGGCCTTTGACAGCAAATTGAAATGGGAGAAGCTTGATGTAGTTGAGGCCATGATTTTTCCTGCTGCGCTTGATTGCTTACGGCTTTTTCGGTTGGCAGGTATAAAAACTGCCTGTCTCCTTATTCGCAAACTGCGTGCCAGTCAAAGATTTTTCATAAGCCCTTGTTTCTTAAGAAAATTTAATTTATGCCTCAGTAAAACTGTAAGCTTGCTATATAGTTGACTGAAATTTGCTATCAAGATGCTTAACAGCTATCAGTCATGAATGCCTACGGACTTTATTTTTTCTCGCTCGCCTTGCAAGGCGCCATCAGCCCCTTGCTGGCTATCTGGCTGTGGGTAAAGGCAGGGCAACAGCCGGGCATGAAGGCGCTGGCGCTGTTTTGCGTGAGCATAGGCCTGTGGGCAACAGGCCAGCTGGCGATCAATCTGGGCGATGCCAGGATCAGTGAACTGGGCAAGATACTGGTCAATACCGGCCCTGTGAATGCCGTGTTCTTTTTGCATTTTGTACTACGCTTTTTGGGTCGTTTGCGGCCTGCTCATATCATTGCCTGGTATGCAGCGGCTCTCACACTGATGCTGGGCATTGCCATCTTTGATATGGGCAGTCTGTTGCCCTGGCTGGAATTCCAGCGCTATTACGTATTTCCAGCCTGGGGCTGGATACCCGGCATTTTTGTCAGTGGCCTGAGTACCTGGGCTTATCTGCTGTTGCTGATGGCATGGCCTGCTGCAGCGCCGAAAAAGCGCGGGCAAATCCTGGCGGTTTGCCTGGCCGGGGTCTGGGGCTCGGCCTCTACGCTGATGTTTTTGAATGCCTCGTTTGGCATAGACATCTTCCCCTACAGCGTGATCTTGCTGCCGTTCTATGCGGTCTTGCTGGTGCTCGGCATCTTGCGTTATGACATGATGGCAGTAAACCTGTGGGCCAACCGTTTCCTGGCCTGGCTGGCCCTGAGCGTGCTGACAGTCGCCATTGCAGGTCTGGTGTTGAGCCTGGTGGCGCAAACCGGCTTTAGTCCGCTGGCGGCCTTACCGTTGTGGCAGTTATGGCTTTTGGGTACAGGCATGCTGCTCATCATGCTGATACTGGAAAGACCGATGCGCAGCTTTATGGAAAAACTGGTTTTTCCCGGCGCGCATCTGGAAGCAGCCGTGCTCAGCAACTGGCGCATGCAGTTAGAGTCGGCGACGAACTGGCAGGAACTGAGCTCGGTTGCATCAGCGTTATTGGAAACCCATTTGCGCCAACCTATGCCTGTCTTGCTATTCCACGCTGGAGCACCAGACAGCCACACTGCTGAGCAAACCTGCGTCATCTGTTACCGGCAGCAGGCACAGTCTGCCCACGCAGAATGGCATTACGAATTGCGACACTGGGAGGGCGCGACCCCCAGTGTGCAAAAAGTGGGTGCAGTATTCGGTGCCCTGCTGGCCGCCGCCGCCGCGCGGCTTGACCAGTTGCTGCGCTATGCAGATCAAGAAAAACAGCGCCTGCAACAGGCACATCTGACGGAGCTGGGCGGGCTGGCTGCTACCGTTGCCCATGAATTGCGCAACCCCCTGAACATCATCAGTATGGCTGCCGTTTCCTGTCCTGCTGATGTACGAAATGACATACGCGAGCAGATAGAAAGAGCCGATCATCTGATACAGGATTTGCTCAGTTATTCCGGTGAGGTGCGCCTGAATTGCCAGCCTGTCGATATGGCAGAACTGATTGATAACATCATCGCGCAACTACGCCCTACTGCCATGGCGAATGGCGTACAAATCAGCAGCGATATCGAAGAGAATTTACGCGGCAATATAGACCGCATGCGTACTGAGCAAATTCTGAACAACCTGCTCAATAATGCACTGGCGATGTTGCGCGGCAGACCAGATGCGCGCATCCATATCGAAGCAACGACAGACAAACAGATGCTGAGACTGCGCATCTGCGATAACGGCCCCGGCATACCGGCAGAACAAAAAGCCGATTTGTTCCAGGCTTTCAAGAGCCGCCGCCCCGGTGGTACTGGCCTGGGCCTGGCGATAGTGCGCAGGCTGGTGGAGGCGCATGGCGGCAGCGTTGCGCTGATCACTTGTCCCGGCTGGAATTGCTGTTTTGAATTTTATTTACCCACATCACCATGACACCATGAGCATGCAAACTATTTTACTGGTCGATGATGAGCCAGCCTTTCAACGCCTGTGTGGCAACTGGCTGGCCAGCCTCGGTTATGTCGTCAAGGTCGCGGCCACGGCAGAACAGGTACATGCCCTGCTGGCGGAGAACAGCTTTGATCTGGTCTTGCTGGACCTGGCCTTGCCACCTAGTTTCACACCCGATGAGGGTCTGGCGCTATTGCCAGCATTCGCCCCTGTACCCGTGGTCGTCATGACTGGTCATGCAGACCGTGAACTGGCGCTGCGTGCCATCAGTCTTGGAGCCTGGGATTTTTTACCCAAGCCGCTTGATCCCGACATCTTGCGCGTCGTGGTTGACCGCGCGCTCAACAAAAGCCGACTGGAACGAGAACTTGCCGTATGGCGCGCCCGCGCCCTGCCAGACGACAACAGCATGGGCCTGATAGGCATCAGTGCTGAACTGGCAGAATTGCGCTCGCTGATACGCCGCATTGCGCCTACCGATGTACCAGTCATGATTACTGGCCCCAGTGGTACTGGCAAGGAACTGGTGGCACGCGCCCTGCATGCCCAGGGCAAACGCGCAGGCAAAGCATTTATTGCGGTGCATTGCGGTGCCATACCTGCAGAATTATTCGAGAGTGAACTATTTGGTCACAGCAAAGGCAGTTTCACCGGTGCCGACCGTGACCGCAAAGGGCTTATTGCCGCTGCCGATGGCGGCACGCTATTCCTTGATGAAGTAGGTGAAATGCCTCTGCCCATGCAAGTCAAGCTATTGCGCTTCTTGCAGTCTGGCAGTTTCTTTCCGATAGGTGCACGCGCTGAGTTGCGTGTCGATGTGCGCATAGTCGCGGCGACTAACCGTGATCTGGCAGTCATGGTCGAAGAAAAAAGCTTCAGGGATGATTTGTATTACCGCCTTAAAGGCATACAGATGCGCACTCTGGCACTGGCAGACCGGGCTGAAGACATCGCCCTGATAGCCCAGGCAATTGCAGCCAGATCAACACCGCCAAAACGCCTGACGGCTGCAGCGCAAGAGTGGCTGGTATCCCATGCCTGGCCCGGCAATGTCAGGGAATTGCAGCATTGTCTGCAAACTGCGATGGCACTGGCTGGCGAGATGAACGAGATCGTAGTAGATGATCTGGCACTGGCTTGCGGTGAAGTTGCAAGCGATGCGCCTGTAGTGGATACCGGTTTACTGGAGGAACAGGTGGCGGCTCTGGAAAAGCGCCTCATCGTCGGCGCGCTGAATGACAACCAGCACAACCATACGCATGCAGCAAAACAACTGGGTATATCCCGTGTAGGCTTGCTGAACAAGATGCGCAGATATGGCTTGCGTGAGTAAGCAACGCATGCTTACTCAGCTCTAATGCGTGGCAGAAAAGAGGCGGCTCAAATCCAGCACAGGTATGCTTTGCCCCTGCTGCTCAAAACAGGAAATCGCCATATCTTCCCAGCCTGCTTCATCGAGGCTGCTGGCCTGCTTATCATCAACCAGCACACGCACAGGTGGGGCCGCCAGATGGATGGCACCCAGGCCTGCCGTATTGCTGACAGCATCATGAAATGCCACCAGAGCGAGGATATTGCCTGTGCAGGCACGACCACCGAGGCGTACAGGGAGTTGCATGACAGGCACGGCACGTTTTTGCCAGAAGATGATCTCCCGCATATACGCGGGCGCGAGAGGCACCTCAAAGCTATCCTGCGCATCCATGATTTGTATGAGTTCACGCTGGCCTATTGCGACTTGCCTGCCATCGCCTACGTCCAGTAACCAGGCATTTGCACTAGACATATTTGCGCTCCACTAATGAGTAGCAGTGATTTGTGCGAAGGCACCATACTGCATTAAATGCCGCGCATCGCTGAGACAGGCCAGGCCATTTTCAAATGGCATGACAGCCTGCACTGGCGTGTAGCCGGCACGCATAGCAACAGGCAAGGCATAGTCGCTGCCGGATTGCTGATTGAGTACCCTGACATCATCACACAGCAAGCCCAGAAAACCCTTGCCGGTAGCCAGCATGACACAGGCGCGGCGTGCTGCAGGTATCTTGTCCAGGGTCTGCAATTCACCATTCAGGCTCAATACTGGCCAGCTTTGTCCCAGGTAAGCGATGCGCCCTATGGCAGGCGCGACAGCATCCTGGCTGACCAGATCAACAACAGATTCCACTGCACAGACATCACCCTGCGGCAGCATGAGCTGCATATTATCAATCCGCAGCAACAGACGGTTGCGTATTTCTGTACTCATCCCCGGCATCATCGCTCCCATGATCAGGCTCCTGTCAGGCGGTTAATATGCTGCAGCAAGGCATCTTCACTGAAGGGTTTGACGAGGTAGGCATCCACCCCGGCGGCATCGCCCTGCTGCCTGTGTTTTTGGGTAGAGCGTGAAGTGATCATGATGATGGGAATACGCTTGTCGAGCTTGCGGGCGCGTACATGGCTGGTCAGTTCCAGGCCATTCATGCGCGGCATTTCCATATCCACCAAAATCACGTCGGGCAGCACTTCATCGAGTATGGCAACCGCATCCAGACCATCAATGGCAGTACGCACTTCATAACCGGCATCGCGCATGATTTGGGCAGTGGCACGGCGGGCTGACAATGAATCATCGACCACCAGCGCGGTACGCACATGTGTTGCTTGCGAATCTGCCTGCGACGGCAAACCAGCATGGGCATCATCGATATTGATGTACTGCTGGGTCGATGCGCGCAATAATTCCGGCAGATCGATAACGGGTGCAACGCTACCGTCACCGAGGATGACCGCACCTATCGTGCCCTGGATTCTTGGTACATAGCGGCCAAATTTCTTGACCACGACTTCACGGCCATCAACCAGTTCCTGCACTTGTATTGCGCAGGTTGAGCCGGTATCGGTGCTGACCAGCAAGACCGGGTAGCCATAGCTGCGCGCCTCCTTGCGATGGTCTTGCATGCCCAGCAAACTATCGAGCTTCAGCAATTTATGCACTGCATCACCAACTCGATAGACAGGCTGGTCAGCCAAGGTATCAATTTGTGCATCAGTGATGTAATGGATATCAATAATACGACGGCTGGAAATCGCCATCATGTGACCAGCCACGCGCGCCATCAGGGTATGCTCAGACAAAAGGCTGGCAGGCAGGCGCAATTCCACCACCAGACCCTGGCCAGCGACTGAGCGCAAATTCAACGAGCCTTTCATTTCCAGTATGCGTGCATGCACCATGTCCATACCTATACCACGGCCAGAAGTCTGGGTGCTGCTGTCACGGGTAGAAAAACCTGGTACCAGAATCAGCCTGGCCAGTTCTTCTTCAGACAAGATACGCTCGGCACTGATCATTTTTCGCTTCAAGGCGGTACGGCGTATCGCCGCATAATCCAGGCCTGCACCATCGTCTTTGCAACGCACGACGATGGAGTTACCTTCACGGGCAAAGCTCAGTTCTATCAGGCCATCTGCCGGTTTATTCGCGGCCAGCCTGCTGGCAAGTGTCTCTATGCCATGATCGACCGCATTGCGCAGGATATGCATCAGCGGGTCTGTCAGGTCATTGAGCATATTGCTATCGATATTGGTGTTCGCACCCAGGATATTCAGGTTGACCTGTTTATCAAGCAAGCGACAAGTCTGGCGCACACTGCGTTGCAGGCGCGAGACGATAGTCGTGACCGGCACCAGCCGCGTGCGTATCACGGCATGCTGGTTTTCCATTTGCAGGCGGCGCTGCACTTCCAGTAGCTCAGCCAGGCCGTGCAATTGTTCGTCGATATGGCTGGACATTTCGAAAGCATCGGTGCGTGCCTCTACCAGTTGTGCGGTGATGGTATGCAACTCGCTGTAACGTTCAAATTCCAGTGGATCAAAGTCACCATCGGTAGTGCTGATGCTGGCTTTTTTCTGCGGGCTGCTCATGCCGCGCACATCGACCAGAGTTTCGAGGTCAGCGATCAATTTCTGGAACAGGACATCGTGTTTTTGTATGGCCTTCGATTGTTTTTGCGTCTGTTTCAATTGTTCCTGGATTTGCGCATTCGAGATAACATTTTCACCTGCGAGGCGCAATAGTTCATCCACCACTTTCGCAGGTACGCGCAACATCGGTTCAGCCGCATGAGAACCAGGTTCGACCAGGTCAAGTACAGCGCCAGAAGATTGCGGGGCCGGGGTATTTGCAACAGGCGCAATGACTGCAACAGCTTCGTTGCGGACAACAAATTCACCACTGTGCATATAGCTGACATAGTCGCAAATCTGTTGCAGCAGCTGTTGCGACTGTGCCGGTGCTGGTGCTGTACCGCCATCGACCACAGCCTCACCCATGGCTTCGAGACAATCGCCAGCCTCGGTCAGCAATTCTGCCAGTGCATTGTTGGGCAGGCTTTGTTTATCAGTGAGGGCAATCAGCAAATCTTCCAGATGATGGGTCAGGTTGGCAATGCCCGCTATACCCACGGTGTTGGCAGCGCCCTTCAGCGTATGCGCGGCACGCTTGGCTTGCTCTATGTCACGCATGTTGCCGGCACCATTTGAAAATTTTTCTATGGCACTGGTGAAATTACCTACCTGCACAGGCAGTTCCTGCAAGAGGCCATCGAATAATTCTGTATTCAGATCATCGGGCAGTTGTATCGAGACATCGCTCTCAGTGATGGCAATCGCAGCAGCTTCAGCATAATGATGGTCTGCTATCAGATTGATATTGATGAGTTCTACGAACAAAGATTCATTACCGTCCATGACTGCGGCCTGCGACCAGCATGGGTCCATCAACAATGATAATAATTCCAGTGCGGCGATTTCTTCTTTAGGTGCCAGCAGGTAGTTATTCAAACTGGCTGGCAATGTTGCCAGCAGGCTGGATTGCTGCGCATCCAGCGCCTGGGTTTGTGCGGCCACCAGGCCAGCAAGCAAGGACAAAAATTGATGCAGCGCAGTCAGGCCTATGGATTCTGAAGTAGAGGCAATACGCAACAAGGCTTCAACATAGTTTTGCAATGCCAGGCCACGCTGTTCTTCATCGTCACCAGCCGCTATCACTGCCGCCAGGTCTTCTGCCAGCATGTCACTCATCAATCTGAATTCCCTGGCAAACAGGGTCAGCATATCGCTGCTGATTTCTTGTGCGGCAGCACTGGTCTGCGCACCACCGGCATCAGCACCTTCATCAGCGATGTTGTCTGCACTGTAGTTTTCACTATTATCACTCTGTTGTAACTCAGTGTAGGTAGCACCGCTTACTGCTTCTTGCCTGTTCCATGCCGGGTCATACACAACATCGAGCAGACTGGCTGCGATTTCCGGATTTTCAGCATCAGCAATGCTATCCATGAGCATCAGCGGGAAGCGCTGCAGCAGGCCCAGTTCGGTTTCATTGACGGCATCTGCATCTGCGGATCTCATGATGACAACATCAGCAACAGCCTGGCAGGCATCTGCCACGATATGCAGATTCAACTGACTTGCGCAACTGGAAAAACCCAGCAACTGCGCCGCATAAGCTTGCAGGGTAGCTGCATCATTGTCACCACCCTGGGCAAAGTGCTCATCGGCTGCCAGGCTCATGATGAGAGCGTCCAGCGCTTCATGTAATGCTGAAGTTGATGTATCTGCTGTATCTACTGTATCTACGGCTACCGCGGATGTCTCTGGCTCAGTGATTTCTGCATTTTCAGCTTGTGCCGCCTGTGCATTGTATGCATCTGCCTGATTCAATAAAGCGATCTCTGCCGTGGCTGGCGCAGGCACCAGGAACAAAGGGGGAGGCTCTTCCACTTCAGCTACTGGTGTCAGTGGATCGCTATTCAGCAGTTGCCTGAGCTCACAGGAATCACCAAGGCTCAAAGGAATGGGCCAGCTGGCTGTCGAAAGATGGTCTATCAGGGTTTCTATATTTTTGTCGCCATGATTCAATGCATGGCTGGCCAGCAAATCTGGCCATTCGCTGAGCAGGTGATATTCTTCATCCGTGAGGCGGCGATTCTGGTTATACAGGCTGATGAGGTTACGTTCTATCAGCGCGCATACCCAGTGCAGGCCGGGCATGTCAGCAGCACTGGCTGCCGCGCGTATGCGGCGCAATTGCTCGATATAACAAGCCAGCGCACGCGTGACTACCGCGACATCCGTTGAGTGAGTGGCATCGGTTTCCAGCGCGTTGAATACCTCATCAAGGGCACCGAGGACGACATGGCTGAAATCTGTAGCCTGGTTTTCTAGCTGTTCCATACTGCCTCAGACGGGTAAGTTGGAAAGAGACAAACCTGCGCAAAGCCTTGCGCAGGTTTGAGTGGTGATATCAGGCTGCCAGTTTGAAGACGCGTACGGTAGATAACAGCATTCTTGCGTATTCCACCAGATTGGTGGTTTGCGCAGATTGTTCATCGAGTTGCAAGCTGGTTTCCTGATTGGTTTTCTTGATCTGTATCGCTCTGTCCAGCAACTCCTGGCTGGCTTTGGCCTGACCATGGGATTTGATGGCAATCTGCTGTACTGATTCCACCAGCTCAGTGGTCGCATTTTGCGTCGCCTGCATTTGCAGACCGGCCTGTTCTGCCAGCCGGCTACCTTCTACCACCTGGGCAATTGCCGAGTTCATGGTGTTGACCGTATCTGAGGTTTCCAGCTGGATGTTATTGACCAGGCCAGAAATTTGCAGCGTCGCTTGCCTCGCATTTTCTGCCAGCCTTTGCACCTCATCCGCAACCACCGCAAAACCACGACCAGCTTCACCGGCGGATGCCGCATGCATACTCGCATTCAGCGCCAGGATGTGGGTACGTTCTGCAATCGCATTAATCAGACCGACCACGCCGGAAATTTCTTGTGAACGTTCACCCAAGCGTTTAATCCGTTTTTCTGTTTCACGTATGATGTCGCGGGTACTGTTAATACCACCGACCGTGCTGTTCACCGTATCCATCGCCAGTTGGGTTGAGCGTATCGCATTATCAGCAGCGCGGTTGCAGGTTTGTGCCAGGTCGGCAATATTGCGCATTTCTTCAGAAGCGGTCGATAATGAAACAGTAGTATGTTCTACTTCCAGCCTTTCTTCTGCTGCTGCGGCCATCACGTTATCGGACTGGGCTTTCACTTTCAGCGTGGCCTCGGTCACGTCGGCAGAAATATTACTTACATCACGCAGCACTTTGGCAGTTTCACTGGTCAGCATGTTCAAGGCATCAGATACTGCGCCTGTCACGTCGGCAGATACCGGTACTTTGACAGTCAAATCCCTGCTCGCCAGTTGCGCCACGGCCTGCAACAAGACCAGCACAGATTCATTGAGTTTTTCATTTTCATCTTCGATGGATTTGCGGCTGGCTTCACGTTCATCCACCATCTTGTCGAACTGGCGTGAGAGTTTGCCGATTTCGTCCGGTTGAGTGCTGCGCGCCCTGACACTGGCATCACCCTGCGTCAGTTTCTGCATAACGCCAATCAGATGCGATACCGGTTTGGTAATACTGCGCGTCATCCAGTAGGCAACACCTGCTGCCAGCAAGATGGACAAGGCTGCCACCAAAGCCAGGATGTTTTTCGCACTGACATAAGTACTATCGGCGGCGGCACCATCCTTATTCACCAATTTTGTTTGGTAGTCGATGAGATTATCCATCGAAGAAAACCATTTCTCCTGATCGGCTTGCAGGTTGCCAAGCAACCAGGCTGTGGCTTCCGTCTTTTTACCTTCAGTCGCCAGACGCAGGAATTCCCTTTGTGAAGCACCGTATTTATTACGTGCTTCGGTCGCTGTCTGGAAGATGCCTTTTTCTTCTTCACTGGTAATCAGTTTTTCAAAACCGGCGATGTTTTCATCCTGGTTTTGCCTGCGAGACAAAATCAGTTGCTGTTCTTTTTCCACTGCCGATTGATCGTTCAGGAGCAGCATATTACGCATGGAACGCGCATTGGCATTAACGTTACCAAGCATCTTGTAGGCCAGCACAACTTTAGGGTAGCTACCATCCACAATGCGGTGGGTACCGTCATTGATGCTCTTCAGGTTGGACATCGCCAGCCAGGCCGTTACCGCCAACAGCAGCAACACCGCTGTAAATCCCAGACTGAGCCGGATACCAATATTCGGAGTACGTAATTTCATTTTGCTCTCCACAAGAAAAACATCGAAGACTACTTGGTCAAATCAATAGCAGGGGATCAGCCGATTCCAGTTTTTAGTTCTATGCTCTTTAGTTCTGTGCTCTATACACTGCGGCTGAGTTTTTCAAAAAAACTTTCATGATTGAAGTCCAGCCAGACTTTGTCATCCTTGACAAAGGCAGCTGGCACATGGGCTTCCAGCGTGGCAGGCAATTGCGGCATCTGGGTAATGGTGCGCAATTCGGTCAGTGGCTGCGGATAACTGTCTATCAGCATGCCAACGGCATTTTCTGCTTTGTCCAAAATCAAAAATAATTTAGATGCAGTGACTTCAGACCTGCGGCCACTGAGTACCAGACCCAAATCAAAAATGGGCACCAGATTGCCACGCAGGTTGATCAGACCAAGCAAGAATGCTGCCGCACCAGGCAAGGGAGCAAGCGCCTGTGGCCGTATCACTTCACTCCCCACCTCGGCCCTGATCAGCAAGTTCAACGAACCCACACGATAGCCATAACGCTTTCTTTCGACCAAGGGTGCCACATCACTCCACAGCAAATCGCCAGGTGGAGTGAAGCGCTCAAGGGCAACACTGGGTGGCAGCCATTCTTTGGACTGTCCGGCATTGCTGGAAGTGACTAAGCTCATGACCGCCCCCGCAGATGGGTGATGCGTTACAAAATTTAAAATCAGGCAGCGATTTTGAGTTGATCAATGATCTGGTCCGCTGTATAGGGCTTGGCGACATAGCCTTTGGCACCTTGCAACTGCCCCCAGATCTTGTCGGCTTTTTGCGATTTGCTGCTGACAAAGATAATAGGGATGTCTTTGGTTGCCGGATCTTGCGTCAGGCTACGGCAGGCTTCATAGCCATCCATCTCTGGCATGACGATGTCGAGGAAAATAATCGAGGGTTTTTCGGCCTTGGCTTTTTCCAGCGTGTCCTTGCCGCTGGATGCGGTGACCACCACATAACCGGCATCAGTCAATATGCTTTTGATGTTGGCCAGTTCAGTAGTGGAATCGTCAACAACGAGTGCTTTTTTCATACCCATGATGTACTCCCGAGATGTGTAAGTGAAACGCTCTGATCCCCAGAGCCAAGGTAAAAATATTGGGCTGATCTGGTTTCAGGTACCCATCGCCAGGCCGTGATTCTTTTCCATGTCAGGCGCTGTCTCAGTTGCACTCAGGCTCTTTTCGACGACGGCACGGAACTTCAGGTGTTCTACAGGCTTGGTCAGATAACTGCTGCATCCAGACAGCGAGCCACGGATACGGTCAAACGGAGAGGATTTGCTGGTCAGCATGACCACGGGTGTGCGTTTGGTTTGTGGATGGCGGCGTATGATCTTGCAGATTTCATAGCCATCAGCACCAGGCATGACGATGTCGAGGAAGATAATGTCGTAGTTTTTCTTTTCCAGCATCTGCAAGGCTTGCTCGCCAGTCTCAGCGCAGTCAGAAGCGATCTTCATCGAGCGCAATTCCAGGTCTATCTTGATTCTTGCAGTAGGGCTGTCATCCACGATCAGGGCACGGTGACCACCCTGCAAAACCGAGTTTGAAGGATTTTTTTGCAGCAGGGGCTGCACAATAGCTGCTTTGTCCATTTCTGCCTTCTGAGCAACTGCTGCACTGAGTGGAAATGCTGTTTGTAAAACTTTTTCCAGTTCATCTGCTACCTGATCCAGCAACGCCAGCATCTTGGTTGGTACCAGAGGATGCAGTAAATGATATTTGCCTGGATGTGCCTTGCCTGCATTGGAAATGAATACCGTTGCAGGTTCGGGAATATTGTGTGTTGCTATAAGCTCCTGTAAAGCTGCCCTGGCCTGGCTATTATCCGGATCGAGTATGACGATATCAGGGTCAGCAGCCTGACTGGCATCGCACAAGGCATAGGAATGCCTGCGTCCGCTCGCCATGGTCAAGCTAAGCACGCTGCGCACCAGACGCAATTCATACTCAGACAAACCGAATACACTAATCAGAATTTTTTTAGAAGCGCCGGGAAGCGCCGTAGAAATGCTATTCATGAGCACATGCCTCTTAACGAAAAACCGCCAATGCGGAATACGGTACCTGGCTACCCTGCCGTGTTTAGCGAGGGCCCTGTAGTTTTGCGTCCCACGCTTTCGGGTGGTTTGCCTTTAAACACCAACACCAACAACAACGCTGATATTCTCTCTATCGATTATCTCTTGAGCATAGAGAGGAACATCAACCACAGTGCTTCATGCGAAGCACCGTTACCCCAATGTAGTTCAAGAATTTGAAGGCTACAAGGAAAAAGTTAACATTTTTTTGCTTTTTCTTTTTTCATGCAAAAAATATAAAATCTAGCCTTGCTGGCAAATTTTTGCATATTTTGTGAGCACTTCAACAATACCCTGTTCCAGGCATTCAACGATGACAGCATGGCCTATGGAGACTTCCAGTATGCCGGGTATGGTCAGGAATTTGGCCAGGTTATCCAGGTTCAGGTCATGCCCTGCATTCACTCCCAGACCAGCATCCTGGGCACGTTTGGCAGCAGCCGCAAAACCCTGGAAAATCTCTTCCCCCTTTGCCGTGCCAAAATGTTCGGCATACGGTTCGGTATATAACTCAACCCGGTCTGCCCCCAGTTCTTTGGCCAGGTGCATGTCCTGGTTGTCGTAATCAATAAACAGGCTGCTACGTATGCCCAGCGCCTTCAATTCAGCCAGTACGGGGCGTAGAAAATCGGCATCCTTGCGCAAGTCCCAGCCATGGTCAGAGGTCAGTTGATCTGGCGCATCCGGCACCAAAGTGCATTGCGCAGGCTTGTTGCGCTTCACGACTTCGAGAAAGTCTGGCGCGGGATAACCCTCGACATTCAACTCCACGCAACGTGCCTGGCACAGCACACCCAAAGTTTCGACATCAGAATAACGCGCATGCCTTTGATCCTGACGTGGATGCAGTGTAATGCCACGCGCACCGAGGTCCAGGCAACGTGCAGCAAAAGCCTGCACATCAGGGTAATTACGGCCACGCGAATTACGCAGCAAGGCGATTTTGTTGATGTTGATGGAGAGTGCGGTCATGGTGATTCCAAAGGTCTGGGCAAGGTAATGAAAAATCGCTGGAACAATTTTCTGTTCAGGTAATCATGATGGACTTGCTTGCAAGTTTGTACAAGTAACACAGCGAGGTGATTTGTTGGTGTATCTGTTTTTTGCTGAACATGCAGTAAAAACGCCAGCACAACAGTGCTGGCTTTACGGTACAAACTTCAGGAAAGCTTACTGCTGGAAAGCCAGCAACTGCGCCCCTTCAGTCACCTGATCACCAATCGCATACAAGACTTCATCAATGACGCCATCATGCGGGGCAGAGATCGTATGCTCCATCTTCATGGCTTCCATGATCAGCAGGGCATCGCCCTTCTTCACTTCCTGTGCCTTGTTGACGAGCACAGCAACGATCTTGCCGGGCATGGGTGCAGTCAGGCGGCCAGTTTCAGCCTCGGCTTCACCCGCATGTGCCAGTGCATCAATGTAATGCAGGGCTGTATGCTTGCCCTGACTGAAGACGTGGAAATGCTCACCATCGCGCACTACCGTGGCAGCCACGGTCTGGTCTGCAATCTTGATGACGATATCATTTTCATCGGCGAGTGCCAGCCTGACTTGCACTTTCGATTCACCTGCCTGCACTTGCCAGCCGTCAGACAGATAAGTCACTTGCACATCATGCGTTTGTTCTTCTTCCGTGAATTGCAGGCTACGTTGCATAAGGCTGTTCATGCGCCAGCCGTGGCTGGATTGCCATGGGTCGCTGCTGCTACCCTTTGTAGATTTTTCTGAATTCAACAGGGATACAACCGCCAGCGCCAGCGTAGTCAGATTCGCGGCTACCGGTGCTGGGAACAGTTCTGCCTGATTGCGTTCTATCAGGCCAGTATCCAGATCAGCGCCAGAAAAAGCTGTGCTGGTGACCAGGCGTGACAGGAAGGCGATATTGCTGTTCAGGCCGACGATCTGGTATTGCGCCAGGGCTTGCGCCATGCGGGCCAGCGCTTCTTTCCTGTCCTTGCCCCAGACTATCATCTTGGCAATCATGGGGTCATAGAAAGGCGAAATCGTATCGCCTTCACGCACGCCACTATCGATACGGAAAGCCGCCGGATCAGTCGCGCCACCTAGTTCAAAATTCACCGCAACAGGGGTGCGTGCATGACGCAAAGTACCTATCGATGGCAAGAAACCTTTTTCCGGATTTTCTGCATATACGCGTGCTTCAATCGCATGGCCATGGATCTGTAATTCATTTTGTTGCAACGGCAATTTTTCGCCGGCAGCAACACGCAATTGCCATTCCACCAAATCAGTACCGGTGATCATTTCTGTCACCGGATGTTCAACCTGCAAACGGGTATTCATTTCCATGAAATAGAAAGAACCATCCTGGTTGGCGATGAATTCCACCGTACCGGCACCGACATAACCAACTGCTTTTGCAGCAGCGACGGCAGCATCGCCCATCGCCGCACGGCGCTCTGCCGTCATGCCTGGTGCAGGTGCTTCTTCCAGTACTTTTTGATGGCGGCGCTGTACCGAGCAATCGCGTTCAAACAGGTAGACGCAATTGCCGTGGGTATCAGCAAACACCTGGATTTCTATGTGACGTGGTCTTTGCAGATATTTTTCTGCCAGCACCTTGTCGTCACCAAAAGAGTTGATGGCTTCGCGTTTGCAGGATGCCAGCGCGTCTTTGAAGTCAGCCGATTTTTCGATGACGCGCATGCCCTTGCCACCACCACCGGCACTGGCTTTGAGCAAGACGGGGTAACCGATACGGTCAGCCTCGGTATGTAAAAAATCCGCATCCTGATTATCGCCATGGTAGCCCGGCACCAGCGGCACATTGGCTTTTTCCATCAGGGATTTCGCCGCAGACTTGCTGCCCATGGCTTCTATCGCCGATGCTGGCGGGCCGATGAACGCGATGCCATTTTTGGCACAGGCTTCAGCGAATTCACTGTTTTCTGACAGGAAGCCATAACCCGGATGTATCGCCTGCGCGCCCGTCGCCAATGCGACTTCTATGATCTTGTCGGCACGCAGATAACTCTCTTTGGCGGCAGCCGGGCCTATCAAGACTGCCTCATCACAAACCGCGACATGCTTGGCATTGGCATCGGCTTCGGAATACACAGCGACAGTCTTGATGCCCATGCGGCGTGCGGTAGCAGCAACACGGCAAGCAATTTCGCCACGGTTGGCGATAAGGATTTTGGTAAACATGTCTCTAACCTTTTGGGTGGATGTATCTACGATAATTGACTACGATTTTCATCAAAGAAAAGCACTTGCCTTCCTCTGTGTCTCCATTTTTTCTCTGTGTGCTCTGTGCTAAAGATTTAAGGTCTTACTTAAGTTCTTAATCAACCACAATTTCCAGCTTTCGCTTCGACCTTGCCACGCGTCTTCAAGCCCAGTTTATCGAGCAGTACGCGATCATCCTGCGCTTCAGGATTAGCCGTAGTCAGCAATTTATCGCCGTAGAAAATCGAATTCGCGCCAGCCAGGAAGCACATGGCCTGTACCGCCTCACCCATCTGGCGACGACCGGCAGACAGGCGCACACGCGCCTTGGGCATGGTGATACGGGCAACAGCTATCGTGCGTACAAATTCCAGCGGATCAAGTGGGTCCAGGCCATGCAAAGGCGTGCCTTCTACCTGCACCAGATGATTGACAGGCACCGATTCTGGATAGGGATTCAGGTTCGCCAGCTGCGCAATCAGGCCAGCGCGCTGGCGGCGTGACTCACCCATGCCGACGATGCCACCGCAACAGACTTTGAGACCCGCACTGCGCACATGACCAAGCGTATCAAGCCTGTCCTGGTAATCGCGGGTAGAAATCACATTGCTGTAAAACTCAGGTGCGGTATCGAGGTTATGGTTGTAGTAGTCGAGACCTGCATCTTTCAGGCGCTGCGCCTGTTCTTCCTTGAGCATGCCCAGAGTCGCGCAAGTTTCCAGGCCCATGGCCTTGACTTCGCGCACCATGGTTTCTACCTTTTCCATGTCACGGTCTTTAGGTGAACGCCATGCTGCACCCATGCAAAAACGGGTTGCGCCGTTTTCGCGGGCGGCTTTGGCGGCATCCAGCACTTCGCGTACATCCAGCAATTTCTTGGCTTCTACGCCAGTGTCATAACGTGCTGCTTGCGGGCAGTAGCCGCAATCTTCTTCGCAGCCACCAGTCTTGATGGACAAGAGGGTCGCCAGCTCCACATCACCATCAGGGAAGTTGGCGCGGTGTGCAGTTTGCGCCCTGAACATCAAGTCATTGAAGGGCAAATCAAACAGGGCCAGTACTTCATCCACGGGCCAGGTCTCGGCTTCTATCTTCTTGACCGGTGGCTGGAATTGCATGGTTTGCAAAGTCGTATCAGTAGCTTGCATCTTTGTTTCCTTTTACTTCAATTGACTCAAATCCAGATACGAGGCAGCAGCTTTTGCCTTCTCATGATCTGGAACATTCAAACGGGGAATATGCCCCAGCATGGGTGCGGCTATGCGCTCACGCAGGGCGGCAATATTTTCTTGCGGGTACAGCATGTTGGCATCAACGGTATTGGCAACCCAGCCTGCCAGCCTCAAACCGCGGGCGGCGATGGCTTCAACAGTCAGCAATGCATGATTGATGCAACCCAGGCGCATACCAACTACCAGTATCACAGGCAAATCCACAGCTTGCGCCATGTCTGCGGTAGTCACTTGCGCATTCAGGGGTACGCAAAAACCACCTACACCTTCTACGATCACGGCATCTGCCTGTTCACGCAACTGTTGATAGCTGTCGATGATATGCGGCAGTTCTATCTTTACATGTTCCAGCTCAGCCACGATATGCGGTGCTGCCGGTGTCTGCATCAGGTAAGGGCATACCAGAGCCAGTTCTGCCTTGACACTGGCAGCGGCAACCAGCATATCGACATCTTCATTATGCAAGATACCGTCACGCATTTCTGCCCCGGCGGCGATCGGCTTCATACCCACTGCCTGCAAACCTTGCGCCTGCATTGCATGCAGCATCGCAGCACTGACCAGAGTCTTGCCTATCTCGGTATCAGTGCCCGTCACGAAAAAGTCATGCTGCCGTTTTTGCATCAGGCCACCTCGGCAAAACACTGGGCCACATAGCTCATCTGATCCAGACGGTTGATGGCCTGCACCAGTTGCAGGACCTGGATTTCTGTATGCGCAGCGGACAGGGTCACACGCAAGCGTGCCGTACCGACAGGTACGGTAGGTGGGCGTATCGCGCCTACCCACAAACCCTGGTCCATGAGATTGCCTGCTACTCTCAGCATGGCGGCGTTGTCACCAATGAGCACAGGTTGAATCGCAGTATCCGATGGCATGCCCTGCCAGACTTGCAAATGCAGACCATCACTGAACAGGCCTATCAATTTTTGCAGATGCGCACGTCTTTGCTGGCCTTCTTCACCTGCAATAATGTCTATGCTGGTCAGCAGTGCATGCGCGAGGGCTGGTGCGGCAGCAGTCGTATAAATGTAAGCACGGGCACGTTGCACCAGCCACTCAATCACGGTCGCATCGGCTGCAACGAAGGCACCACCGACACCGGCGGCCTTGCCCAGCGTACCCATATACACCAGATTCGGTGACTTGATATTCAGGTGCTCAAGCACACCACGGCCATGCTGGCCCAGCACACCAAAGCCATGCGCATCATCGACGATAAGCCAGGCATCATAACGCTCGCAAATTGCCAGCAGAGCACCCAGTTCTGCAATATTGCCATCCATGCTGAAGACGCTGTCGGTGACAACGACCCTGTGCTTGGTCTTGCATTGTTGCAGCATGCGTTCCAGCGCTGTGTAATCGCGGTGTGGGAATACCTGCACGGTGGCACGCGAGAGGCGTGCACCATCAATCAGGGATGCATGGTTCAGGGCTTCAGAAAATACGGTCGTATCTTTATTGATGGCCAGCGCGGTGATGACCGCCAGATTGGCCATATAGCCTGTGCAGAAATACAGGGTGCGGGCGTTATCGATATGCGGTGAGACAAACTCGGCTAGGCGTTCTTCCAGCACCGCATGGGCACGGCTGTGGCCACTGATGAGGTGTGATGCACCACTGCCTACACCGTATAGCGCGGCACCTTCCTGCATGGCTTCTGCAAGTTTTGGATGTGCTGCCAGGCCGAGGTAATCATTGCTGCAAAATGCCAGCAAGTCACGGCCATCGACTTTCATGTTTGGTGCTGAAGGTGTTTCTACCGTGCGCCTCTGGCGCAATAAATGTTTTTGATCCAGCACGGCCAGCTCTTGCTGCAAACCCTGTATCAGGGACTTGCGCTGGGTCGCTATTCTTATTCCTGGATTATGTATGCCGGGATTGCTTTTACTAGCATCGTTCATGCCATTACCTCTTCAAATACCAGTCTGGTTTTATGTGCCAGCAAGCTCATTTCATCCTGCTCAAGGATGTAGGGCGGCATCATATAGACTGTGCGGCCTATGGGCCGCATTAATAATTCCTGCTTCAGAGCCGCAGCAAAAAAGCGGCGTGAAAATGTCGCTGCGCGTTCTGCATCATCGACCACCGCATCAAAGGCGAGAATCATGCCTTGCTGACGGAAGTGGCGCACGCGTGCATCATTTTTCAAATCGGCAAAAGCAGTGTTCAAGAATTCTGCCTTGATACGGTTCTTTTGCAAGACCTTATCATCTTCAAATATCGCCAGTGTCGCCAGCGCTGCACGGCATGCCAGCGGATTACCTGTGTAGGAATGCGAATGCAGGAAACCGCGTCTTACATCAGCGTCATAAAATGCCTGATACACAGCATCTGTCGTCATCACCAAGGACAGCGGCAAATAACCACCGCTGATACCTTTCGACAGGCATAAAAAATCTGGCCAGATGCTTGCAGATTCACAAGCAAAGAAAGTGCCGGTACGGCCACAGCCTACGGCAATTTCATCAGCGATCAGATGCACCTGATACTGGTCGCACAATTCACGCAAACGCTTCAGATAGACTGGGTCATGCATGGCCATGCCAGTCGCGCACTGTACCAGCGGCTCTATGATGACGGCAGCAATCTTGCCTGCGCGTTCCTGCAATTTGGCTTCCAGTGCCGCGGCGGCGCGCAGGGCGACATCGGCAGCAGTTTCGCCAGCCTCGGCAAGGCGCGCATCCGGTGATGCGACGACGTGTGCACGTTGCAACATCGGGCCATAGGCTTCGCGGAACAGGCTGACATCCGTCACTGCCAGTGCCCCCACGGTTTCACCATGGTAGCTACCCTGTATGCAAATAAACTCTTGTTTTTCAGTCTGGCCACCATTGCGCCAGGCATGAAAGCTCATCTTCAGGGCGATCTCGACTGCCGATGCACCATCAGAAGCATAGAAGCAATGGCCGAGGGCATGATTAGTCAGGGCCGCCAATTTTTCTGATAATTCGACCACAGGCGCATGAGTAAAACCGGCCAGCATCGCGTGTTCCAGTTTGTCGAGCTGGTCTTTCAATTCTGCATTGATGCGTGGATTGGCATGACCAAACAGATTGACCCACCAGGAACTGATGGCATCAAGATAGCGTTTGCCTTCCATATCAAACAGCCATGCACCGCGGCCATGGCTGACGGGGATCAGCGGCACGGTTTCATGATGCTGCATCTGGGTACACGGATGCCATACATGCTGCAGGCTGCGTGTTACCCAGTCATTTTCTTGATTCAAATTTATTCCAGACAAATGTTACGATTGAAGCTCAGTTCATCCCAAGTTCAGGCTACAGATTGCGTAGATTTGATGAGCTTCAAATGATTTTCTATATGCATGACATGAGCCTGAGCAAACTCTGCCTTGCTCAAACTGCCATAAGCAAAATGCGGCTTGATGTCACCCGCATGGTTTTCAAATTTTTGTAATGCCGCAATCAGCATATCGATGCCGGCATTGACATCGCCACTCTCGGCAATTGCTGGTGCACCTGGTATGGGCTCAGTCAGATTATGCGTCATCGCACCGGCGACTGAAAAAGCATAAAAGGCTGCACTGCCTGCCGTTTTCTGAAAGGCTGCTGGTTTCATTTCGGGATAACCCGTCATCGAGTACTCTATGCTTTGCGCCAGATGCACAAAGACTTTATAGGGCTGCCAGCCGGATAGGTTGGCGAGTTTATTCAATTTCAGACTGGCAAGTTTTGCCTGCATATCTGCGATTGTAGTGATGACTACCGTGGACTTGCGATAAGTCACCGCGCCTGCTGCAGCCAGCAAAGAGACGCCCAGGCCAGTCAATACCAGTCTTCGCTTTGTCATCTTTGCCAGCTCCTTTCCACTCTATTCTTGCTATCCGCTTGATCTTCAAGCCAGATTCAACTTAACCAGTTTGGCTTACGCTTTTCCAGGAAAGAACGCACGCCTTCACGGCCCTCTTCAGACGCGCGTATTTGCGCTATTCCTTCTACTGTTGCTGCTATGAGCGCTGGCGTCACTTCACGGCTGGCGACATCCTGCACCAGACGCTTGGCCTGCTTCACTGCATTCGGGCTGTTGCTGCTCAGCGCCTTGACGATCTCGGCCACTTTGGCATCCAGTGCATCTGCCGTTACCACTTCATGGATAAAGCCCGTGCGATGCGCTTCTGCTGCAGTAAAACGCTCGGCAGTGATGAAATAACGGCGTGCCGCGCTTTCACCCATGGCCTTGATGACATACGGCGAGATCGTCGCCGGTATCAAGCCCAGCTTGACTTCGCTGAGGCAAAAATTTGCTGTATCCACACTGACAGCAACATCACAGGCAGCCACCAGGCCCATGCCACCGGCATAGCAATCACCTTGCACTTTAGCAACTACCGGCTTGCTGCAGCTATAGATAGTGCGCAGCATTTCTGCCAGTTGACTAGCATCCGCGAGGTTTTCCTCATGGGTGTAGTCTGCCATCTTTTTCATCCAGTTCAGGTCTGCACCAGCACAAAAAGCAGGACCATTCGCGGCCAGCACAATAGCACGAATGCTGTCATTCGTATCCAAATCGCGGAAAACCCGGGTGATCTCGGCTATGGTTGTTTCATTAAATGCATTGCGTACATCGGGGCGGTTCAACGTGACTGTGGCCAGATGATTTGCAATTTCAATATTCAAGGTTTCCATTTTTTTCAATCTTTTCCTTCTTTAACACAGCCTATTTTCACTAGCCTATTTTTTCAAAGGTGCGCACTTGGCACCATTCACAGTCCGGTTAATCATTGGTACGGAAAGCACATTGTTCACGTCTGTCGCATCGACTATGCGTGTAGTGCAGGCCCTGCGGCCAGTTAGCGTATCCAGAACATAGACATGATCAGCAATCGGGAAAAAACTGAAATTAGTTTTACATGAGCTAATGCCTATCAATTCATCATATCCAAATGTTACCAACTTGCCCGCTGGCAGCTTGGTCGCCGTTATATTCGTATGCGCAGCATCATCGATGATAGTTTTTGGGCCTGAGCAAGATTCTGCATCATCGTATATATACAATTTAACACCCGCCCCTTTCGCCGTTGTCATCCTGACCGCAAGATCAGCCACAGCGCCATTTTGCGGTGCTACATATGGCGTAGCCACACAAGCGCTGAGTGCCAGTGCAAAGCTGACCAAGAGCAATGAAGGGATATATGTTTTTTTCATGAATATTGCCTTGGCTTACATGCGGAACACACCAAACTTCACATCCGGTATCGGTGCATTCAATGCTGCCGACAAGCCCAGGCCGAGTACCATGCGGGTATCTGCCGGGTCAATGACACCGTCATCCCACAGGCGGGCCGATGCATAATAAGGATGTCCCTGGTGTTCGTATTGCTCTTTGATAGGCTGTTTGAAAGCTGCTTCTTCTTCGGCAGACCAGCTACCACCCTTGCCTTCTATGCCGTCACGTTTTACTGTCGCCAGTACGCTCGCAGCCTGTTCACCACCCATGACGCTGATACGGGCATTTGGCCACATCCACATGAAGCGTGGCGAGTAAGCGCGGCCACACATGCCGTAGTTGCCTGCACCAAAACTGCCACCGATGATGACCGTGAATTTGGGCACATTTGCGGTCGCTACTGCAGTCACCATCTTGGCACCGTTACGGGCGATGCCTTCGTTTTCATATTTGCGGCCTACCATGAAACCGGTGATATTTTGCAGGAAGACCAGAGGTATCTTGCGCTGGCAGCACAGTTCTATGAAGTGGGCGCCCTTCAATGCCGATTCAGAAAACAGGATGCCGTTATTGGCAATAATGCCGACTGGCATGCCATGGATATGGGCAAAACCACAGACCAGGGTAGTACCATAGCGCGCCTTGAATTCATCAAAATGGCTGCCATCGACAATGCGGGCAATGACTTCACGCACATCAAAAGGCTTGCGGGTATCGACCGGTATCACGCCATACAATTCAGATGCTGGGAACTTTGGTTCTTCAACTTTTTTCATGACCAGGGTTTGTGGTTTCTGGCGGTTCAGATGCGAAACAATCGTGCGCGCCAATGATAGCGCATGCGTATCATTTTGCGCCAGATGATCAACCACGCCAGACAAACGTGTGTGTACATCACCACCACCGAGGTCTTCAGCACTGACGACTTCACCGGTAGCGGCTTTCACCAGTGGTGGGCCACCGAGGAAAATCGTACCCTGGTTCTTGACGATGATGGACTCATCACTCATCGCTGGCACATACGCGCCGCCAGCAGTGCAGGAACCCATGACCACCGCAATTTGCGGTATGCCTTTGGCCGACATATTGGCCTGATTGTAGAAGATGCGGCCAAAGTGATCGCGGTCAGGGAAGACATCATCCTGGTTAGGCAGGTTCGCGCCACCACTGTCGACCAGATAAATGCAGGGCAGATTGTTTTGCTCAGCAATCTCTTGCGCACGCAAATGCTTCTTGACGGTCAGTGGATAATAAGTGCCGCCTTTGACTGTCGCGTCATTACAGACGATGATGCATTCCTGCCCGGCCACTCGGCCTATGCCAGTGATCATACCAGCAGATGGAGCGGCATCGGTACCGCTCTTCTCTTTGTACATGTCGTAGGCAGCGAGTTGCGAAAACTCAAGGAAAGGCGTGCCTGCATCGAGCAGCATTTGTACGCGGTCACGCGGCAAGAGTTTGCCACGTGCCAGATGTTTCTTGCGCGCTTCATCGCCACCACCAAGTGCAATTTTGGCGATCTTTTCTTTGAGGTCATCCACCACGGCTTGCATGGCCGCTGCATTGGCTTTGAATTCTTCAGAGCGGGGATTGAGTTTGGAATCTAAAGTTGTCATTATCTTTTTCACTTTTCTGGAAAACTGCCATCCACGTAAAACCACTTGCCTTCATACCGCACAAAACGACTGAGTTCATGCAGCCTGTGTGCCTTGCCGCCTATCTTGTACCTAGCAACAAATTCCACTGTCGCCGCATCACCATCCGCTTTGAATTTCTTGACTTCCAGCCCCAGCCATTTGGTTGGGTCATCATGCGTGATACGTTCTTTGGGACAAGTGCGCTCATCCCAGGTCGCACGCAGATAGGCTTCATCATTCAGGGTATAAGCGGTGTAGCGCGAACGCATCAGCGCTTCTGCCGTTGGTGCTACCGCTGCGCCACTGATGTAAGGACCGCAGCACTGCTCAAGATTTTTATTCAAGCCACACGGGCATGCTTTGCTACTCATTATTACTTCTTGCTTTCCTTGTTGGCGACTGGCGCTCCCGCGGCTTTCCAGGCAGTAAAACCGCCATCGATATGCGCAACATTTTCCAGGCCCATGTCTTGCACGGTCTTGGTAGTCAATGCACTGCGCCAGCCAGCGGCACAAAACAAAATGAATTCTTTTTTCTCGCCGAAGACAGGTTTGAAATAAGGTGAATCAGGATCAACCCAAAACTCTATCATGCCGCGAGGGGCATGATAGGCACCAGGGATGATGCCTTCACGCTCGAGTTCGCGGATATCACGGACATCAATAAACTGCACATTGCTGTCTGCGAGTTTGGCCTGAGCTTCTGCCACGCTATAGGTTTTGATTTCGGCATTGGCTTCATCGACCAGTTGCTTGTAACCTTTTTTCATGCTGTCTCCGTTATTCTTTTTAAGAATTGACGCCACTCAGCCTGCCAGTGCACGTCCGATCAAAATCTTTTGTATATCGGAAGTACCTTCATAAATCTGGCAAACCCGCACATCGCGATAAATACGCTCTACCGGGAAGTCGCTGACGTAGCCGTAGCCACCGTGGATTTGTATCGCATCCGAGCAGACTTTTTCTGCCATTTCTGAGGCAAACAATTTTGCCATTGCTGCTTCTTTCAGGCAGGGCTTGCCTGCATCTTTCATGCTGGCGGCGTGCCAGATCAATTGACGGGCGGCTTCTATCTGGGTCGCCATGTCGGCCAGTTTGAATTGCACTGACTGGTGCTCGAAAATAGGTTTGCCAAAACTGGTTCTGTCCTTGGCATAGGCCAGTGCTGCTTCAAATGCGGCACGCGCCATGCCTACTGATTGTGAGGCTATGCCTATGCGGCCACCTTCAAGTCCAGACAGGGCAATCTTGTAACCCATGCCTTCTTCACCGATCAGGTTCTCTGCCGGAATGCGGCAATTCTCGAACAGGATTTGTGCAGTGTCGGACGAATGCTGGCCCATCTTTTGTTCCAGGCTGGCGACGATATAGCCAGGTGTAATGGTTGGCACCCAGAAGGCGCTGATGCCCTTCTTACCTGCCTCTTTATCGGTGACAGCCATGACGATGGCCACATCGGCGTATTTGCCGCTGGTGATGAATTGCTTGACGCCATTGATGACGTAATGATCGCCATCCCGTTTTGCCGTAGTGCGCAGTTCAGACGCATCACTACCGGCATGCGGTTCGGTCAGACAAAATGCGCCCAGCATTTCGCCTTGTGCCAGCGGTGTCAGCCATTGTTTTTTTTGTGCGTCGTTGGCGTACATCATGGCGATGCTGCAGACCGGGCAATTGTTGACAGATACCACCGTGGACGTGCCGCCATCACCGGCAGCGATTTCTTCCAGAACCAGGGCCAGCGACAGATAATCCATACCCGCTCCACCAAACTCTTCTGGCACGGCCACGCCATAGGCACCCATTTGCGCCAGCTCTTTCAATTCTTCTGCGGGGAAGTGATGTTCTTTATCCCAGCGGGCGGCATTGGGCACCAGGCGGTCCTGGGCAAAGGCGCGTACGGCGTCGCGTATCATTTCGTGTTCTGGTGTCAGTAACATGCTAAGTCTCTGTTTGCTTTGAACGATTACCAGCTCAGGCTGGTGCCATCGTAATTAAAAAATTGGCCATTATCTTTGGCGCTTAAATCTGCCAGGGTCTGGCGCATGCCGCGCACGCTTTCAGTCACAGTCAAAGGTGCCTCACTACCACCCATTTCAGTCTGTACCCAGCCTGGGTGAAAGGCGATGCATATACTGTCGGATGCCTGCAAGGAAATATCCTTGAGAACAGAATTCAAGGCAGCTTTACTGGCGCGATACAACCACCCATGCGTGCTGTTGCGCAAGCTCAGCGAACCCAGCAGTGAAGAGATCACTGCCAGCCTGCCTTTTGCTGCATCCACCAGCGGCAGGACTAAAGGCAAGATGCGCATGGCAGCCAGTACATTGGTATGCATTACTGCATCAAACTCGGATTCCTGAGGTGCGATCAATTGCTCGACACGCGGGCCATATACTCCAGCGTTAAGGATTGCTACATCTATCCTCTCATCACCGAGACGCCCGCCCAGACTTGCGCAATCATTTGGATTCGTCACATCCAGTTGCAGCGCTTCACAGCCTGCTGATTGCAAAGCTGCCAGATCTTCTTGCTTGCGTGCAGTGGCAATGACACGCCAGCCTGCCGCCTTGTATTGCGTGGCTAGCTCGTGACCTATACCGCGTGATGCACCGATGATTAAAGCGACTGGCATATTTTCCCAATGTGTGAAAATTTTCACCCCCTCCCCATCAAGGGGAGGGATCTAAAACAAGCATCAAAGCATCTCAATGGCGAGTGCTGTTCCTTCACCACCACCAATGCACAAAGAAGCCACGCCACGCTTCTTGCCCTGTTTCTTCAAAGCACCCATCAGCGTAATAATGATACGCGCACCGGATGCACCGATAGGATGGCCCAAAGCACAGGCACCGCCATGCACATTGATTTTGTCATGCGGAATGCCCAGTTCTTTCATGGCTGCCATAGGCACGGTGGCGAAAGCTTCGTTGATTTCAAACAGGTCAACATCGTCCGTTGTCCAACCCAGTTTTTTATATAGCTTCTGGATTGCACCAACCGGCGCTGTCGTGAACCAGCCTGGTTCCTGCGCATTGCTGGCGTGGCCGAGGATTTTTGCGATCGGTGTCAGGCCCAGTTCTTTGGCTTTGGATTCACGCATCAGGACCAGTGCTGCAGCGCCGTCGTTGATGGACGAAGAAGAAGCAGCAGTGATCGTGCCGTCTTTTTTGAAGGCTGGTTTCAGCGTCGGGATTTTGTCGAGCTTGGCTTTCAGCGGGCCTTCATCCTTGTCGATGACGACATCACCACCGCGGCCAGATACTGTCACCGGCGCAATTTCCCACGCGAAAGAACCATCGGCAGTTGCAGCTTGTGCACGCTTGACAGACGCAATCGCAAATGCATCCTGCTCTTCGCGACTGAAATTGTATTTTGCTGAACAGTCTTCAGCAAAAGTACCCATGGAGCGGCCCTTGTCATAGGCATCTTCGAGACCATCGAGCATCATATGGTCATACATCATGCCGTGACCGATGCGGTAACCGCCGCGTGCCTTGGGAATCAGGTAAGGAGCATTGGTCATGGATTCCATACCACCGGAAACGATGACTTCATTACTGCCTGCATTGATGGAATCAAAAGCCATCATGGTAGCCTTCATGGCCGAGCCACACATCTTGGACAAGGTCACGGCACCGGTGGATACTGGCAAACCCGCAGCCAGCAAAGCCTGGCGTGCCGGGGCCTGGCCCTGGCCTGCCATCAGGCAGTTACCGAACAAGACTTCTTCTACCAGCTCTGGCTTGACACCTGCGCGTTCAACGGCGGCCTTGATGGCAACTGCACCAAGCTGACTGGCTGTCAGGGAAGAAAAATCGCCCTGAAAAGCACCCATGGGGGTACGGGCTGCACCAACGATTACGATAGGATCACTCATCTTACTCTCCAATTAATATAGGCAACAATGCTGCCTGGCTAATGACGGGAGGCATGTCAACAAACATGCACAGCCTTAATTTGTTGTACTGGTCTGATTGCAAAAACGGATTTCCTGCGGATACGGAAACACATCATCTACCTTGCCATCGACTATGCGCTTCTTACGGGCCTGCCAGTATTCGGCGGTCAGCAAGTCAGCGTGGTGCTTCATAAAATATTCTTTGACGTTTTTATTCCCCAGCAAGAAAGTGCCAAACTGCTCGGGAAAGACATCATTCCTGGCTATCGGATACCATGGCTCGGCAGACATCTCGTCTTCTTCATTGCGCGGCAAAGGTATCTTGCGAAAATTGCAGTCGGTGATGTATTCGATTTCATCATAGTCATAAAAGACGACACGGCCATGACGGGTGACACCAAAGTTTTTATACAGCATGTCACCGGGGAAGATGTTCGCTGCCACCAGGTCCTTGATGGCGCTGCCATATTCTTTGAGGCCATGCTCCATCGCAGCCATATCACCACCGCGCTCGGCTTCTGTGAGCCAGATATTCAGCGGCGTCATGCGGCGTTCTATGTACAGATGCTTGATGACGACTTCATCATCATTCACTTCCAATAATGACGGCGCGTATTGTTTGATCTCGGCCAGCAGCTCTTCTGAAAAACGGGCTCGCGGGAATGCCACATCAGAATATTCCAGCGTATCTGCCATACGGCCTACGCGGTCATGGTTTTTCACCAGCAGGTATTTTTCCTTGATCAGGGCCTTGGTGGTTTCCTTGGGTGGCGGGAAACTGTCTTTGATGAGTTTGAATACATACGGAAAAGACGGCAGTGCAAATACCAGCATCACCAGGCCGCGTATGCCAGGTGCGGCTTCTATGCGGTCGGATGAATATTTGAGGTGGTGCAAGAAGTCGCGATAAAACAAATTCTTACCATGCTTTTGCAGACCTATCATGGTGTAGATTTCACTGCGCGGTTTCTTCGGCAAGATGCTGCGTATGAATTGCACATAAGCCGATGGCACTTCCATATCGACCATGAAATAGGCACGGGTAAAAGAGAACAGCACGGTGATCAGCATGGTGTCAAAGATCACTGTGTCGAGTACCAGCTCCCCCTTGCGCTTGTGCATGACAGGAATGACAAACGGGTATTCCTTATTGCCATTGATGCCCTTGCCTATGATGTAGGCAGATTTATTGCGATAGAATAGGCTGGCTAGTACCTGTATCTGGTGATTTGGCTCCAGCTTGGCGGGGCCAAAATTTTCACGCAGACGTGCTTCGACCAAAGCCACATCGCGGTCCAGGTCTTCAAACTTGGCGTTCAGCTGGAAGTTCGTGACGATGCGTTTGATGGTGAAGTTCAGGCTGTCGGTCGCCGGATAATAGACGCGGTAACTGGGCGGTGTATCTTCGCTTTCAAGATACTCGGTCGAGGTTGCCGGACGCACGAAGATAAAATCATTGTGATAATAATTCCTGTGCAAGAGCTTGGTGCAGACGGTATTGAAAAAAGTCTCGGCCAGCTCGGGGCGCAGATGATCGATCAGCATGCCCATGTAATGCAGTTTGACTTCGCGCCAGACTTCATCACTGAGGTCTTCTTCTGCGTATTCATCTTCCAGTGCCTGCACACATTCGCGCACGCGGGTGTCGTAATACCCTATGCGTTCGCGTGCGGCGATTTGTGCGGCTTTCCAGTCACCTGTTTCAAATTGCTGCTTTGCCCTTTGGCTACTGGCCCTGAACAAATGGTAATGCCTGTCAAAGCCATCGAGTATCGTCCTGGCGATATCGAAGGCAATTTGCGAAGACAACAATTTGGGGAAATGGGTGTGGGGCATGGTCGGTGATCAGGTCAAGTGGAACTGGTTTTTCCAAGCCTGTAGTTTAGCCAAATCCACGGCGATGCCACCACAAACTACGATCAGTGGTTTTTTATACTCAGCCAATACCGGCAAGTTCTGATAAGCAACGGCCAAAGCTGCGCCGCAGGCCGGTTCCACCAAAGTGCGCATATCGTCGGCAAAAGCCAGGCAAGCCTGTACAGCCTGGGCATCGCTAACGGTGACCGTATGAATAGCGCGCTTGCGCGTCCAGTCAAACGCCTGTTGTGCAACACGTCTCGCGCCCAGGGTGCTGGCAATCGAGGTAATCGCTGGCAAAGTCACCAGTTCACCAGCCTGCACGGCTGCGTGCAGGGAAGCGGCACCTTCGGTCTCAGACGCGATGATGGGGATATGGCCGAGGCCGTTGCGCTCCAGCCCCAGGGCGATGCCACTGAGCAGACCACCGCCGCCGACTGAACAGATGACGACGTCAAAGTCGAGCTTGCCCGCGACTTCATCTATCGTTGTAGCGTTGCCATCCCAGATATCAGCATGGTCAAACGGTGGGATATATACGGCACCCGGCTGCTCGCACAGGCGCAGAGCTTCCTGATTGGCTTCATCCCAGACGCTGCCCGAGACAATGACTGTCGCACCAATTGCCCGTATTGCCGCACGCACACTTTCATGCGTGGTTTGCGGCACGACGATCGTGGTTCGTAAACCCAGGGCTACGCCAGCAACAGCAGCAGCAAAACCGGCATTGCCGCCGGAAGGACAGACAAAGTGTTTTGCGCCCTGCGCTGCCGCACGCTGGCACATCAGGCCTATGCCGCGCAACTTGAAAGAACCGGAAGGCTGGTTGTTTTCCATCTTCAGCCAGACTTGTTTGTCCAGGCTGGCTGAAAGAGAACGGTGTTCCAGCAGCGGTGTAGTGATATGCAAATGTGTCATGGTCAAATAGACTCAGTTTACAACAATCCCTGTTACTTGGTTTCTGCAAACAATTCACGGCCTATCAGCATGCGGCGTATTTCGCTGGTGCCAGCACCTATCTCATACAGCTTGGCATCGCGCCACAGGCGGCCTACCGGATATTCATTGATATAGCCATTGCCGCCCAGGGTCTGGATGGCTTCGCCTGCCATCCATGTGGCTTTTTCTGCGGAATACAAAATCGCACCGGCAGCATCCTTGCGCAGGGCGCGCACTGCTTCGGGTGTAGTGGCGCGGTCGCAAGCCTGACCAACTGCATAGACATAGGCCTTGCAAGCCATCATGGTGGAATACATATCCGCCAGTTTGCCCTGCATCAATTGGAACTCACCAATAGGCTGACCGAATTGCTTGCGGTCATGCACATAAGGAACCACTGCGTCCATACAGGCTTGCATGATGCCCAGAGGGCCGCCGGACAAGACGGTACGCTCAAAATCCAGGCCAGACATCAGAACATTCACGCCCTTGCCCAAGCCGCCGAGCACGTTTTCTGCCGGGACTTCGCAATCCTCGAATACCAGTTCACCTGTGTGCGAGCCGCGCATGCCGAGTTTGTCAAGCTTTTGCGCAATGCTAAAACCTTTGAAACCTTTTTCTATGAGGAATGCTGTCATGCCGCGTGGGCCAGCTTCCAGGTCATTCTTGGCATACACGACCAGCGTGTCGGCATCCGGGCCATTGGTGATCCACATCTTGGTGCCGTTCAAGACCCAGCGATCACCCTTCCAGTCGGCGCGCAGCTTCATGCTGACGACGTCGGAACCAGCATTTGGCTCGGACATGGCGAGTGCGCCTATGTGTTCACCGCTGATGAGTTTTGGCAGGTATTTGGCTTTTTGTTCTTCTGTACCATTGCGCTTGATCTGGTTCACGCACAGGTTGGAGTGGGCGCCATACGACAGGCCGACTGAGGCAGAAGCACGGGAAATTTCTTCCATGGCGATGATGTGGGCGAGATAGCCCATGTTGGCGCCACCGTATTCTTCGCTGACGGTCACACCCAGGATGCCCAGGTCACCCATCTTGCGCCACAAATCCATCGGGAACTGGTCGCTGCGGTCTATCTCGGCGGCGCGCGGAGCGATTTCTGCCTGGGCAAATTGCTGCACGGCTTCGCGCAAAGCGGCGATGTCTTCGCCGTGATCAAAAGTCAAACCTGGTAAATGCAGCATGTCGTCCTCACACTTTTATAAAATTAAAATTCGCTGGCTTATGTTGACTTGTGATCAAGCATGCCAGCCTTGTTAAGCCTATAGCCTATATCTTTGATTCTGCCTTGGGTATCACAAACAAAGTCTGTTGCATGATGGCACAGAGTTTTTCGTGGCCTTCATGCACGACAAACACTTCTGCGCTGGATACCACCAGGGTTTTACCTGCCTTCAAGACCTTGCCACGGGCAATCAAAGTATCGCCCTTGCCGGGTGCAACGATATTGATCTTGTATTCTGCAGTTAAGCACTCACTCACTGGCATCAATTGTGTATTAGCGGCATAGCCACCGGCTGCATCAGCTATCGTGCCGATGACACCACCATGAAAATAGCCATGCTGCTGGCTGACTACCTCATTAAATGGCAAGCTGATTTCACAAGCACCGGGAGTGATGCTGGTCAGGCGGGCGTTCCAGGCCATCAGGGCGCCCTGCGCATTGAAGCTTTCCAGCAGGCTCAGGGCCAGTTTGTGATCCAGTGTCGCTGTGGTTTGTTGCGTTGCCTGATTGCTCATAAAACCCTCATAGCCAAGGAAAAACCATCTCAGGCAAAAATAATACGTCGAATTGACGTTTACGTAAACGTCAATTCGCTGGTTTGATGTTTTTCTACTGCAAGCTCAGCTTAAAAATTATCAAATTACTCATGCCGCCCATGGCATTCCTATCAAATAAGACAAGACTTATTTTTCTGCATGGTCCAGTCGCCCCAGCAAACTACGGCTTTTTTCTTCATGTGCGCTGATTTCTGCCAGCATGATTTCTATATCTTCCCGCTGTTGCTCCAGCGCCGCCCTGTGTCTGGCCAGCACGACCAGGAAGCTTTGCAACTGTACTTCGGTATCCTTAGGGGAACGGTACATATCGACCAGGCTTTTGATATCTGACAGACTAAGGCCCAGGCGTTTGCCGCGCAGGGTCAGCTTCAGATGAGTGCGCTCCCGCGTTGTATAAACACGGTTGCGGCCGCCCGGCCCTTCTCGCGTGGGGCTGAGCAAACCCTGGTCTTCATAGAATCGTATCGCCCTCGGGGTAATATCAAATTCGCGGGCAAGTTCGGTAATGGTATAGGTGGCCATGGTCAATCTGGTGAAAAAAACACAGAAACAGTTTTCTGATTACAATCTGCACTTGATGCAGTTGACGTTAACGTCAAATAGTTTTAAATCGCATTGTAGGCTATTCCAGTCCTTCTGGAGTCATCCATAATGAGAAAACAGGTAGCAGATGGCAACACGCTGTGGCCACCACAATAACAACAGAGACGAGCATGAACTTACTGGAACAACAACTCCACTACCCTTTTGGCGAAATCTTGCCCGACACCGGCAAGACCATGGAAATAGCCCCAGGCGTGCTATGGATACGCATGGGCCTGCCCTTTGCGCTGAACCATATCAATCTGTGGCTGCTGGAAGATGAGCTGGAAACCAGCCAGGGCAAGGTGCGTGGCTGGACGGTAGTCGATTGCGGCATCGCCAGCGACGCCACCCGCGATGCCTGGGAGATCTTGTTCGGCGACCTGAACAACCATTTGCGCGGCCTGCCCATCATCCGCGTCCTTGCCACCCACTGCCACCCCGACCACATAGGCCTGGCTGACTGGCTGTGCAGCCGCTGGAATGTGCAGCTATGGATGACTGCTGGCGAATATGCCTTTGCCCGCATGATGTCGGCCAGCCTGCCGGGTGCGGACGGCACGGCCATGTTCCCGCACTTTCGCAAGCATGGCCTGGTCGATAGCGGCATGCAGGAACAGATACAGGAGAGAAAAACCCATTACACCAGACTGGTGCCGACTGTACCAACCGCCTACCACCGCATGCAAGAAGGTCTGGATGTCGTCATCAAGCAACGTCACTGGCAAGTCATCGTTGGATTTGGGCATTCCCCCGAACATGCTTCGCTATATTGCGCAGAGCTGAATATCCTGATTTCTGGCGATATGCTGTTGCCGCGTATCTCTACCAATGTATCGGTATTTGCGATAGAGCCGGAAGCCAATCCCGTGCAGCAGTATATGGATTCACTGCAAAAATATCTGCCGCTGCCAGAAGATGTACTGATCCTGCCTTCGCATGGCAAACCCTTCAAGGGCTTGCATACCCGCGTGCAGCAATTGCAAGACCACCATGCCGAGCGGCTGGAAGAAGTGAAGCTCGCCTGTGCCATTCCACAATCAGCGATGGACATCGTCCCCATCATGTTCCGTCGCCCGCTCGATTCTCATCAGCTGACTTTCGCCATAGGCGAAGCGCTGGCGCATTTGCACAAGCTTTGGTATGACGGTGTCTTGCGCAGGGAAACAGGTGACGATGGGGTGCTGCGCTTCGTTGTGAAATAAGTGTAAAGAAATATCGCCCCCGCCTACGCTCTCAAAGGTGCGCAGGGGCGATATTTTTATTGCTGTGGTATTCTGCTGATCTGCACGCTAACGATCTGCCATTTACCATCGCGCTGTGCATAGATATCGATATAGCGGTAATGTGATTTGAAAGGCTTGCCATCGTAGTGGCCAGTCATCTTGGTGCGGCCACTGAGCAGGGCGACATTGCCGTACAGGCGTATTTCAAAATCCTCAACCTTGTAGGGGTCTATTGTCAGCTTGTCTGATACCAGGCCATTGACGAAACTGGTCTTGGTTTCAAGATCACCGTCGCCATCTATCTGGCGGAAGTCTTCCGCCATATTGGCTTCTATCGCCGCCTTGTCCTTGCGGACGATGGCGGCATCCCAGTCATCAGACAATTTCGTCAATTGTGCGACCAGGGCGGCGTTTTTTGCATCAGTGGAGTCGGCTGCATGTGCAGGCAATAATCCCAGACTGGCAATGGCCAGCAATACACTGGCCGCTCCCAAATATTTCTTGAACATCTTCATCCTTTTTATAAAGCACGGCCATCATAGTGATGCACGGGTATAGCTGCCAGGTCTATATCTTCCAGGCAGCGCAGATTGATGGCAGCCACCTTGTTGCCTTTGGGATCGACTCCCTCGGCATATGGATGCATGCCGCAAGTGGGGCAAAATTTATGCAATATCACATGCTTGTTGAAGATGTAGGTACTGGCGGCCTCCTCCGGCGTCAGCAGATGCAGATTAGCAAACGGCACAAACCACAGCAGCGAACCCTTGCGCTGGCAGATGGAACAATTACAGGCGAGCCCGCTATCTATTTCACCCTCTACTTCAAATGCGATTTTGCCGCAGTGGCAGCTACCTTTATGCATGAATACACTCCCTTATTGTTCAATCAGTGTTCAATGAGTGGTGATGTTCAGTTCAGTCTTTCGCATCCTGCCAGTATTCACCGGGCCGGTAATTGCCGAAATACCAGAGATGTCCTTCAGGATCGAGCACCATGTAACCCCTGGCACCATAATCCTCGGTTTGCAGTGGCCGCACCAGCTTGGCACCGGCGGCAATTGCCCGCGCATGATGGGCATCCGGATCATCCACATAGACGCTGAGCGCCTGCGAAATACCGGTCAAGGATTTGGGGCTGACATGATGTGTCTCAGCCTTGGGCGAAGCGACCATGATGACGCCTGTGCCCAGGCTCAATTCTGAATGCTCTACCCGATTGCCCTCACCAGGCACGACAAAGCGGGAGGTAAAGCCAAAGGCCTTGACCAGCCAGTCTATGGCAGCAGGCGCATCATCATAAATCAGGCTGGGATGGATATCAGACGGGGTACGGTAAGACTCAGACATGACGCTTTCCTTTCAGGATGGAAACGGCGGGGCCGGCGAGACTTACTTTATATACAAAAAGGCAATCATATACAAGCGATCAATACCCATGCACGCTAGTCTGCCCACATTTATTTTTGCGCATCCCGTTCACGACAACTGAGGGAGGCGTAATCGGCTTTGGGTAACTTATGTCTGATGCCATAGGTCTTCAGGGTATCGAACACATCTGTATGCGGCTTGAAGGTACAGGCATTTTTCCCGGCGAAATCCTGCACAGCCTGAGTATCACCACTTGTTTGCAACACCAGACCAAGGCCGGGGCTGACGCAGCAGCCTACATAGGTGTCCATATACTCTTCTTCCAACACAACCAGCGTATGGCCCATGAAGCTGGCTGGTTTGCGCAAGAGGTAAAAATCGACGTAATCAGCACGCTGGTCAGATTTCTTGCTCAGTATGCCTGCTTGCTGATAAGCCTGTATCACAGGCCTGGATTTGGCCTGCCTTAGCTCAGTATTTTGTTTGATTTTGAGGGCATTTATCAGTTGGCTTTCCAGTGTCGACTCTGCCGCCAGGCTGGAAGATGAAGACATGGCCAGCAACAAACTGCCGCTCAACAGGCAATGCAGGATTTTTTTCATCATTATCATGATAATCAGGTCTAGCGCTTGATCAAACGGATTTCAAACAATTTGGGCCACAATTTACCGGTCACAAACAGCCTGTCTTTGGCTGCATCATAGGCGATACCGTTCAGGACATCCGGGTTACCCATAATGCGGTCGCCCATGGAGAGCAAGCCGTTCAAATTGATCCAGCCTATGACCTTGCCGGTTTTGGGATCAATACGGGCGATGTTATCGGTTTGCCAGATGTTCGCGAAAATCTCGCCCTTTACCCATTCAAGTTCATTCAACTGATCTATTGCCTTGCCATCTGCTGTGACCTTGATGCGGTGGGTCTCGCGCAAAGTGAGTGGGTCGAGGAAACGCAATTCTGAGGTGCCGTCGCTCATGATGATTTCTTTATCATTGCGGGCAAGACCCCAACCCTCACCTTTGTAGGTAAATTCTTTTTGAAAAGCGAAAGTGTCGAGATCAAGCACATAGCCCGCCTGGGTAGTCCAGGTGATGCCTATAATGCGCTTGTCCCACCAGGTGATGCCCTCACCAAAAATCTGCCTGGGCAAATCCATTTTTTGCAGGACTTCACCGGTTTCCAGCCTGACCTTGCGTACGGTAGAGCGGCCTTGCAAACCCGTGCTTTCAAACAGGAAGCCATCCTTGATAAACAAACCCTGGGTGAAGGCATTTGGATCATGCGGGTAGGCATGTACCACTTCGTAGGTATAGCTTGGAATTGCTGATGCTGCCTGGGCACTTGCCACAGGCAAGAATACGGCGCTACTCAATAACAAGCCGGACAATACGCCTGAAAACAAGCTTGCCGATAATCCTGTCAATGTCCATTTACGCATGCAAATATCCCATCCTTGGCAGGCAGCATCATTGCTACCTGTCTTGCTGAATTTTACCAAGCACCGTCATCAAAGACCGCTTTGGCATAGAAGGAGGAAAGAATAGATATTTTCGGCAAGCCTGTCACCTGAATTTACTTAGCGTGACAAATCTCTTGTCAGCAAAACTGGCTCAGGAAGGTTTTTCCAGCTGCTCATACACGGCATTGGAAATACGCGCGAGTTCTGCTTTACTGATACTGCCCGACAAGGCATAGCCAAACTTGCCATCGACCCAGTAAAACACATTGACCTTGCCATCTTGCAGGAATTTGAAACCGGTATCCTTGTTTTGCGCCTGGTCATTGCTGACGTACAGAGTCAGACGCTGGCCGGTCGCATCCTGATACATGAACTGGGCGACAGGGCCAGTGCCGCCCGGCAAAAGGCGGCCCCCAACCAGCTCATACGATAACTTACCCAGCTTGGGCGCACGCATGGGACTTCCCATGCGTTTAGACAGCCAGGCAACCAGTTGTTCTTCCTGCTCTGCCCCCACTTCTACCGGGCGACGCACGTCAGGACTATATACGAGATGCGCCACGGCAGCCTGATGGGCAAAGCCTGCGGCGCCATGGACACCATTTTTTTGCAGCTCAGCCTGTGCCAGTACCACGCTGGCATCACTGCGTGCATGCAACCACCAGCCACTGCTGGCACTGACAAAGGCAATCGCCATACCGGCTACCATATGACGCCAGCCCCAGACAGGCTGGTTGGCCGCAGCAGTAGTTGGTCCACGTATTGAACTGAGCCGGTCAGGAACAGGTTCATTAACGACGGCATCAAACAAGGCATGCAAACCAGCATTCTGTTTGCGCCAGGCAGACACTTTTTCCTGCTCAGCCGGGTTCGCCTGCAGATAGCTTTCTACCTCTGCCAGGCGGGCAGCAGGCAACTGGCCATCGACATAGGCATGCAAGTCTGCTTCGCTGATGGGCTCGTGTTTCATGATCTGGCCTTGTTCACTTGACGACTTTCAAGACTGTACTGGTAGAGCGCATTTCCATAATGGCACGCAGTTTTTCACGGCCACGCGACAGCCGCGACATCACGGTTCCCAAAGGGATATTCAAAGTCAGGGCAATATCTTCATACCGCATTTCTTCCAGCACGACCAGCAATAATACTTCGCGCTGCTCCAGTGGCAATTGCAGCAATGCTGCCTGCAGATCGCGCAATTCCAGGCCATGACTCTGGCTGGCGGCCAGGGCGGGCAAGGATGCGTCTTCATCATCGAGCTCTACCGTAGTCAGCGATGGCTTGCGCAATTGATCCAGCCGCAGATTGTGCATGATGCTGAATAACCAGGCGCGCATATCGCCATCCGGCAGGAATGAACCCAGCTTCAGCCAGCCGCGTTCCATAGTGTCTTGCACCAGATCATCCGCGCCCGCCCTGTCACCCACCAGCGCACGCGCATAGCGGCGCAGGCGGGGGATGCAGGCCAGTAACTGGCTGCGGCTATCTGACTGACTCATTTGTCAGACATTAAGTGGCTTGAAATTGGCTTGAAGCTTAGCGCACGACACGCTTTATTCCTTGACCAGATGCCAGACATTTTTAAAATTATCGCCAGTACGCTCACCGGCTTTTTTATCAGCCGCATACAGGTACAGCGGCTTGCCGTCATACGCCAGTTGGGTGCTGCCATCATCGCGGGTGACGACAGAATATTTCCCGGCTGGCAGCTTGGCGGGTACGGCAACTGGCGGCCAGTTAGTTGCGCAAGGGCCATTGCAAGTGCTTTTGCCACTACCGGCGACATCCTTGTCAAAGCTGTATAAAGTCATGCCAGTATCACTGACGAGTATGCCATCTGCGACCTTGGGTGCGGACTGGGCTTGGGCAAACCCGGCGATGAATGTGGCGCTAGTCAGCAGGGCAAGGCAAATTTGTCTGGTTTTCATCAAAAGGCTCCTGAAAATGTAAATGAAGTATAGGTGGCTAAACGAATGTCAGCAGCATTTGACGCGCAAACTGCTTACACAGGGATATACGTAAGCTGACCAGTCTTTATTCCAGCAGTTTGAAAATTATTTTTTCAGGTAGTTTTGTGCAAGCACAAAGCAAAAACCCGCCAGATTAGCTGACGGGTTCCAGTGATTTTAGAACTTCAGTAAAACTAGGCTGGTGCCCTGGTCGGGTCAGCCAGCATAGCCTGATAAAAAGGATCGGTTTGTGCTGCCAGATTAACCGCGCCAGTGGTTGTGACAAATGCCGCATAAGGCGAAGCTGCGAGTGTCTGGTTACGCATTTTCATGTTTTTCTGGTTCCAGTCATTATTCTCTTTGCTTAATTTTTCATAAGCGACTTCATAGTTTTTCAACTGATCACCCCATTCAGCCGAACCTTGCTCTGCTGTCGGGCGCTTGATGGAGTTCACGGAATCCGGCCTTGGGTCAGTATTGAAGACCAGGTCTGCCGCCAGCAGATTGGGGCCACCACCGGGATTGGATGGCGAGACAAAAGCGGATGGATTGGCCGGGTCATACACTCTGTAAGCGGCATGGGTAGGATTGACTGCGGCAATGGTCGTGGTGGGTGCGGCTGGCGGCGTGGCAGCGGGTTTACTTGCGGCAACCGTAGTTTTGCTGCTGGCAGTTGTATCGCTGCCGCTGGTTACTGCTGTTGAACTTGCTGGCGTGCCAGTGACTGCTGCCACCGTGCTTGCCGCCGCAGGAGGTACTGCAGGCGGCGGCTGTAATTGCTCACGCAAAGCTGTCAGTGTGGCCTGTACCTGTGCAGCCAGGTCTGTGGTCTTGGTATCTGCACCAAGGTCAGCGGCTTTCTCCTTGATAGCGCTGACCAGATCTGCTTTGGTTTCTGGCTTGACTGCTGCCTGCAATGCCGCCTTGAACTTGTCGGCACTCTGTTCTGCATCAGCTAGTCTGGATTTGAGCTTGCTTTGCAAAGCCTGCACATCGCCAAAAATCGAATTTAAGTTTGAAATATCCTGCATATATCCTCCTGGGATGGGGGCTGCGCTTTAGATACGCTAACGCCCTTGCTTTTGCTGAGACCGCTCAGCCTGATTTGATAAGCTAGAAAATATCAAACAAAGTGCCTGGACGAAGCTCAAAAAAGACGCAGTTTCTCATTCCAGTTCCGGCTTTGGAGCAAGCTGGACATTTTCACAGGAAGATTAATGTAATCAAAATACATAATTAAGATGAATAAAAATGTTTTATCTATTCACAATAAACTAAAATAACCATATAAATGTAGTTTAAATACATAAAAATAAGACTTACCCATCAGGAGACAACATGAAAACCAAAGCCTTGGCACGTCTGTGCATGAGCTTGCTAGCCTTGCTGCCTGTATTTGTACAGGCTCAGCCTGTCATGGAACATGTAGAACCCGGTTTTTGGTGGGTAGGGATGAAGAGTAACAAGCTGCAAGTCATGCTGCATGGCAAACAAATTGCCACCTACACAGCACGCATCCATTATCCAGGCGTGCAGATCAAGGGCATGCACAAGCTCAGCAATCCCAATTATCTGTTTCTGGATTTACAGATTGCACCCACCGCCCGCGCAGGCAAATTCGAGATACGCATGCAACAGGGTACTCAAGAATTTGCCATTCCTTATGAACTCAAGGCACGTGAACCAGGATCGGCACAAAGGCAGGGATTTGGCCCAGTAGATGCAATCCTGAATCTTATGCCAGACCGCTTTGCCAATGGCGACACCAGCAATGACAGTCTGCCCGGCTTTGCCGACAAGCTGGACCGCAATGATGCCAGTGCTGGCCGCCATGGTGGCGACCTGAAAGGCATACGTGACCACCTGGATTACGTTGCTGGCATGGGTTACACCATGCTCTGGCCCACGCCTGTCGTGGAAAATAATCAGCAAGCTTATTCTTACCACGGCTATGCCGCCACTGATTATTACAAGGTCGATGCACGCCTGGGCAGCAATGAAGAATATCTCCAACTGGTAGCCGAAGCCAAAAAGAAAGGCATAGGCGTGATCCAGGACATTGTGCTGAATCACATAGGAGACGGCCACTGGTGGATGAAAGATTTACCCAGTAAAGACTGGCTCAGCTATAACAGTGAATTTGTACCGACCTACCATGCGCGTACTACGGTCAGTGACCCGTATGCGTCTGCCATCGATAAAAAGAATTTCACCCAGGGCTGGTTTGAAATCCACATGCCGGACATGAACCAGCGTAACCCGCTGGTGGCGAACTACCAGATACAAAATACCATCTGGTGGATAGAGTATGCCGGGCTGGCGGGCATACGGGCAGATACTTATGGTTATTCTGATCCTGCCTTTTTAACAGAGTGGTCGCGCCGCGTCATGCAGGAATACCCCCACCTGACACTGGTCGGCGAAGAATGGTCAGATAACCCCAACCTGGTGGCACACTGGCTGCACGGGCACAAGAATGCCAATGGCTATGTCTCGCACATGCCCAGCATGATGGACTATCCCTTGCACGATACATTGCGCCAAGCTTTGGTCGCGCCAGAGAGTCTACATTCCGGTTTTGCCACCCTGTATGAAGCGCTCGTCAATGACCAGCTCTATCCCAAACCATCAGCGATGGTGCTGTTTGAGGGCAATCATGATGTCAGCCGCCTGTACAGCGCACTTGATGAAGACTTGGATTTGTTCAAGATGGCGATCACCTATGTCGCCACCATGCCGCGCACGCCACAGTTTTATTATGGCACCGAGATTTTAATGACCAGCACCAAACACAGGGATGACGGTGCTTTTCGAAAAGACTTTCCCGGTGGCTGGGCGGGTGATGCAGTGAATGCCTTTACCGGCGCTGGTCTGAATGCAAAACAACTGGAAGCACAGACCTATATCAAGAAGCTGCTGAACTGGCGTAAGACGCAGAGCACCATCCACAGCGGCAAACTCATGCACTTCGCGCCTCAGGATGGCGTCTATGTGTATTTTCGCTATGACCAGAAGCACAAAGTCATGGTGGTGATGAACAAGAATACGGCAGATACTGAACTGGCAACGGCGCGCTTTGCTGAGATTTTACCTGCAAACGCCAAGGCTAAAGATGTGATCACTGGGCAGGAATTTGAACTGGTGCAGAAAATCAAAGTGCCTGCACGCGGTGTCCTGCTGCTGGAAATACAGTAAGCCAGCATGGACTAGCCCCTGGCTTGATCACTGTTATCAAGTCTGTTACCATCAATTCATGAAAAGCCACTTTGCATCCACGCTGAGCATTAAGACCACCATTATCGCAATGGTGGGTTAGCGCTTTTTCATTTTTTCGCAACCCGCCTACGAGGCGGGTGCATATAGCTTGATACCTGTCTCCTGGCCACTTTAAGGAGATTTACATGGCATCAAGTTTTAATCATCAAGATCATCAGGCTTCAGTTGCCAGTCCACCGCGACCGGCGCGCTCTGCCTTATCGCTCGAGCGTTACCCACATGGCATGCATGTAGGCGTAGTCGGCGCAACTGGTCTGGTCGGTGAATTCATGCTCAAGCTGCTGGAAGAGCGCAACTTCCCGGTCAGCTCATTGCGCCTGTTTGCGTCTGCACGTTCTGCCGGAAAATCACTCAACTGGAAAGGCAGCCAGATCGCCGTCGAAGATGCGGCGACGGCTGATTATGCTGGCCTCGATGTCGTGTTTTTCTCGGCAGGTGGAGACACTTCATTGCGACTCGCGCCGGTAGTCGCGGCTGCAGGTGCGCTGGTCATCGATAATTCCTCGGCATGGCGCATGGACCCTGCGGTGCCGCTGGTGGTGGCCGAAGTCAATCCTTATGACCTGGCAACTATCCCCAAGGGCATCATCGCAAACCCCAACTGTACGACCATGGCAGCCATGCCTGTGTTGAAACCCCTGCATGATAAAGCTGTGCTGCGGCGTCTGGTCGTCAGCACTTATCAGGCAGTGTCGGGCGGTGGTGTTGCGGGTGTAGAAGAGCTGGCAAGCCAGATGCAAAAAGCAGGTGATGATTGCACCAGGCTGGTCAATGATGGTGAAGGCATAAACTTTCCCGCACCGAAGAAATGGCAGGTGCCGATTGCCTACAATGTCGTGCCTTACAATTATCAAGTTGTTGAAGACGGTTATACCGAAGAAGAGATCAAGCTGCGTAATGAAAGTCGCAAGATACTTGGTATCCCGGATTTGAGCGTCTCTTGCACCTGTGTGCGTGTGCCTGTATTTACCGGACATTCACTGTCCATCAATGCTGAATTTGAGCAGAGTATTTCTGCAGATACCGCGCTTGGGCTACTTAACAATGCTGCCGGTGTAGTCGTTACTGAAGTGCCCAATCCCTTGATGGCGACTGGCCGCGATCCTGTATTCGTTGGCCGGGTGCGCCCTGACCCCACGGTAGCACATGGTCTGGCATTGTTCGTCAGTGGCGACAATCTGCGCAAGGGCGCGGCCCTGAATGCGATACAGATAGCCGAAGTGATCTACCAGCAAGGCTTGCGCAGCATCCACAAGTGAAAACCAGGGGCGTGATTTTGGTGTAGGCTAACAGGCTTTTGCATTGCCTGGATTATCGTGAACAAAGTCCCTGTCTCCACTTATCTGAAACTTGTCTGTGTCGCCCTGTTCTGGGGTGGCACTTTCATTGCCGGTCGCCTGGTCGCCAAAGAGATACCGCACATGATTGCGGCCTTTATCCGTTTTGCAGTTGCCTGTGCCTTATTGCTATTGCTGGCTTGGCGTCTCGAAGGTGGCTTGCCCAAACTCAGCAAACAGCAAATGCATGCGACCTTTGCACTCGGTGCGACCGGCATCTTCTTGTATAACCTGTGCTTTTTTGCAGCGCTGGAAAATATGCCCGCCGGGCGCACTGCCCTGTTTGTTGCATTAAACCCCATCGTCACTGCGCTGGCACTGGCGCTGATATTTGGAGAGAGGCTCAGCAAGATACGCTGGCTGGGCATCATGGTCGCCTTTGCCGGTGCGGCAGTGGTGATTACCCGAGGTAATTTGATGAGTGCCATGCATGATTTATCGCAATCGCTGGGCAAGGGCGAGCTGTTCATGCTGGTGGCGATTTGTGGCTGGGCGGCATATACCATCATAGGCAGGCACGCTTTGAAAGGCCTGTCACCGATTGCTGCCACCACTTATGCTTCACTCTGGGGCTTGCTCTTGCTGGGCCTGGGCGCAGTACTGGAATTACCGCGTTTTGAGCCAGCCCGCCTGAGCTGGCAAGTGCTGGCGTCACTGGTATATCTGGGTGCTTTTGGCACGGTCATCGGTTTTGTCTGGTACTACGAAGGCGTGAAAAGCATAGGCCCGGCACGCACTGCGGTGTTCAACAACCTGGTGCCGGTATTCGGTATCAGTCTCGGTGCGATGATACTGGGCGAACCTATCTTGCCTTCGATGATAGTCGGTGGCTTGCTGGTGATTGCCGGGGTGACTTTGACCAACAGAACCTGATGCATCAATCATTAAAAACCGGCCTGACATTTGCATGCAGGCCGGTTTTTTGATGGGCAAGATTACACCCAAGCTGGGATCTGGATCAGAACTTCTTCCAGAGTTTCAGGAAGTAAGAAGCACCACCGAGACCAAACTGTACGCTGTCATAGTAGAAACCATTATCGGTTTCATTCGGATCCTGACGGGTAGGTTTGACGTTGAATACATTATTACCGCCTATGGTCAGCTTGGTAGTGTCATTGAAAGCATAAGTCAAGGCTACGTCAGCCGAGGTTTTAGGTTCGTAATAGGCATTGGGTACGCCAGCGGCTGTGCCTGAGAAAGTACCCAGGGTTTGTGAGCCGTAATGGATGACCTTGAACTCGCCTGCCCATGGACCCTGCTCATAATTGAAGGCCAGAGTGGCTTTCATTCTTGGGCCGCCTTGCTCTATGAACAGGCGCTCACGTTCAGACAGCAAGACATCTTCATAGCCTTTCAGGGATGCCGGGGCCTGCACCTTGGTGACTTCAGTCTTGCTGTAATTCAAACCCAGATAAGTCGATAATTTACCTGCGCCCAGATTGGTTTTATGGGAAGCCGTCAAATCCAGACCCTGGGTCTTGGTATTGATGGAATTCACAAAAAACTGTGCCTGACCCACACCCAGTGCTTGCAGAGTAGTACCCAGAGCAGGGTAATTATCAGCATCAAAACGACCGGACAAGACGATGCGGTCAGCGATATCTATACGGTACAAATCGGCTGTCATGGCAAATGCACTATTCGGTTTGAAAGTCAGGCCGAATGTGTAGTTTTTCGAAGTTTCATCTTTCAGTTTAGGTATGCCTGCAGCATTCGCCACTGTGCCACCATTTGGTGCCAGCACGACGTCCATGGGCTTGCCACTGATGAAGTCAGTGAAGGTCGAAGAGAAATACACTTGTTGCAGCGATGGTGCGCGGAAGCCTGTGCTGATAGAGCCGCGCATCAGGACATCATCAGATACCTTGTAGCTACCAGCCAATTTGCCGGTCAGGGTAGAACCAAAGTCGCTATAACGCTCACCACGGACAGCTGTCTGCAGCTTGAAGAGTTTGGTGACATCGGTTTCTACATCGACATAGGCAGCGACACTGTTCCTGTTTTTGTCAGTACGGTCACCAGGCTGGAAGCCGGGGAAACCCTGGCTACCGGCATTACCACCAAAACCCAGGCCATCGACGTCATTGTATGAACCTGGCTCACCGGGAGTGATCTTGTAGTTTTCACGGCGGTATTCAGCACCGAAGGCAACGTTGACACCATTCATGAAGCCATCAAAGAAGCGGCTGAAGTCCAGATTGGTGGTCGCTTGGGAGAAAGAAAAACCACCGGCATCAAAACGGCTGGGGCTGATACCCTTGCCACCGGCCAGCAAGTCCTTGTTGGCAATCGAGGCATTGATAGTATTGCTGACGTTGTACTTGAGTTCATTGAAACCATAGGTTTGCGACAGGTCGGCACGCCATTCGCCGATATCCCATTTATAACCTACGGTGCCGTAGATATCATTGATGTCGCCATTGATATAAGGCACGAAACCATTCGGATACATGGCAGCAGAATTGCGCGAAGGGATGTCATCAGAACCTATACCACCGCGGGCAAACGCGGCAGAAGATGCCTTGCGTTGTTGTGTACCCAGGGTGAAATACAGTTTGTCATTGCCGCCGTTGGGTACTTCACCATTCAAATAAACCGTAGGACCTGTGACCTTGGTGTCGCCAATAGTACGTGGGTTGCCTGGGTCGGCACGATTCGAGCGACCACGGTCGGTGTATTCCACCGTGATACCCAGTACGCCTTTTTCACCAAGGGCAATACCGCAATAGGCGGATGGCAGATAATTTTTACCATCGCCGACAGAGTACTGGCTATAACCAAAACTGGCTTCGCAACCAAGATTTTTCTTGAGAGTGATGTCCATGACACCGGCAATCGCGTCCGAGCCATACTGGGCGGCTGCACCATCGCGCAAGACTTGCACATTGCTGATCGCCATGACGGGTATCGCATTCAGGTCAGTACCGGTATTACCACGGTTGCGCGCGCCAAACAGGTTCACCAGCGATACCGTGTGGCGACGCTTGCCATTCACCAGCACCAGGGTCTGGTCTGAACCCAGACCACGCAGGGCCGCAGAATCCACCAGATCGGCACCATCAGCACCGGTCTGGCGGGTGGAATTGAAAGAAGGTGAGATATTGGCCAAGGTCTGTGCCAGATCAAACTGACCACCCTGCTCTGCAGCTTTGGATACCGAAATAAAATCGACAGGCAGTGGCGTATTGGTAGCGCTGGTATTGGCACGGCGCGAACCAACGATGGTCATGGTTTGTATCGGTGCTTCGGGAGCTTTTTCTGCTGCGGGAGCAGTTTGCGCACTCACCATGGCGGGAGTGAAAACAGTTGCTGCACTTGCACCATACAGGGCAAGTAAAATCGCTTTGCGCATCTTACTCATAACAAACTTCTCCAAGAATATATAGAAAACCTTAACTGGTATGCCCAGAAGTATGGTTGTCGACATATTAGAGTGTCAATTATTGTGCTATGCAGTGTGGCATTTTTGTGTAAATTGTATAGACGTATTTCGAATTTGGGGCTGATACGCAGAATTGCATAACCTTATTGCGCAGACAATTGCTTCAGGTATTGCAAACCTGCAATTGCCCTGCTGCCATACCATGACAGCATTTCACCATCGACCAGTTGTACTTGCAGGCCCAACTGCTTCTCCAGCGCATCGACATGGCTTTCAGTAAAGCGATAGGGTTCGGTAGAAAGCAAAACCCTGTCGATGGGATGCTGCATTGCACTAGCCCACTGAAAACCTGGGTAACGCAAGATGCTGTTGGGTGGCGACCAGGTTTGCCAGCCTATCAGTCCCAGCATGGCGGCGATGTAGGTGTCGCGGCTGACTGTCATCCACGGGTCTTGCCAGATACAGTAGATGACTTGCTGAGAGCTGGCCGGAGCAGGGTCCAGGGCAGCATAGGCGGCTTCAAACTGGCTGCACAACTCCTGCGCCCTTTGCTGCGCACCAAATATGCCGCCCAGCAATTGATACAAGGCCAGATTGTCGCGTGGCACCAGTGGGTGGGTGACGATGACATGGGGAATGAATTTTGCCAGCGCTTCTACTGTTGGTTTTTCATTTTCATCAATATTGACGATGAGGTGGGTAGGTGCCAGCTTGCGGATTTTTTCTATATTCACATCCTTGGTTCCACCTATCTTGGGGATAGTTTGCACTACAGACTTGGGGTGTATGCAAAAACCGGTGCGGCCAACCAGATAAGACGACAGCCCCAGCTCGCAAACCAGTTCAGTGATGGAAGGCACCAGGCTGACGATGCGCGGCTCAGCCACAGCCTCGGCATTGACCAGGTAAGGCTGATGCACGGTACCTAGCGCATCAATCAACATGCTCATGTCTGATCTGCGGCACGCGGTTTGCGGCGCGCCCGGGCAAACACTGCGTCGTACAGCCAGTTCGGCAAGATGCGCATTACCTTGGCGACCACACCCATTTGCCAGGGGATCACGCGGTAAGTGTTACCTGCATCAATGGTCCCTAGTGCAGAGGCGCAAAAAGCCTTGACCGGCATCAGGAAAGGCATGGGGTAAGGGTTGCCCTTGGTCATGGGCGTATCGATATAGCCCGGCGCAATCGTCACGACGCGTATGCCACTGTCACGTAATTCTACCCGCAGCGATTCGCAATAACTGATGACCGCAGCCTTGGATGCGCAATATGCTCCCGCACCCGGCAAGCCACGTATGCCAGCGACACTACCTATGCCAACCAGGCGGCAATCAACATTGTGCGCATAAGTTTTCATGGCATTGATGAAAGGTGAAAAAGTCGCCACTGTTGCTATCAGATTGGTTTGCAGTACGCTGTCAAACACCTTGATGTCACTAGCATATTCGCTGAGCGTGCCAACTGAAATGCCGGCATTGGCGATGACGATATTAACTTGCCCAACGGCTTGCATGAAATCATTGGCAGCCTTTGTCAGGGCCTCATGATCGGTGACATCCACCGCATAGATATGATGCTGGCCGGGATTGGGCAGGCTCTGCCGCAGTTCTTCCAGCACTTCCTGGCGGCGTGCCAGCAAGCCCAGGGTAACGCCTTGCTCGGCATACGCTCTGGCAAGCGCGGCACCTATGCCAGAAGATGCACCAGTGATGAAGACTGTTTTCATGATATCCAATGAAAAAGTCCGCCGGGATGGCGGACTATCTGTAACTCTATTGCTACTTATTTCTTTTTGGGCGCTGCCTTGGCCGAAGCCGCTGAACTGGCTGAGGCCGCAGCAGGTGCCGCTGCTGGTGCACCACTCTTCTCTTTTTGTATCTTGGCGATCAGACTATCAAGCACCTGTATGACTGCGTGGTTCTGTATGTCTTCTGTCACCCTGGTCATGGTCGAAACTGCCAGCACTGGTGAAGTCACAAAGCGGCCATCAATGGCAATCGACGGTACACCGTCAATCTGGTAGGCATTTGCCAGTTGGGTGGCACGGCTGAGCTTGCTGGTGATAGAGAAAGAATTGTAGATATCAGAGAATTTTTGCTTGTCCAGACCGGACTTGGCAACGAATTCCATGATGTTGGCATCTGTTTGCAAGCGGTTGTGGTCAACGTGGAAAGCGTTGAAAGCTTTCATGTGGTATTCATCAGCTTTGCCCATGGCTTCCATGGTGAAGTAGAGTTTTTGCTGTGGTACCAGATCATGGAAATTCACGTGGATGCGCTTGAAGGAGATATTGTCGCCCTGCTTCTTCACCCATTCTGCCAGCAAAGGTTCCAGCGCATAGCAATGCGGGCAAAAATAGCCAAAGAATTCAATGACTTCAATTTTCTTGCCACTGTCAACAGGCTGAGGGCGTTTCAAGACCTGATATTCAACACCAGGCTGAGGTGCGGTCGGGCTGGCATTGACGACACCAACCACGAGAGACAGGCTAGCCAGCATGAACATGCGGCGTTTGATTTGTCTGAAGAATTGCATAACGTTTCCTTTATAAATCACTTTTTGTACGCTTATTACACGCTCATTGCACGTTGATTACTTACCGGTCTGTTATTTGACTGTGCGAACCACGGCAACATCCACACTATTCTCTGACAAGCGGGCACGGGTACGGTTCATTGTTTCGAGTTGCGCATACGGGCCAAGACGAACATGGTACATGGTGCCGGCGTCTGAATTTTTTTCCACAATACGAGCTTCAAAACCGATCAGTGCGAGCTTGGCGCGGCTGTTTTCTGCTGCCACCTGCTCCTTAAACGCACCAACCTGCAAAAAGTAAATATATTTTTCGTCTGCATTGTCGGCCTTGGCAGCAGCGGCAGCTTCTGCCCTCTCCGCTTTTTCGGCGGCTTTTTCTGCTGCCGTTTTTTCTGGCGGTTTGACTTCTACGGGTTTAACTGGCGGCGCTACTGTTTCTGCCGGTTTGCTGGCAGTCAGTTCCTTATTGGCTTCTTTGGCAGCATCCTTGTTGCCATACAGAGGCTTGTTAGGGTCCTGCAACTGCGTCAGGGGAATATCCGCCTTGTCCGATTTACCATTTTTATTGGTGAATGGCGTCGATGACTTGGTAATCACCATGGCCACGCCCACTGCAATAGCCAGACCGATTACCAGGCCGATGATGATGCCAGTCAGGGTACTGCCGCGCTGGCTATTCTTTTGTTTTGGGGCGTTCTGTTGAGATTTCATGCGTCTCCGACGTGTTTTGTTAGCTTGATGAGGCAATAAATTTACATTTGTGTTGGTGCTGAAACACCGATCAGTGCCAGACCATTGCGCAAGACCTGACGGGTTGCCAGTACCAGTGCCAGTCTGGCCAGCTTGATGGCTTCATCTTCAACCAGGACTTTTTCGGCGAAATAATAACTGTGCAATTCACCAGCCAGTTCGCGCAAGTAAAACGCCACCTGATGCGGCCCCAGTTCGTCGAGTGCTTTTTCAAGAACCTCTGGGTATTCTGCCAACTTCGTCAGCAAACTGGCTTCACTTGGTGCTGTCAGCGGCGACAAATCAACGGAAGTGAACGCTCCATAGGCTGTTTCGTCAGTGGAGAATTGTTCCAGCATGCGACAAATCCGTGCATGGGCATATTGCACATAAAATACCGGGTTTTGTTCAGAGCGTGCCAGAGCGACATCGACATCGAACACAAATTCTGTATCCGCCTTGCGCGAAATCAGGAAAAAGCGCACGGCATCACGGCCACGCTGCTCATCGCCACCACCTGACCATTCGATCAGGTCGCGCACGGTCACATAAGAACCGGCACGCTTGGAGATCTTGACCTCGGCACCATCCTTCATGACGGTCACCATCTTATGCAGGATGTAGTCAGGATAGCCTTGCGGTATGCCTACATTCAAAGCCTGCAGACCGCCACGTACCCGGGCTATGGTGCCATGATGGTCACTGCCCTGGATATTAATAGCCTTGCGGTAACCACGTTCCCATTTGGTGACGTGATAGGCCACGTCCGGCACGAAATAGGTGTAAGTACCATCTGACTTTTTCATGACGCGGTCTTTGTCGTCACCATAGTCGGTCGTACGCAACCACAGCGCGCCTTCCTGCTCATAGGTTTTGCCTGCGGCTTTCAGGGCGGCAACTGTGGTCTCGACCTTGTTGTCTTTGTACAGCGAAGTTTCAAGATAGTAATTATCGAACCTGACGCCAAAGGCCAGCAAGTCTGCATCTTGTTCACGGCGCAGATAGGTCACGCTGAAATGGCGTACGGATTCGATATCATCGACATCACCACTGGCTGTGACAGGTGCACAATCGCCCGCAGAGACTGTCTTTTTCGCCAAAAAGTCTTGTGCAATATCGGCAATATAGTCGCCGTTATAGGCAGACTCTGGCCAGCCAGCCTCACCAGGTGCAAAGCCTTTGGCGCGCGCCTGTACTGACAAAGCCAGATTATTGATCTGTACACCGGCGTCGTTATAGTAAAACTCGCGGCTGACATCGTAGCCCTGCGCATCCAGCAAGGCAGACAGGGCATCACCCAATGCGCCCTGGCGGCCATGGCCTACGTGCAGAGGGCCAGTAGGGTTGGCAGAAACAAATTCGACCACCACTTTTTCACCAGCACCACGCTGGCTTTTGCCAAATTCTGCGCCTTTTTGCAATACTGTCGTGACCACTGCCTGCTTGGCCGCAGCAGCAAGACGGATATTGATAAAGCCAGGACCAGCGATTTCCACACTGGCAACCAGCGGACTATCTTGTGCTTCTACTGCTGCAACGATGGCCTGTGCCAGTTCGCGTGGATTCTTGCGCAACGGTTTGGCGATCTGCATGGCGATATTGCAAGCTGCATCACCATGGGAAGGATCACGCGGGCGCTCCAGTGCTATCGTGGGCTTGAGCTCGGAACCGGCCAAGATAGGTTCAACCGCATTCTGGAATAGTTTCAGTAATTCTTGTTTTTGTTCAGCTAGCATGGCACGCAATTTTTATTGTATTTTGACAATAAATAAAATAAGGACAGGGGACATTATACTGTCTCACCCTGCCCCTGTCTGAGATGCCGCAAGCGAATCTTGCATCTTCTTGTTACGAATTACTACTCATCCTCCTGCTTTTGCTAGCCGATTGCGTTTTAAACCGTAGCAGAGCGGGTAAATACTGTGCTGGAAGACATTGCTTGTTTGTACATGATCAGGACGCGCAGCATTTTGCCAAGGAACAAACCGTTGAACAGGCCGAACAATGCAGTGCTGATAACAGCGAACAACATGTTGCTATGCAGGAAAGGATTTACGTGCAAAGCCACATTGACAACATACTTCATGACAAAGATGGACATCATCATGACCAGCGGGCCCCAGCTACCACGGTAAAACACGGTGCCTTTGTCAGCCAGGATACGCACGTTCTTGTCGCTGACCATATTCCAGGACACTGCCGCACCGGCTGTCATCGTTGCCAGCCACGCTGCCAGTACCAGAGGATCAGCACCGAAACCGGACAATATGCCTTGCACCGACAAGGCCAGCATGACCAGAGGAATGATGACCACTGCCCTGACTGTCAGTTCGCGATCAACACTTGCTTTGATGCCGCGAAATGCCAGAAAGCCCAGAATTGCCCATACATACATTGGTGTGCCGCTGATGATTTGGTTCAACATGATGATCTCCTTGAATACTGTTTAGTGGGGTTTAGCGTTATTTCGCTGGTTTGTTTTGCTGCGATGTAAGAAGTATTGCAAAGCTGAACTGCTATGTATGCCAGAAAGCGACGAAGCGTTAGTTCTCGCCGCGAAAGAGGTGTTTTTGGTCGTGAGTGGCCCAGCGCAGACGTGTAGAATGCTAGGTTTTCTTCGTCTGGATACGCTATGTGGTTCAAGAATCTGCAAGTTTTTCGTCTGACAACTCCCTGGAAGATCACTGCCGAGGAGTTGCATGCCCAATTGTCACGCATTGCGTTTTCACAATGTGCTTCGAATGAGATGCAAAGCCAGGGCTGGGCACCGCCACGCAATAATGACCAACTGGTACATAGCGTCAATCAACAATTCCTGATTTCGCTGGCAACAGAAAAGAAATTGCTGCCCTCCAGCGTCATCAACCAGGTCACCAAGGCACGCGCGCTGGAAATAGAAGAAGAACAAGGTTTCGCACCTGGCCGCAAAGCCATGAAAGACCTGAAAGAACGCATCACTGAAGAATTGTTGCCACGCGCCTTTGGCGTCAAGCGCAATACCAATGTGTGGATAGACCCGGTGAACCGCTGGCTGGTTATCGATGCATCCAGCCCATCCAAGGCTGATGAAGTCATCAAGCTTTTGCTGAAATGCTGCGACAAGCTGCCACTCGAAGGCTTGCGTACCAAGACTTCACCACAAGCAGCCATGACAGGCTGGCTGGCTGGCAATGAAGCGCCGAAGGGCTTCACCATTGACCAGGATACCGAACTCAAGTCTTCTACCGAAGACAAGGCTACTGTGCGCTACGTACGCTACACGCTGGAACCGGACGATATCCAGAAGCATATTACCGCTGGCAAACAATGCACCAAGCTGGCGCTGACCTGGGATGACAAAGTCAGCTTTGTCCTGACCGACACATTGACAATCAAGCGCATCAAACCGCTGGATGTGCTTGATGAAAGCAAGGACAAGGGTAGTAATGAAGAAGAACGCTTTGATGCAGACTTTGTACTGATGACTGCCGAGCTGGCCAGTTTGCTCAGCGATGTGGTGTTTGCTTTAGATGGTGAGATGGATAGCGCTCAGGCTGCTTGATGATCTGACGCCTTTTGTCCCGGAAACCCCTGCTCAAGTAATTGGGCGGGGGTTTTGTTTTGTGCGCAGCATTTACTATAGGCCGAAGACCTATCAATACAGAGGTACGGGGGCAGGAAAAACTGCTTGCAAGCAGACTTCGTTACTCAAATAAACGGAAATAGAACGACACGTGCTCTCTGCTTTTACTATGTTGTTTGGGTTACTTATTTTATTTCTAGATCGCAGCGCTTCCTCGCTGTAGTAGGGTGCGCCGTGCGCACCGTTTTACCATCGCTCAATCGGTCTCTTAGTCACGCCACACGGCGCATTAACCAAGGACTCCAGGCTCCAGCCTGCGCTGGAGCGACGAAGTTTCGGCTAATTCTTTCATAACCTGACGGCTGGCTACTAGCATCCCCATTACTGTTGATGAAGTATTGGAGTAGTTCAAGCCCTTGCATTGGTATGCCGATATTCAACATAAAAACTAAAACCGGCGCTCTACTGAGGCAGGAGGCTACCGTGCAGGCGCTTGCAGCGGCGTTCGTGGATCAAGGTAGATCCTTGCCTGGACTGGAGGAAAATGCAGACGAAAAAAAAGACAAGCATCGCTTGTCTTTTTTCTTGAAACTGGCGGAGCGGACGGGGCTCGAACCCGCGACCCCCGGCGTGACAGGCCGGTATTCTAACCAACTGAACTACCACTCCGAAACTACTTAACCGTTCTTGCTGTTTATCTGTGGTGGGTGCTGAGAGGCTCGAACTCCCGACCTACGCCTTGTAAGGGCGCCGCTCTACCAACTGAGCTAAGCACCCATATTCTTGCCTAGTCAGATAAACTTGATGTGTGTCACCACATCAACAGAAGCGAAATTATACTTCACAATCATGCTTCTTGTCTAGTCTTTTCATCTGTTATTTCGCTAATTTCTGCGAAACCACTTACAAAATCGACTATTCTCACTTAAAAGCAAAACCCCCACTCAATTAAATGAGCGGGGGTATGCGGAATAAAAGCCTGACGATAACCTACTTTCACACTGGTTGCAGCACTATCATTGGCGCGTAATCGTTTCACGGTCCTGTTCGGGATGGGAAGGGGTGGTACCGATTAGCTATGGTCA
>NZ_JBMPPI010000014.1:0-157165 GCF_049340245.1 Undibacterium sp. TC4M20W
AACTTTGATACTCTTTCATCTTGAAACTCCTTCTTTTGGTAGAGATAGAAGTTTCAAACCGACCGCCGTATAGGTCAAACCTTGAGGAGTCCCCCGGCAGAGCCGGGGGATTACCTTATTTATTTATCCGCCATTTTGAACACGCAGAAAATGAGATTTGTGCCCTTATCAGATACACAGTTTGAGTATTTGTGCGAAGTCTATGTAGCGGATAAATTTGCAAATCAGGAAGAATTAATCCAGGACTGGAAAGAATTAAGCAGCAAATTTCCTGACTCACATTTGCTGCTGACACTGGATGACCTCAGTCAGGCACAATACACCTCCATGCATAGCTCAGGTTCTCACGATCTCGACGAGACAGAAGGCTATGACTTGAGTACGCTTGATGCGGCATGCTTTGAAGATGGCGAGCATGTCGGCTACCTGAGCACGGCATCCGAGTTTTTTATCCGGTACGCAAATTTTTAAAACTTTGCAAAGAAACCTCGCTGGAACAGATTTTTCAAGAAAAAAACCTGCTACTGAATGATGAATCTCTGGCAGAACTGCTGCTGGCTCAAGAAAACTGGCTGTCCATCATTGACGATAGCATTTATGCGTTCAGGGCCATCGTCAATCAACCCGAAGATAGTCTGGCTGCCTTCCCTAACGGTTATTTTGATTCAGACCTGAATCCCTTTGAGAATCGTGCTTTATGCAAGCATCTCAGAGAAAATTACAACTACAGTCTGATGGGTATAGGCGCATCTTATCTGGCACTCATCCGGGAAGCAGCCTTGGATCCAGTTCAGATGAGCAGCCTGGCAGAATTACTGTTTAAACTATATGGTGAAAAAGCGGGTAGCTGGGTAGAAATGCTCAGTGAGCAGAGCAATCAATCTCTGCATGTCCTGGTTTTGAGATATGCGGAATAAACAGGTAATCAGACTTTATTAATATTTCCCAATCTGTCTCTATATTCGTTGATCAGCTCATTGGATTTCAATTCAGCTTTTTGCATGGACATCGATTCATGCAACCGCTTGATCGCATCATTACATGCGCTATTAAGCCCCAGCGCAAAACATACCTTTTCGCTGAACACTGCCTTTGTTGAATGCATCAATTCAGAAACCAGATGCGGTTCTTGTCTGGCAAATATTTTAATCATACGCTGCGCCAACTCACGAAGATTCTGGGCTAGCATACCGCAATTCTCTGGCAAGGCATCCGCCAGCGTACGAACAGCTTGTACCAGACCTCGCTCAGCCTCTGTCATCATTTCAAAATTACGCTTCTTTACATTACGGAGGTAAATGAAGAATGCGCCCCAGCAAGCGATGAACAGCGAAGCAAGTATGACATTCACCACGGTCGCAGGCGCAATAGTGATATGTATCCATGCCAGGGCAGAACTAATTAGCGACGACAAGCCCTTGATTTGCCAGAAAACAATCGCCAGTACGACAAGTGGCCCCAGGAGAAATATACTGGTGTAGGCAGAAATATGCCGAATGTCGCGGCTAGCCGACTCCACCAGAAGGCTCCCGCTAACACCCGGCATCTGATCAAATTCATACATAGTCCCGTTAAGAATTTGGCTAATTTCAACGTTAACATCAGAAAAAGATTGCTTCATGTTGTAATAGAGTGAGAATTCCAGCAAACAAATAACAGGTATAGCTTCAAACTATCCGCAAAGAATAATCCGTCGCCTTGATATCCTTGGTCAGGCTACCTATGGATATCCTGTCCACACCTGTCTCGGCTATGGCTCGCACTGATGAATGATCTATGCCGCCAGAGGCTTCCAGCAAGGCACGGCCTGCAGTGATAGCCACTGCTTCACGCATCATGCCGGTATTAAAATTATCGAGCAGGATGGAGGTGGCACCAGCGTCCAGTGCTGTCTTTAATTGCTCCAGGGTTTCGACTTCTATCTGTATGCTCACACCAGCATTCAAGTTCAGCGCATTTTGCATGGCTTCGGCCACGCCACCTGCGGCTGCGATATGATTTTCCTTGATAAGGATGCCGTCATACAGGGCCAGGCGCTGGTTCTTGCCACCGCCTACGCGCACCGCATATTTTTGCGCCAGACGCAGGCCGGGCAAAGTTTTGCGGGTATCGAGTATGGCCGCTTTTGTGCCAGCGATGATGGCGACATATTTGCTGGTGGCGGTTGCGACAGCAGACAGCAATTGCAGGAAGTTCAGCGCAGCACGCTCTGCTGTCAGTAAGGCCCGGGCTGGGGCCTTGATTTTGCAGACGATGGTGTTTGCCTTCATCTGTTCGCCTTCAGCGTATTGCCAATCCACGATGATAGTTGCATCCAGTGCCGTCATAACGGCGTCGAACCATGGCGCACCACATAGAACAGCATCTTCACGCACGATGACTTGTGCATGCACTACTTCATCTGCAGGCACCAGCAAGCCAGTCAGATCAGCAGCGCCGACATCTTCAGCCAGTGCATCGCTGATATTGCGTTCAAAAGCTTTTTGTAAATCTGCATCAAAAGGGAAATGTGTATTCTTTAAATTACCAGACATGTCCAGATAACCTCAATGTAATTGGATAGGGCTTGTGCTTAAGGTCGTAACAGGTTCTCAGGCCGGGCCTATGCCGGAGAACAGTTTGGCTTCTTTCGCCAGATCACTGGATGGACGCACGTTGGCTTTTTTGGCCGCAGCAAAATCCAGCATGCGGTCTATGCAAACCTTGGCTTTTTGCCCAACTGCCGGATCAACCTGGATTTCATTATTGCCGTTCTCCAGCACCTGCAGCAGATTGCGCAAGCCATTCATGGCCATCCATGGGCAATGTGCACAACTCTTGCAAGTCGCGCTATTACCAGCGGTTGGAGCAACGATGAAACGTTTGGTAGGCGCTGCCATCTGCATTTTGTGCAGGATGCCATTGTCGGTGGCGACGATGAATTCATCTGCATCCAGGGTTTGTGCTGCATGAATCATTTGCGAAGTCGAGCCAACCACATCAGCCAGTGCTACCACAGCAGCCGGAGATTCAGGGTGAACCAGCACTTTGGCATTGGGGTGCTCAGCCTTGAGCACGTCCAGCTCTATGCCCTTGAATTCATCGTGTACCAGGCAGGAACCCTGCCATAGCAACATGTCTGCACCTGTCTGCTTCTGGATATAACCACCGAGATGTTTATCGGGTGCCCAGAGTATTTTTTTGCCTTGTGCATGCAAGTGAGCAACGATGTCCAAACCTATGCTGGATGTCACCATCCAGTCAGCTCTTGCCTTGACGGCTGCACTGGTATTGGCATACACGACGACAGTACGGTCAGGATGTGCATCGCAAAACGCCGCAAACTCATCTGCCGGGCAACCCAGATCCAGCGAGCAGGTTGCATCCAGATCAGGCATTAAAATGGTTTTTTCTGGGCTGAGTATTTTTGCGGTCTCGCCCATGAACTTGACGCCGGCGACAACCAGGGTTTTAGCGGGGTGGTCACGGCCAAAGCGTGCCATTTCCAGCGAGTCAGAAACACAGCCACCGGTTTCCTCTGCCAGGTCTTGCAGTTCTGCATCGACATAATAATGCGCGACCAGTACAGCCTGCTTTTCTTTCAAGAGCTGGCGTATTCTGGCTTTGAGTTCCAGTTTTTCTATTGCTGAAGGCGCATCCGGGATGCGCGCCCAGGCATTGGCGGTACAGCTACTGCCCACATCCATCTGTGGGAGTTCAAATTCGACAACTTTGGTTTCCATATAGCCCTACATATCTGGAGTGCACAGAGTACATGCGGGCATGCACTCTGATGACAAGAAATATTGGCAGGCTTGGGATTGCCAGATTTGCATCCAGCGCCCCTTTAGCCTGCATCCACTACTGCATTTCAAGCCATAGTATACGCTGTTACCAGATATTTACCCGCGTCGCTGTTGGGCGCAGGGGCGAACGATCTCCCTTGCACTGGAAAGCATCAGAAAATTCCGACATATTTGCCAACGGCGCAATGACACGATATTTGTCTGGTGAGTGAGGATCAGTTGCCAGTTTCATACGCAACATTTCATCACGGATAAGGCTGCGGAAGCTTTGCGCATTGGCGACAAAGAAGCGTTGATCAACCGTCAAGCCATCAATTTCCCTGGCCTGGGGCTTGCGCTCCAGCGATTTGTGCAAAGCCTGCAGGGCAATCTTCATACCGCCAAGATCGGCAATATTTTCACCGGCAGTCAACTTGCCATTAATGTGCAATTTGTCGATAGGATTAAACTCATCAAATTGCTTTTCAATGGCTTTGACACGAACCAGGAATTTTTTCTCATCGTCCTTGGTCCACCAGCTTTTCAGGTTACCCTGAGCATCATATTGGCGTCCTTCATCATCAAAGGCATGCGTCAGTTCATGGCCTATCGTTGCACCGGTATTGCCATAGTTGGCGGCAGAGTCAGCATTCACATGATATAGAGGCGGTTGCAGTATGCCTGCCGGGAACACCATTTCATTCATGGTCTGGGCGTAGTAAGCATTGACGGTCTGTGGAGTCATACTCCACTCATTGCGGTCTATGGGCTTGCCCAGCTTGGCCAGATTGCGCTTGAATTCAAATTCGGCAGCGCGCGCCATATTCGCTGCATACGGGCCAGTATCGATTTGCAGGCTGCTGTAATCACGCCATACATCGGGGTAACCTATTTTTACGAGAATAGTGTCGAGCTTTTTATAGGCTTGCTGTTTGGTCGTGTCTGACATCCATTCCAGCTTGCCTATGCTTTCACGCATGGCCAGCTTGATATTGTCGACCATTTCCAATACACCAGCCTTGGCTTCAGGACCAAAGAATTTGGAGACATACAGCTCACCCATGGCTTCACCTGCCATGTTATCGATAGAGCCCAGCACTCGCTTCCAGCGTGGTTGCAATTCCTTGGTGCCTGCCAGCGTCTTGCCATAGAAATCAAAGTTGGCATTGACAAAGGTTGAGCTCAAATCCTTCGCACGTGCATTCGCCAATTGCCAGCGCAAATAAATCTTCCATTGATCAAGACTGATGGAATTAACCATGCGCCCTGCTTCCGCAATAAATTTGGGATGGGCAAGATTGAATTGTCCTGGCTGCGCCAGGCCCAGTTCATTGAAATAGGTGGACCAGGCAGTTTTTTTATCTGTTTTTTGCAAGGCATTCAAGTCAGACAAATGGTAGCTGGCTTGCGGGTCGCGCAGCTCGACCTTGGTCAATGATGCTTTGGCCAGGCGAGTTTCCAGTGTCATCACAACAGCAGCGTTTTTCTTTGCCTGATATGGAGCATCACCGAGCAAGCTAAAAATCTGGGTCACGTAGACCACATACTTGTCACGGATATCTTTGGTCTTGGCATCTGTCTTCAGGTAATAATCACGGTCAGGCAAACCCAGGCCACCCTGCATGATTTGCGGGATATAACGCGTAGTATTTTTAGCGTCCTGATCGACTGCAAAACCAAACAAGGGAGAAACACCTTGTTTATGCAATCCGGCAATCACAGCCAATAATTGCTGGCTATCCTTGATGCCATTGATTTGTGCAAACTGTGGTTCCAGCGGTTTAATACCTTCTTTTTCTATCTGCGCTTCATTCATGCCACTGGCATAAAAAGCGCCGACCAGTTGTGCTGCCTTGCTCTTGCCATCCCCCTTTGCTGCGGTCTCGGCAATGAGTTTCAATGCTGCCAAATTTCGCTCCGTCACTTCATCATAGGCGCTGTAACGCGCGCGGTCGGAAGGAATGGGATTGGCTTTCAGCCATTCGCCATTTGAATACTGGAAGAAATCTGTGCAGGGATCAGCCTTTTTATCCATGGTCATGGATTCCAGCACGAGTTGGTTTGATGTCGCTGTCTGAGCAAATACTGCATTACCCATACATGCCACGCCAACCAGACTCGCCAGCACACTGCGTTTGAAGATATTTTTTGTTCTCATTTTTTTGTCCCTGTCTCTTAATTTTTACGGCATTACTTGCACGGCTATACCTGAATACTGTCCTGGTGAACGATAAACCCTTTGCGTCGCTTTCTGGAAATCTTCGGGATTAGCCTTGGGAATATCCATGAATTTTTGCGGATTCAAATCCACCAGCGGGAACCAGCTACTTTGCACCTGTACCATGATGCGATGACCACGGCGGAAGGTGTGCTGGATATCCGGCATGTTATAGCTGATGGCCGCCACTTTGCCAGGTACAAAAGGCTCAGGTTTTTCAAAGCTGTTGCGGAACTTGCCGCGCAAAGGCTCTCCCCTGACCAGTTGCTGATAACCGGCCATGGCGACGGATGGTGGCGGCACGTCATTCGCACGTTCGCGCACTACCTGCTTATCCGGATAAGCCGATGGATAGACATCAATCAGTTTGACGACCCAATCTGCATCCGTGCCAGAGGTTGACACAAACAATTTGGGATTGACTGGCCCGACGATAGTCACGTCTTCTTCCAGAGGTTCGGTCTGATAGACCAGCACATCTGGCCGCGTGGAAGCAAAGCGCTGGTCAGAGACCACATATTCACGCGGCGCACCAGTGGCGACGTAAGAGATAAACGGCACGGGCTTATTGGGGTCGCTGACATATTCGTCAAAGGTATTGAATTCTGTCTGTGGTTCTTTCCAGCTCAGGCTACCATCCTTGCCAAAATACAGGGTACGTTTTTGTGCCTGTTGCGGTGGCCAGCTTGGGTATTCACGCCAGACATTGGTACCGGTTTCAAATACGGTCACTTCCGGCAAAGCCTTGCCAGTGGCGCCCTTCAAATGCTGTTCAAAGAAAGGGAAAACGATATTCTTGCGGTAATAGTCGCCCGTTTTGACATCGAAACTCACATTTCCCAATGACTTACCCTCGGCACCGGCCCAGCCGCCATGCGACCATGGCCCCATGACCAGGCCATTGTAATAACCCTTGTTATTATTTTTGATGCTGTGATATGTCGTGAATGGACCTTGCGGATCTTCTGCGTCATACCAGCCACCAACAGTCAGCACGGCTGCCTTGATGTTTTTCAGGTGAGCAGCGATATTGCGGCTTTTCCAGAAATCATCATAGGTAGTGTGTTCTATTGTCGGCATCAGTAATTCACGCTGCTTGTCTGACAGTTGGGCAGTAATGTTTTTCAGGGTTTTATACTTGAGAAAATATTGATAGCCATCCGGGGTACCAAAATCAAACTCTTCCCAGCGTTTGGGCAAGGTCGTGGGATTTTTTTCTACCGTAAAATTGGAAAAGAACCCAAAGTTAGCCGCCAGCATGAAGGCACCGCCATGATAGGAATCGTCCCCCATGAACAAATCAGTGACTGGCGCCTGTGGTGAAGCGGCCTTGATCGCCGGATGTGAGTCTATGATACTGGCTGAGGCATAAAAACCAGGATAGGAAATACCCCAGATACCGACCTTGCCGTTATTGCCCTTGACGTTTTTCAACAGCCACTCAACGGTGTCATGCATGTCCTGGCTCTCGACACCCTCGCCGGCCCGCCTGCCGGCCTTGATATGCGGCGTCATTTCTTGCCAGACGCCTTCAGACATATAACGGCCACGCACGTCTTGCTTGACGAAGATATAGCCACTTTGGTCAAATTCTTTGGAGGGTCCTAGGGACTGCGGGTAGAAATCCACGCCATAGTGTGACTGCCCGCCCTCATAGACGCCGCTACCATAGGGTGAACGTGTCATCAGGAAGGGATAAGACTTGCTGCTATCTTTGGGAACATACACCACGGTAAAAAGCCGTGTACCATCACGCATGGGAATCTGGTATTCATATTTGGTGTATTGTTCGCGTATGCCCGGTTTGGCTGCTTCAGGAGCATCGGCCATGACGGCTTCGGCAGCATACACTGGCAGATTGGCCATCAAGGCAAGAGCGCACAAGGCTGCACATTTTTTAATCACGAATTTCATAATTCCCCTTAAGATAACGCGCTATTGTTTTATTTATTCTGGTTAACATGCTTGCAAACCAGGTCTGGCGTAGTGAATCGCCGCGAATCATAAAGAGTAAATTTTTCTCAATAAGTTTCCAGATTTCGACCTAAACTGACAAACAGGCATCAAACAGGCATCAAACAAATATTTTATTGCGGAAATACCATGAAATCACTCAGAATATTTGCTGTCACCCTGGCTCTGCTGACACTCTCAGGCTCAGTATGGGCTCGCCCTGGCGGCCATCATATTCATCCCAGGGTAAGCGTAGGCATTTCCATTCCGCCGCTATATTTCAATTATGGCAACCGGCATAGTTATGTGTCTGCCTATTATCCTTACGATTATTCCTGGCGCTATTACCCCAGCGTGGTCGTCGCCCCTGCTGTTACCTATGTGACACCTGTCGTCAGCACCGGCAATGTGGTTTATACGGACAATTACCCTACATATACGACCTATACTCAAAGCTATGTTGATGACCGTAATATCATCAGCCAGCCCAATCCTGCCCCGCAATCTACGGCAGGCAAGGATTGGCTGTATTGCCATCAGCCTGACGGTTTTTACCCGGCGATCAAGTCTTGTCCCGGTGGCTGGGAACGTGTCCCGGCACAAGCCAGATAAGCGCGGCCAGGCCAGACACAAAAAGGGTGCAATTAATGAAATAATTGCACCCTTTTTTGCAAGCTTCAGTTTTCAGTTTCTACGGCAGTCTTTTATTTTGCCAATACAGACCGTATTGTAGCCGCCAGTTCTTCAGCCACGAATTTGGCAACATAGGCGTCGGCACCCACGGTCTTGATATGGTCTTCATTGGTTGCACCTGACAAGGATGAATGAATCACCACCGGCAAGAACTTGAAGCGGTCATCATTCTTGATTTTACGTGTCAGTGTGAAACCATCCATTTCCGGCATTTCCAGGTCAGTCAGCACCATTGATACCTTGTCGCGCACGCCCTTGCCTTCGGCCTGGGCTGCGGTGGCAAGGGATTGTAATTTCTCCCAGGCTTCCTTGCCAGTCTTGGTCATAATGAACTGGGCACCCATAGCTGTCAGTGCCTGCTCGATCAAACCGCGGGCAACGGCTGAATCATCGGCTGCAAGAATGGCAGAGCCAGGTATCATCTGCAGCTTGGCACCTATGGTATCTGGATCTACATCCTTGGTATCAGACGGCGTAATCTGGCGCAAGATTTGCTCCACGTCCAGCACCTGGGCCAGGCGGGTGTCCTCTGTGTCACCATCGAGGCGGGCAATACTGGTGACCATGCCACCTGCCGCACTGTTTTCAGCCGACAAGACCTGATTCCAGTCCAGCCGTACGATCTCTTCGACCGATTCAACCGCAAAACCCTGAGTGGTGCGCGCATACTCAGTGACCAGCATGATGTTCAGGCCAGTTTTAGGCTTGAGCCCGACCACCGAAGGCAGGTCGATGACAGGAATAATCTGACCACGCAAATTGACCACACCCAGCATGTGGGGCATCGCGCCCGCCATACCAGTAATCGTCGGCATGGCGACTATCTCTCGTACCTTGAAAACATTAATGCCAAACAATTCTGACCTGTCACTATTGCCATCTGTCCCCAGACGGAACAGCAGCAATTCAAACTTGTTGGACGCTGTCAGATTGGTACGTTCATCGACTTCTTGCTGTACGGAACTCATGTCTGTTTTCCTCATCGTGATGGAACAGGGAATGCACCATTATCCTACTGTTTTACTGCAACGCAATTACTTTATAACACGGTAGCAAGGGGTATAAGCCTTACCAGGCAATTTCATGCGGTTTTGTGCAACAAAAGATGCCAGCAAGGTATCCATTGATGCCATTATTTCACTATCGCCGCGAATTTCAAAATGTCCGTGTTTTTCTATCGCACGGATGCCCCGGTTTTTGACATTGCCAGCCACCACACCTGAAAAAGCTCGACGCAGATTTGCCGCGAGCAGATGCGTATCCTGATTCTTGTGTAAAGCCAGGTTGCGCATGTTTTCATGCGTGGGTTCAAACGGCTTCTGGAACTCTGCATCTATCTTCAACAACCAGTTGAAATAATACGCATCGCCCTTGGCCTTGCGGAACTCACGCACTTCCTTAATACCCGCCTGCACTTCCTGTGCCACGCGCACAGGGTCATTGACGATGATCTTGTAGTTCTGCTGAGCGTCAGGGCCCAGTGTTGCAGCAATGAACTGATCTATCTGACGGAAATAATCTGCCGCACTTTCCGGCCCTGTAAAGATCAGGGGGAAAGGCAATTCAGCATTATCAGGATGCAGCAAGATACCCAGCAAATACAAAATTTCTTCTGCCGTGCCTGCACCACCAGGGAACACGATGACGGCATGGCCCATGCGCACAAAAGCCTCAAGGCGTTTTTCTATATCCGGCAAGATCACCAGGTCGTTGACGATGGGATTCGGCGCTTCGGCAGCGATAATGCCCGGTTCGGTAATGCCCAGGTAACGGCCTGTGGTAATCCTTTGTTTGGCATGACCTATGGTGGCACCCTTCATCGGGCCTTTCATGGCGCCTGGGCCACAGCCTGTACAGATATCCATGCCGCGCAAACCCAGCTGATACCCTACATGCTTGGTGTAGTCATATTCTTCGCTGGAAATCGAATGCCCGCCCCAGCACACCACCATATTTGGATTGACCTGTGGCTTGAGCAAATTGGCATTGCGCATGACGTGGAAAACAGCATCACTGATACCTTCTGTGGTCGTCAGATCAAACTTGCGGTCATCTTCGATGGCGGCCTTGATGAACAGAATGTCGCGCAAGACGGCAAACAAGTGTTCCTGTATGCCTTTGATCATGACGCCATCCACAAAGGCACTAGCTGGTGCGCCCTTGACATCTAGCTTGATGCCGCGTTCGCGCTGGATGATGCTGATGTCAAAGCTCTTGTAACGCTCCAGCAATTCCTTGCCATCGTCGAGACCACTGCCGCAATTCAAGACCGCCAGTGCGCAACTGCGGAACACCTGGTACAAACCGCCATGACTATTGTCGAGCAATTGCACGACCTCGGCCTTGGACAAAACTTCCATACGGCCGCCTGGCGATATTTGCGTGTCGATAACTTCGAATTCCATAACTGCTTTTTCACTCCTGAAAATAATTTGCGGCTGCTACCTGCAAGGCAGCATCAGCGTGCTTCTCTATGCTTCCATTATGCATGCAATTTATTGCGCGGGTTGTATCAGCAGCACTATTTGCCACATTTGTATTGTGAAGAATGGCAAATTGCACTGTCGCCGGGCCGTCAATTTAAGACCGATATAAAAATATTTCTATAAATGATTGTATATAGCGCCTTCGCCATGTACAATTCGCCTCCTTCAGACGCGGGGTGGAGCAGTCTGGCAGCTCGTCGGGCTCATAACCCGAAGGTCGTAGGTTCAAATCCTGCCCCCGCAACCAAGTTTCTTTGTTCTGGTGCATTCGCACAAATTTACCGGGCACTATATTTCTTCTGGCAAGCAGTTGCCAGGGGCGGTTTATTTTGCTTTTTCGCTTAAGCTTTACCAGGCATCGCCACACATCAACATTGATCAAGCTCAACTGATGAAAGACAATAAAGATCACGCTACCCTGGAATTACCCGGCTTTGGCGAACCAGCATTTTTATTGCCAGAAACCAGAAAACCAGTACCTGCCCCACGTCAGCGCGGCAAAAAGCAAGAGCAGCTTGAACTTTTGGAAGTGCTGGGCCCAACTGACCGCACCGGTCTGCCAGCCTGGGTACACGATGACAACACAGACCTGACTGGCTTGCCGGTCTGGCGCTGAGCGCAAATGAACGCAACTGAGCACACAAAAACACAAATCAAACCCGCACCAGGGCTTTAATAACCGGCCACTGCCTGCGTGAAATTGGCAAACGTTCCGCGCAACCGCTGACAATGATTTGCCAGGATTCAGATACTTTTTCCTGATTATTGTCAGCATCAACTACTTGCACTGCGCGCTCTACGCCATTAATGGCGCTACGTGCGACCAGCGCATTCCTGTGCACCCTGACCAGCAAGTCTCCCAGCTCTACCTCTATCGAAGTCAGTGATTCTTCCAGCAGATATTCACGTTGCGCTGTATGCAGGGTCACGTATTTTTGTTCTGCCTTCAAGAACAGCACCTCGGCTACCGGCACCAATAATATCCGCCCTCTTTCCAGTACTGAAAAATGCTTGCGCCTGGGGCCGCTGGTGTCCGTTGCCATGGTTTCAGGCAGGCGGCGCGCGCCCTTCATTTTTTCACTGGCACGCACCAGCGCATCCACCAGACGGCTGGCCCGCACCGGCTTCATCAGGTAATCAAGTGCATGCACCTCAAAAGCCTTGACGGCAAATTCATCATAGGCAGTCACAAAAATAATCGCTGGCGAGCGCAGGCTGGCCTGGTGTTGCGCCAGATGCTGGGCCAGTTCTATGCCATTCATGCCCGGCATCTGGACATCCAGCAAAACAATATCAGGTTGCAGATTGCTGATTTTTTCCAGTGCCAACATGGCATTCTCAGCCTCTCCAACCACCGTCACCGGGCATTCTGCCTCTATGTCTGACAATAGCGTCAACAGCCTTTGTCTTGCGGGTGCCTCATCATCAACAATCAGTATTCTTGGTGTCATCATCTCTTAGCCGGGAATTGCAACTTAACTTCAAAGTACGCATCTACTACGCCGTATTGAATTTGCGCTTCGATATCATAAAGCAAACTTAGTCGCTGCCGTATGTTTTCCAGTGCCATCTGATTACCGGAAACCATATTTGCCTCTGCGTGATAGGGATTGCGAATGCGAATTTCCACCTTGTCCAGCAGACGTCTTATCTCTACTGTGACAGTCGCTTGCTGCACCGATGGTTCAACGCCGTAATGAACTGCATTTTCAAGCAGGGGCTGCAATAACAATGAAGGAATTTCTATCTCGGCCAGCTCTTGGGGGGAAATTTTTTCTTTATCCCAGGTCACCTGCATACGTTCACCCAGGCGTATTTTTTCTATCGCCAGATATTGCTCACACAAGCGTATTTCATCCTGCAAACTGGTGACATCGCGGGTATCGCGCATTAATACCCTGAACAGGTCTGAGAGATCTTCCAGCACCATTTCTGCGCGACGCGGCTCAGTGCGTATCAGCGACAAGGCAGTATTCAAGCTGTTGAACAAGAAATGTGGACGTATCCTGGCTTGCAAGGCCTGCAGTTTGGCCTCACCCAGTGCAGGTGAAAAAGCCCGGGTACGCAATTCAAAATATTGTTGATATGCCAGTGCCAGCAAACCAGTTGCGACCACAACAAACAGGGGATTTAGCTTGGGAAAACTGGCCATTATCCAGTCTTGCATACGTAAATAAATCATCAGCAAGGCAGCGATTGCCGTTGGCAACATGCAACACAATACGCGCTGGAACCAGCCAGACATGTAATAACGCGCAGAAAATCTGCGTAAATTACACAGGATCAGCAAGGAAAGCAGGCATATCGTCTCAATCAATGCCGCACTTTCCAGAAAATTTTGCAACACGACACGCCACTCATCCCCCCTCGACCATAAAGCCAATAAGGTGATCAGATTCACACTGATCAGGATGCGCGAAAACACACCCAAATTACAACAATCCGGAATGAGCTGCTCACTTGCGCTGTTTTTCTTATCATTGGCCATTTTTAATTATCTTTAAACTCTTGGGGCAATTTCACTCCCGGTTTCAGGCAGTCATCAGCATTTCTGCCAGCATATTAAGTACTTAATTAGTCCAGTCCGGCTAGTCCTTTGGTATTTCCAAGGGTAATCAGGCACAAAATCTGGGATAATCAAGGGAAATTCTCTCGCAAATGCAGCCAATATGGCAACAATTCACTATGACATCACAATTCAATAAAAAAAGCGAGGCATGGTCTGCCCGTTTCTCTGAACCTGTTTCCGATCTGGTCAAACGCTACACTGCCTCCGTCTTCTTTGACAACCGCATGGCTGCCTTTGATATTGAAGGTTCGCTGGCACATGCTGAAATGCTGCAGGCTCAAAACATCATCACAGCCCAGGACTATGCGGATATTCAACGCGGCATGGCACAGATCAAGTCCGAAATCGACAGTGGCAAGTTTGAATGGCTGCTGGACCTGGAGGATGTGCACCTGAATATAGAAAAACGCCTGACTGAACTGGTCGGTGATGCCGGCAAACGCCTGCACACTGGCCGTTCACGCAATGACCAGGTTGCCACCGATATCCGCCTGTACATGCGCAGCGCCATAGACAATATCCTCGGACTCTTGCAAGATTTCCGCCTGGCGCTACTTGATCTGGCAGAAAAAAATGCTGACACCATATTGCCAGGTTTCACGCATATGCAAGTGGCCCAGCCTATCACTTTTGGTCACCACATACTTGCTTATGTAGAAATGTTTGGCCGCGATGCAGAGCGCATGCAAGACTGCCGCAGGCGTGTGAATCGCCTACCGCTGGGCGCTGCTGCGCTGGCTGGCACAACCTTCCCTATCGACCGTGAACGCGTTGCCAAAACCCTGGGCTTTGATGAAGTTTGCTATAACTCGCTGGATGCCGTGTCTGACCGCGATTTCGCCATCGAATTCTGTGCTGCTGCTGCGCTGGTGATGACACATATCTCGCGTATGTCAGAAGAACTGGTAATCTGGATGAGCCCACGCATAGGCTTCATCGATATCGCTGACCGCTTTTGCACAGGCTCTTCCATCATGCCGCAAAAGAAAAACCCTGACGTACCAGAACTGGCACGTGGCAAGACTGGCCGTGTGAATGGTCACCTGATCGCCCTGCTGACCCTGATGAAAGGCCAGCCACTGGCTTACAACAAGGATAATCAGGAAGATAAAGAACCCTTGTTTGATACGGTAGATACCGTTATCGATACCCTGCGTATTTTTGCTGACATGGCCGGCGGCATCACCGTCAAGCCAGAAGCCATGCGCGCCGCTGCCTTGCAAGGTTATGCAACAGCAACCGATCTGGCAGATTACCTGGTCAAAAAAGGCCTGCCTTTCCGTGATGCCCACGAAGCAGTGGCGCTGGCGGTACGCACTTGTGTAGAAAAAGGCTGCGACCTCAGCGATATGTCACTGGAAGAATTGCGCGCTTTTTCCAGCCTCATCAATGAAGACGTATTCCATGTGCTGACACTGGAAGGCTCAGTTGCCGCCCGCGACCACATAGGCGGCACCGCACCAAACCAGGTTAAAGCAGCGATTGCCCGTTTGCGCCTGAAACTGCAATAACAACAGTCTTTAACTGCATCTTCACAACTTGCCAGCCCACCTGCAAATGCAGGTGCTGGCATGTTTTCCATTGGTCAGCACTATATTTCCAGACCTGAAAATCACAGACTTCAGTAGTACTACTTAAGTAATCAATATTGCATCGCAGCATGGCGTTTTATTGCTGCTGAGGTTGCGAGCCCATACAATCCTCCGTGACAATCAATATCTAATAAATTTTGTTGGCCGCTTTGATAGCAATGCGCATGGATCAGATATATTTAATTCATGTTGCGGACCACAAAAACCAAAATGTACTTTTCAGGAGAACACAATGTCATACCGTCTTAAATTGTTAGCTGCTGCCACCTTCCTGGCCTATTCCACACTGAGCCAGGCTGCCGATATCAAAATCGGTGTTGCCGAAGCACTGACCGGCCCAGCCGCAAAATATGGCGTAGCGATCAAAAACGGCTTCACGCTGGCTGCCGATCAGATCAATGCCAAGGGTGGTGTGAACGGCAACAAAATACAATTGGTTGCTGAAGATGAGCAAGGTAAAAAAGAAGAAGCCATCAATGTCTTCAAGAAATTGTTGTTCCAGGAAAAAGTATTGATGATTTTTGGCCCTACCCTGTCGAACTCAGCCTTTGCCGCTGATCCGATTGCCAATGCCACCAAGACGGTCGTATTTGGCACCAGCAATACCGCTGATGGCATCACCAATATGGGGCCATTCACCTTCCGCAATTCCGTCATGGAAGCCGACGTATTGCCTGTGACTACGCGCGCAGCGGTTAAGCAATTCAATATCAAGAAAGTCGCCATCCTGTACGGCAACGATGATGCGTTTACCAAGAGCGGCTACGATGTTTTCAAAAGCGCACTGGCTGAACAAAAAATCCCCGTCACCGATACAGAAACCTATGCCAAAGGCGACGTGGATTTCAAGGCCCAACTGACCAAGATCAAGGCATCCAATCCAGACGCCATCGTTTGCTCCTGCCTGGCTGAAGAAGCGGCAAATATCATCCTGCAAACCCGCTCGCTGGGCATGAAGCAGCCATTCGTCGGTGGCAATGGTTTCAATTCACCAAAACTGTTTGAAATCGCCAAAGACGCTGCCGACAATACCTTGATGGGCAGCCCATGGTCTGCTGAAAACCCATCCGCTGCCAACAAGAGCTTCATGGCTGACTACAAGGCAAAATTTGGTTCCGACCCTGACCAGTTTGCTGCACAGGCATTTGATGCCATGCACATCGTTGCAGAAGCTTTGAAAAAAGTCAGCCTGAGTGGCAATCTGGAAAAAGACCGCCTGGCATTGCGCGATGCATTGCCAGCTGTGAAGATTGAAGGCGCCACTGGCAAATTTGCATTCCGCCGTGCGGCCCCAAAAGATGGCAAGGAAGCTGGCTATGACGCCCAGCAAGATGCGATCGTCAATATTGCCAAAGGTGGCAAATTTGTATTGTTGAAATAAATGTATAGCTGCCTCACGCCCCCACTAAGCTGGTGGCTGGGGCAGATGTTTTATGACTTCTCTTGCTGGGATAATTTTCATCCCATCTACATATGCTGATGGCCGGCCTGCATCTGCACATGAAACGAAGCAATCCTCATCATCTGGATATCCATGCTGGCACAACAACTCATTAACGCCCTGACCCTGGGCAGCGTCTATGCGCTTTTCGCCCTGGGGTTCACGCTGGTGTTCGGCGTCCTTGGCGTCATCAATTTATCGCACGGCGCCATCTTCATGCTGGGCAGTTACATGGCCTTGCTGCTGGTCAGCTCATTCCAGATGTCTTTATGGATGGCGATGTTGCTGTCCATGCTGGCTTGCGGATTGCTGGGCGTGGTCGTCGATTTCCTGGTCTTGCGCCCTTTGCGTCAGCGCAATGCACCGCATCTGGCACCGATGATAGCCACCATAGGCGTGGCCATCATGATTACCAATATATCCCAGGGGATTTTTGGTGCAGAAAACAAACGCTTCCCGTTTGGCACCATCCCGGAAGAAAGCTTCAGCCTTGGCAATCTGCACCTGACGGCGGTACAACTCGCGATTGTCGTGATTGCCTTTATCCTCATGCTGGTGCTACTACAAGTCATGCGTCGCACGCAAATTGGCCGTGCCTTGCGGGCGATTGCAGAATCTCCCAAAGCCGCATACCTGCTCGGCATCAATGTTGAGGGCCTGTTTTTCCTGACTTCATTTGCCGCAGCCGCTCTGGGCGGCGCAGCGGGTGTACTGGTCGGCCTGTCATTCAATGCGATTTCCCCTTTCATGGGGCAACCGATGCTGCATAAGGGCATTGCCGTGATTATCCTGGGTGGCATGGGCGATATACGCGGTGCCATGATAGGTGGCTTGTTCTTGGGTTTTGCTGAAGTGATGAGTGTCGCTTATATATCGAGTGATTTCCGCGATGCGGTGGCTTTTGGCTTGCTGTTTATTATCTTGCTGGTACGCCCTTCCGGCATGTTCGGCAGAGTACTGGAAAGAAAGGCGTAAGAATATGCTTGAATGGTGGGATAGTTTTTGGGCTATTTATAGCACAGTCATTTTTGGCATAGGCATCAATGCCATGCTGGCTCTTTCGATTTACCTGACTTTGTCTTGCGGCTTGCTGTCACTGGCCAATGCGGCATTCATGGGCATAGGTGCCTATACCGCTTCCATGATCAGTATGCAGACAGCATTGCCGTTCCCGCTGGCCTTGCTGGCCGGTGCGATCATGCCAGCAATTGTCGCGCTGATCATAGGCATACCAACGTTGCGTCTGTCTGGCGTCTACCTGGCTATGGCAACACTGGGCTTTGGTGAAGTGGTACGTGTCATCGTTTTGAATATGGAAATTACCGGCGGCCCCATGGGCCTGAATGGCATCCCGCAAAAAACCGAATGGTGGCATATCGTGCTTTTGTTGGCAGCGATACTGTTCATCCTTGCGAGGATGAGGCGTTCCAAGACAGGCCGCGCCTTTGAAGCGATCAAGGAAGACGAGATTGCAGCCCGCCTCATGGGTGTCAATGTCGGTGGCTACAAATTGCTGGCCTTTGTCATGGGTGCATCCATCGCAGGCATTGCCGGTGGTTTGAATGCGCACTATACCTTTACGATAGGGCCAGGCAATTATGCATTTGAAAATGCAGTAGACATCCTGACCATGGCCGTGTTTGGTGGCACCAGCAACCTGATTGGCCCCCTGATAGGCAGCAGCAGTCTGAGCCTGTTGCCAGAATTCATGCACTCCCTCAAAGACTTCCGTCTGGCAGCCAATGGCCTGATACTGATACTGGTCATCCTGTATTTACCCAAAGGTATCTGGGACCCGGCAAGAATCAGAAACTTTCGCAAAAAGTTAACATCGTCAAGCTCCGGAAAGGTTAGCTAAATGCTGGAATTACGTTCTGTCAGTAAAAATTTTGGCGGCCTGCGGGTATTGCAGGATGTCAGCTTTACCATGCCGCAAGGCAGTATCTATGGATTGATTGGCCCCAATGGCGCCGGCAAAACTACCATCGTCAATCTGATTACCGGCCTGTTGCGCCCCAGCAGTGGCGAGTTGCGCTTCAATAACCATGACCTGACTACGGTCGCCAGCCACAAGATCACGCAACTGGGCGTTGCCCGCACATTCCAGAACATCCGTATTTTCAAGGAAATGAGCCTGCTGGAAAACGTCGTGGTAGGTATGCATGATCATCTCGACTATGGCGTAGCAAGCATGCTGTTCAATCTAGGTGCCTATAAAGACGCAGAAAGAAAAGCCAAAGAACGTGCGCATGAATTATTGTCATGGGTGAGGCTGGACCATAAAGCACATATGCTGGCCGACAATCTGTCATACGGTGAGCAACGCAAACTGGAATTTGCCCGCGCCCTTGCCACACAGCCCAAACTGCTGTTACTGGATGAACCGGTCGCTGGCATGAACCCGGCAGAAAAAACTGAACTGATGGCAGAAATCGTCAATATACGTAACCGCGGTTTTTCGATTTTCATGATAGAACACGACATGCGCTTTGTGATGGAATTATGCGACCGCATAGCCGTACTCAATTTCGGCAAAATTATTGCAGAAGGCACACCTGAGGAAGTGCGTAACAACCCGGATGTGATTGAAGCTTACCTCGGCAAGGAGGACGCAGAATGACTCAAATCTTGCGCGTCCAGGACTTGCATGTCATGTATGGTCATATCGCAGCCGTCAAAGGTATCAGCCTGGCCATCAATACTGGGGAAATTACCGCCCTTGTTGGCGCCAATGGTGCAGGGAAAAGCACAACCCTGCTGGCGATTTCTGGCTTGCTGAAATCAGCGGCTGGCAAAATTTTTCTGGAAGATGAAGAAATCAGCCAGACATCGCCCCACCATATCGTGCAAAAAGGTGTGGTCCAGGTCGCCGAAGGCCGTGCGATATTGACCACGCTCACCGTCAGGGAAAATCTGGAGCTCGGTGCCTATACCCGCAAGGACAAGACACAGATAGGACAGGACATGGAATGGGTATATACCCTCTTCCCTGTATTAAAAAACCGTGCAACTGGCCTGGCGGGTAATTTGTCGGGTGGTGAGCAGCAAATGCTGGCCATAGGCCGTGCTTTGATGGCAAAGCCAAAAGTGCTGCTGCTGGATGAACCTTCCATGGGGCTGGCACCGCTGGTGGTGCAGGAGATTTTCCGCATCCTCAAAGAAATCAATGCAACCGGCCTCAGCATCCTGCTAGTAGAGCAGAACGTCAGGCAGGCGCTGAAAATCGCCAAGCATGGCTATGTGCTGGAAAATGGCAATATCGTTCTCAGCGACACTGGTGCCAATCTGCTCAGCAATCCCAAGGTGATAGAAGCTTACCTGGGCGCATAAGAAAAAAGACCATCGTACTGATGGTCTTTTTCTATACTGTTAATTACTAGTGCAACAATCTCAGTACCGATTAGCTACCGGCAATCGTCATGCTTTCTATGAGGATGGAACCGGTTTCTTTAGTGCCACGCACCAAGCTGTCATTACCAATAGCTACAATTTGCTGGAACATCTCACGCATATTGCCAGCAATGGTGATTTCTTCCACAGCGTACTGGATCACGCCATTCTCTACCCAGTAGCCAGATGCACCGCGTGAGTAATCACCCGTCACATAATTGACGCCCTGCCCCATCAACTCAGTCACCAGCAAGCCAGTGCCCATTTTTTTAAGCATACCCGCAAAATTGTCTGCGCGCTTGGTCGAACTGGATGTCAATGACAGATTGTGCGAACCACCGGCATTACCTGTCGTCTTCATGCCCAGTTTGCGGGCAGAATAAGTGGAGAGGAAATAGCCTTGCAAGACGCCGTCAGTAACAACATTACGCTTTTGGGTCTTTACACCCTCGTCATCAAATGGTGAAGAACCAACAGCACCGATGACATGCGGGTCTTCTACCACTTGTATGTGGGACGGGAAAATCTGCGTGCCCAACGAATCAAGCAAGAAAGTCGATTTACGGTACAGGGCACCACCAGAGGTAGCCTGCACCAGCGCACCCAGCAAACCGGCAGCCAGAGGTGCTTCAAACAAGACCGGGCATTTACGTGTGTCCAGCTGGCGCGCATTCAACTTGGCCAAGGCACGCTCGGCGGCATAACGACCTATCGCCTCTGGATTTGCCAGTTTTTTTGCACTACGCTGAGAAGAATACCAGTCATCCCTTTGCATTTTCGATCCGCGGCCCGCAATCGGTGCAACAGAAATGGTATGGCGGGAAATTGGGTAACCACCCATGAAACCACGCGAATTGGCAGCCACGAAATGCGATTGCTGGGCATGCACACTGGCACCCTCGCTATTGGTAATGCGCTTATCTACCGCAAAAGCAGCCGCCTCAGTGCGTTTTGCCAACTCTATGGCTTCTTCAGCAGTGACCAGCCATGGATAGCACAGCTTCAGATCACGTGGTGCCATTTCCAGCAAATCTGCCTCTGGCAAACCGGCGCAGTCATCTTCTGCTGTAAAACGGGCAATATTGTAGGCCGCATCAACTGAATCACGCAGGGCTTGCTCTGAAAAATCAGAGGTACTGGCATTACCACGGCGTTGACCGATATACACCGTAATGCCTATGCCCTTGTCACGGTTTTGCTCTATGGTCTCAACTTTGCCCTTGCGCACGCTGATCGACAGGCCGCCACCTTCACTGATCTCCACTGCAGCATCCGATGCCCCTTTTTCACGGGCGAAACGCAACATATCCTGCGCGATTTGCTTTAACTGGTCTTGGGTATGGGTAAAAACTGGTTTGCTCATGGATGGGATTCTATGTTTGTCAATGCTAAATGACCAAATGGCCAAAGGGAAATATCCTAATTATTTACCTTGATTCACACCACATATGGGTCACTTATGGGTCAATTATGGGTCAATCGCAGCTTGATTTTAGGTAATTCCAAGCTAAAAAGGGTATCATAGCAGCCGTTTCATTAAGTTAATAGTAAAGGCGCAGAATTATGCCAAATCCAAATCGCGGCTCATGTGGCTATCAGTCCAGTGAGTTCGAACCAGAATACGACCGTCCATCAAAATCCCAGTTGAAGCGCGAAATGACCGCCCTGCAAAAAATGGGACAAGAATTGGTCGAACAGGCGCGCGAACGCGTCAAACGCGTACCCATGCCAGAAGACGTGCGCGAAGCCATCCTGATTTGCCAGCAAATCAAGGATCATGAAGGCCGCCGTCGCCAGATGCAATATGTAGGCAAGAAAATGCGTACCCTGGATGAAGCAGAAATTGCCCTGATCCAGAAAACCATCGATAGCTGGAAAGGTGCATCCAAGGCCGAGACTGCCGCTATGCACGCGCTGGAGCGTCGCCGCGATAAATTGCTGGCAGATGACAATGCACTGACAGAGTTGATGGCTGAACACCCTCACCTCGACGTACAGCAATTGCGCACCATGATACGCAATGCCCGTAAAGAGCAGGCTGAAAACAAGCCGCCGAAGGCTTACCGTGAAATCTTCCAGATTTTGAAAGACTTGCAAAAATCTAAAGCTGCAGCCAATGCAGACGAAGCGGATGATTCAGATCTCGATGAAGAAGACGATGAGTTTGATGACAAGTGAGTCTGGACAAATGACCGTAGCGGATGGCGAAAAACTCAAAATAGGCCTGGTATCAATCTCAGACCGCGCCTCTGCCGGCATTTATCAGGACCAGGGCTTGCCCGCATTGCAGGAATGGTTTGGCAAAGCTCTCTCCAGCCCATGGGAAATGGTCACACGCCTGATCCCGGATGAACGTGCGGCCATCGAACAGGCCTTGATTGCCCTGGTAGATGAAGAGCAATGTCAACTCGTGATTACCACTGGCGGCACAGGTCCGTCGAGGCGCGATGTCACACCAGAAGCGACTCTGGCAGTAGCCACCAAGGAAATGCCAGGTTTTGGTGAGCAAATGCGCCAGATCAGCCTGCAATTTGTGCCGACCGCCATCCTGTCACGCCAGGTAGCCGTGATACGTGAGACGCCGGACCACGCAGCCTTGATCCTGAACCTGCCAGGCCAGCCCAAATCCATCAAGGAAACCCTGGAAGGCTTGAAGGATGCAGAAGGCAAGCAAGTCGTTGCCGGTATTTTTGCGGCAGTACCCTATTGCATAGATCTGATAGGTGGCCCGTACATAGAGACGGATGACAGCATCTGCAAGGCTTTCCGTCCTAAAAACGCAATACGCGCCAAGACTCCATCTGCCTCTGCCTGAACAGCAAACATCGACAACGATGGCAACCATACTGACGCATCCTGTTGTACCACTGACTTTGGGCCTGCTATTGGGGCAAAAACGCCTGCCCCGGCCTCTCGTACTAACAGGCATGCTGGCAGTAATCCTGCCCGATCTGGATGTGATTACCTTTAAGCTTGGCATTGCTTACGATTCAGCCTTTGGTCACCGCGGCTTTAGCCACTCCATTGTATTTGCCATGCTGGTCGCCAGCCTGGTCAGTATATTTCATACACGCTTGCGTAGCTCGATTCTGGTTTGCTGGCTGTTCATTGCCTTCGCCACCATTTCACATGGCCTGCTGGATGCATTGACTACAGGTGGACAAGGTGTGGAATTTTTCTGGCCGCTGACTGAACAACGTTATTTCTTCCCCGTGCAATTCATCGAGGTATCACCGATAGGCGTAAATCGCTTTCTGACAGCGCGTGGCTGGCGTGTAATACAATCTGAACTACTGACCGTCTGGCTACCCTGCGGCCTGCTTTTACTGTCGGTCAAACTGGCGGCTTATTTTTCATCTTCCCGAAAATCATCATGACACAAGATATTTTAGAAACCGTAGAACTGGAAAGCGCACCCAACCCGACTGTTGCCATCATCTGGATGCATGGTCTGGGTGCGGATGCGAATGATTTTGTCCCCATCGTCAGGGAACTGGATTTACGTGGCAACCCTGGCATACGCTTCGTCTTCCCGAATGCGCCGACCATGCCAGTCACTATCAATGGCGGCTATGTCATGCGTTCCTGGTACGATATTTTGGGCACAGACATCGCCAAGCGTGAAGATGAAGCTGGCTTGCGTCTGTCACAAAAACGCATAGAGCAACTGATCGCCCGCGAAAATGCGCGCGGCATACCGTCTGAGCGCATCATCCTGGCAGGCTTCTCACAAGGTTGCGCCATGACTTTGCAAACTGGCCTGCGTTATCACGAAAAACTGGCTGGCTTGCTATGCCTGTCTGGCTATGTGCCCTTGCGTGATGTGATTACAGAAGAGCGCCATGCGGCGAACCAAAATACCCCCATCTTCCAGGCTCATGGCCGTGGCGATAACGTCATCCAGATACAGCGTGCCGAGCAGTCGCGCGACCTGCTGAAAGAACTGGGCTATCAGGTGGAATGGCATGAATACATGATGCCGCATTCCGTCTGCCCTGAAGAAGTGGATGACATCAGCCTGTGGCTGAAAAAAGTCTTGCAGGCTTAATGCATCACATAGCTCCAGGCATCGCAAAAACCCTGGCCAGCCAGGGTTTTGTCATCTTGCCGGCCTTTCTTGATGAACCTGAATTACAGCGATTGCGGCAAGCTTGCCAGCCCATTTCTGATCAATATGGTGTGCGTCAGGTACTGCAAAATTATCCGTCCATACATCGCGCATTAAACTGGGACAAGTTGCATGTGCTGTTAGACGCTGCAGATATGGCAGATGCCCAGGCAGTGCGCAGCATCTTTTTCAATAAAAATGCTGATCATAATTGGCTAGTGTCCTGGCATCAGGATATGACGATTTGTGTTAATCAGAAAACTGAACTGGCTGGCTACAGCAAATGGACTTACAAGAAAGATGTGCATTACGTTGAACCACCAGCGGCAGTGCTGGAAGCAATGCTGACATGCCGCATTGCTCTGGATGATGCTAGTGCTGAGAACGCTGCACTGAAAGTCGTTGCTGGCAGCCATCAATCTGGCAAACTCAGTGAGAGCCAGGTCCTGGATATTAGCCAGACTGCCATGCACGAGACATGCACCATGCGCGCGGGCGATATGTTATTGATGAAGCCCTTGTTACTTCATGCATCCGACAAGGCAAGATTCGCGACTCAACGCCGGGTTTTACATCTGGAGTTCAGTGCCAGCAGACTTCCACCACCCTTGCAGTGGGCAGAAGCCGCTTGTCAGTCCGCACATGTATCTCAGTCAGCTGATTGAATTAGTGAAGCTGATTTTCCAGTCTTAAACGGTAAAAAATTACGCAGCCGTGAAACTGCTACTGACTTCAAAGCCATGGCTGGTTTTTCTATCTTGTGCCATGAAAATACCGCCAGCAAGATAGTCACAAAACCTGAAGCGATCACCATGCCCCACACCGCGATACTGGGAAATAAAGCGGCAACTGCCTGCTGCACGGGAAAGGCGTAAATATACACACCATATGAATAATCCCCCACGCTGTTATAACGTCGCAGCCATCCTGCAGGCAAGTAGGCAATGCAGACTACCAGATAGGCAATGGACAGGTGATACAAGCTAAAGAATACCGGTTTGCTGATGAAGGCTGCTACCAGCACCAATAACAGCAAGGGATAAAAGAAGCGCCGGGTCAACAGCAGTTTTTCTTTTAGCATGAACAGGCTGGCACCAGAGAAAAACATGAATAACAAACGGGTGAACTGGCTATCATCTTGCAAATAAAAATGGCGCGCAAAAACCAGTAAGGCTGCCAGTAAAGTAATGGCAATGATCAGATACTTCAATATCTGCAGGCGCTTTTTCTTCAGCAGCACCAGCCCACACCAGAACACCAGCAACAGCAGATACATTTTGACTTCATAGGGCATGGTCCAGAGTGAACCATTGACTGCATTTGGATAGGGATTCTGTGCAAAGACACCAGGCAAGACATAACTCACCCCAGACAAGAGACTTGCGCACTTGAACAGATATTGCCATGTCCCGGCAGCAGAAAAATACTCTGTCAGAGGCAAGCTGGTGAAGTAAGGTCCAAGTACAAATACCGTCAGTAGCAACATGCATATCAGCGCTGGAAAAATGCGCAATGCCCGTGCACACACATAGTCAATCACGCTTTGCTTGTTCATCAGACTGCCTGTCACCAGCATGCCACTAACGATGAAAAATACATCTACCGCGATAGAGCCTGGCGTCATGCCCGCCAGTGCTCCCCAGGGTTCTGGCTGTGCCAGCAAGGCAAAACTATGCCCTGCCAGCACGGCCAGTGCGGCAACTATGCGCAACAAGTTCAGGTTATTGTCGCGGCTGACTATGCATTCAGACAAACGCATTCAGGCAAACTCTTTAAGAACTTCCAGGTCAATTTGTACGGAAGCATCTCCGGCTGACATCCAGATTTGTCCATCCTGTATCGTGCATTGCAATTGCATATTGCGTTGCGCGAGTTTTTCCAGTGCCTGGCTTTGTGCTGAAGGCACATTCATGACGCGCAAGTTCTTGGCGCGGTCAAGACGGCTATTCATTGCCTTCCACCAGATGTCACTGGCGCTGGCAAAACTGTAGACGATGACCTGCTCTGAACGGCCACAGGCTTTCAGCAAACGCCGGTCGTCCGGCTGGCCAACCTCTACCCATAACTGTATGGCGTCGGTGTAATCCTTCAGCCAGATATCGGGTTCTTCAGTATCCGAGATACCCTTGCCAAATTCCAGACGTTCAGCCGCATGAATCGCGAAAGCCAGCACGCGTATCATCATGCGTTCATCGGTTTCGGAAGGGTGACGGGCAATCGTCAGGCTATGGTCGGCATAATAGCCGCGGTCCATGTCCGAGATATTCAGGTCGGCTTTATAAATGATGGATTTGAGTGCCATTATTTGAACACCACCGTTTTATGACCATTCAACAAAATGCGGTGCTCGACAAAGCATTTGACGGCACGCGCCAGAACCACGCATTCCACATCGCGGCCTATGGCTGTCAGGGTTTCGGGCTCCATGGAGTGATCAACACGCTCCACATCCTGTTCGATAATCGGGCCTTCGTCGAGATCACCTGTCACAAAGTGAGCCGTCGCACCTATCAGTTTAACGCCACGTTCATGCGCCTGATAATAAGGCTTGGCGCCCTTGAAGCTGGGCAGGAAAGAATGATGAATATTGATCGCTTTGCCTTTCAGCGCATCACACAATTGCGGCGACAATATCTGCATGTAGCGGGCAAGTACCACCAGTTCAATATCATTGCTGGCAACGATATCCAATACCTTTTGTTCCTGCGCCTGCTTGGCTTCTGCCGGTGCACCAGCTGCCAGTGGCAGATGATGGAAAGGAATATTGTAGCTGGCTGCCAGTTGATAGAAGTCGGTGTGGTTCGAGACAATGGCCTTGATTTCTACAGGCAGCAAACCGCTCTTGTAGCGGAACAGCAAGTCATTCAGACAATGGCCTATCTTGGATACCATCAGCATCACACGTGGCTTGTGATGTGCATCATGCAATTGCCAGTTCATTTGCATGCTGGCACCCAATGCTTCAAACTCTTCACGCAAGGCACTATCACTGACGCTGGAATCTTCTACCGCAAAATGCACGCGCATGAAAAAAGTTGCAGATTGTGCATCGCCAAATTGGGCAGAATCGATAATATTACAGCCGTGGTTGGCTAAAAATCCCGATACGCTATGCACAATGCCGCGCTGATCGGGACAGGATAAAGTCAGGATATATTCTGGTCGTATGCTCATGATGTCGGTGTAAAGGCCAGGATTTGCTGCTCCCCATGGCCATGAACAAATTAAATTCGTTAAATTGATTGCAAAGCTTAAAGATTAACCGTCTATTGTCGCATGATCAGTCGCATAATTCATAGAATCCCGCTTCAATTAAATAATCACAACAAAAAGCACGATCGTTCTAATTGGTGTATAGTCATTCTTCTGATATCCCCAATTTGATTCAGCCACACTCTGACACCAAGAGTACCAATTAAGTATCGACTTAGGTATCAACTCAGGCATCAACCCAAGTACAACATTCTGGAGACAACATGAGCACACTCAGCAATCAACAATATCGCCTCGCCGCCCGCCCTGTCGGCAATCCCAAGCATAGCGACTGGAACTTCACGACAGAAGAAGTACGCGATATCACAGATGGTGAAATCGTCGTACAAACCATCTATATCTCGCTGGACCCTGCCATGCGCGGCTGGATGAATGAAGGCAAATCCTATATCCGCCCGGTTGCCATCAATGAAGTCATGCGCGCTGGCGGCATAGGCAAGGTGATTGCTTCGAAGTCCCCAAAATTTGCAGTTGGTGATTATGTTTCTGGCGGCACGGGTGTGCAGCAATACTGGGTAGGTGCAGCCGATGATAAAACAGCGGGCTTTTACAAGGTCAGCCCAAAGCTCGCTCCTCTGCCAAAATTCATGAATGCGCTGGGCATGCCTGGCATGACAGCTTATTTTGGTTTGCTCGATGTTGGTCAGCCCAAGGCTGGTGAAACAGTCGTCGTATCCGGGGCAGCCGGTGCAGTTGGCCAGACTGTAGGCCAGGTCGCCAAACAAAAAGGTTGCCGCGTTGTTGGTATTGCCGGTGGCAAGGATAAATGCGATTTTGTCGTCAATGAACTGGGCTTTGATGCCTGCATCGATTACAAGTCAGGCTCAGTCAAAGATGGCCTGAAAGAACACTGCCCGAATGGCGTAGATATTTATTTTGATAACGTTGGTGGCGATATTCTTGATACCGTGCTGACCCGCATCAACCTGAAGGCGCGCATCATCATTTGCGGCGCGATCTCTCAGTATAACAACACCACGCCAGTCAAAGGTCCGGCCAATTACCTGTCGCTGCTGGTAAACCGCGCCCGCATGGAAGGTATAGTCGTATTTGATTACGCTGCCCGCTATGGCGAAGCTGTCGCTGAAATGGGCAAATGGATGGCTGAGGGTAAATTCCAGACGCGTGAAGACATCGTCAAGGGCCTGGAAACTTTCCCTGATACGCTGATGATGCTGTTTGAAGGCAAAAACTTTGGCAAACTGATTTTGCAGGTCAGCGAAGAATAAGCATCAGGCTTGACCAGACGAACAATAAAAAAGCAGTCATCACGACTGCTTTTTTACATGGTGCTATCGATTATTTCAACCAGGGCTTTACCCAGGATAAGCCTTCTGAAGTTCCTGCACGTGGCCGGTACTCACAACCTATCCAGCCCTGATAGCCCAGCTCATCAATCAAATCAAACAGATAAGGGTAATTCACTTCACCGATATCCGGTTCATGCCGGTCTGGTACGCCGGCTATCTGTATATGACCTATGCCTGCATGCTTGCGTGACATATCACGGCGCAGTTTGATGGCGACATCACCTTCGACGATCTGGCAATGGTAGATATCAAATTGCACACGGATATTCTCTACGCCTATCTCCTGGCAAATCTCTTGTGCCTCATCTTGCCGGTTCAGGAAAAACCCTGGTATGTCGCGGGTATTGATGGGTTCAATAAGGATGGTGATGCCTTCCCGCGAGGCCAGCAGAGCAGCATAAGCAAGATTGCGCAAATAGACAGCGCGATGCCTTTCCCTGTCTTGCTCAGGCTGTATTAGACCAGCCATGACATGCAAATGACGGTTGCCCAGCACGCGCGCATAATCCAGCGCAGTATCAAAGGCTTGCTTGAACTCTTCTTCCCGGCCAGGCAGGGATGCTATTCCACGCTCACCCAGCGCCCAGTTGCCTGGCGACGTATTGAACAAGACTTGCTCCAGCCCGTTAGCAGCAAGCAGATCTTTCAGTTCAGTAGCAGCATAATCGTAAGGGAACAGATATTCGACGCCCTTGAAACCATCTTTTGCCGCAGCGGTGAAACGTTCATTAAACGGCAACTCTGTATACATCATGCTGAGGTTGGCAGCAAAACGTGGCATGACTGACTCCTTATCTTTTAGCGTAATGTTGCGCCATGAAGGCGCATACCATCAACTGTAGCTGATGAAACAGCATCAGTGGTAATAAGACCATACCAAGGGCATGGCTGGCAAATAAAACTTTGGCAATCGGCACGCCACTGGCCAGACTTTTCTTGGAGCCGCAAAACACAATAGTGATTTCATCTTCCTTATTGAACCCCAGGCGGCGGCTGATGATGGTAGTCAAAGTCATGATAATCGCCAGCATCAATGCACTGATACCCAGCAGGCTGGCCAGCATCAGGGGCGGTAGTTGCTGCCACAAACCTTGTACAACCGCTTCACTGAAGGCCACATACACCACCAGCAAAATCGAGCTTTGATCCACCATGGTTAACGTGCTCGCATATTTCTCCATCCAGGCCTGCAACCAGGGCCGCACCAACTGTCCGGCGACGAAGGGCAATAAGAGCTGGCAAACTATCTTCAGCATCGCGTCGAGTGAAGAATGGCTTTCACCATGGGCTACCACGACCAGGCTGACCAGCAAGGGGGTAAGGAATATGCCCAGCATATTACTCAGCGACGCGCTGCAAATGGCAGCGGGTACATTGCCGCGCGCAACAGAGGTAAACGCAATCGAAGACTGTACCGTCGAGGGCAATACGCAGAGAAACAGTATGCCTATATATAACTCTGGTGTAATCAGGGTGAGCAGCAAAGGCTTCAATGCCAGCCCTATCAAGGGGAAAATTGCGAAAGTGCATGCCATCACCAGCAAATGCAGCCGCCAATGGGTCAGGCCGGCTATCACGGCCTGGCGTGATAATTTGGCACCATGCATGAAAAACAGCAAGGCAATCATGCCAACAGACAAATGATCAAAGCCTGACGCGACTGCGCCACGTGCAGGAAACAGACTAGCCAGAGTGACCACGCCCAATAGCAGCAAGGTCATGTTATCGGGTAAAAAACGCGGGCGTTTCATGTGGGGAAAGCAAGAAATATAGATAATTGATTGTACTTGAATAATACGCCCAGCCTGGCAGCAATCTGGCAGCATATAGATGCTGCCAGGCAAAGCGTAGTCTGAGTCCAACAACTACCTGCGCAGTATTTGCATATTTATTAGATTGCAGTTGATACAGATGGAACCACGGCCGGTAAATAGATATCGCAAAATTCTGCCGGCATGCGGCGCGCTCTGCCGCTGCTGAGTTCTATACACACCAAGTCCCAGCGCCCCCTGAGTACGGTGGCACCATCGCTATCACGTATCAATTGAAACCGTCTGTCCATAGTAAGTTTGCCGTCGCTGGCAAACAGCCATGTTGCCAGTGTCAGTGACTCACCAAGCAAGGTTGGCAAGACATAATCATATTCACCACGCCTGATTGCCATGGCGCGATCCAGGCGATGATAGTCTGCCAGATTCAAACCCAATGCTTCAGAATGCCCCCATGCGACTTCTTCACACCAGCGTACATACACTGCATTATTGGTGTGATTCAAACCATCAATATCACTTTCTTGCGGTTTCACTGCCCGCGTGAACGGTTGCGGATAATCCCAAACCATGGAAGCACCAGAAGTCCCTAAATCAACTGAAACACTCATATATATACACGCAAAAATTTAATCGCTAAAACACCGAGTTTACTAATCACTCACAAACCCAGTTCTTGCCATATCTGATCTACCTTGGCCTTTACTTCTGGCGTCATTTCTATGGTCGTACCCCACTCACGGCTAGTCTCGCCCGGCCATTTATTGGTGGCATCTATACCCATCTTGCTGCCCAGGCCGCTGACGGGTGAAGCAAAGTCCAGGTAATCAATCGGCGTATTATCGACCAGCGTGGTATCGCGCAAGGGATCAACACGGGTAGTGATGGCCCAGATAACTTCTTTCCAGTCGCGGATATTGACATCTTCATCAACCACGATGATGAACTTGGTATACATGAACTGACGCAAAAAACTCCAGACACCAAACATGACGCGCTTGGCATGACCGGCATAAGCCTTTTTCATTTGCACCACGGCCATGCGGTAACTACAACCTTCTGGCGGCAAATAAAAGTCAGTGATTTCACTGAACTGCTTTTGCAGCAGAGGGATAAAGACTTCATTCAGCGCGACACCCAGTACCGCAGGTTCATCTGGCGGCTTACCTGTATACGTAGAGTGATAAATAGGATCTCGGCGCATGGTGATGCGGTCTATCGTGAAGACCGGGAACCAGTCTTTCTCATTGTAATAACCAGTGTGGTCGCCATACGGCCCTTCGAGTGCATGCTCATAACCGCTGGGGTGATTTTCATCAGGATAGATATGCCCTTCCAGCACAATTTCTGCTGACGCGGGCACGCGCAATTCGCTGCCTATGGCCTTCACAAGTTCAGTACGGCTACCGCGCAAGAGTCCGGCAAACTGGTATTCAGACAAACTGTCTGGCACTGGTGTCACGGCACCTAATATAGTGGCTGGGTCGGCACCCAAAGCGACGGCGATGGGATAAGGCTTGCCTTTATTAACGATGCCATGCTCACGAAAATCCAGTGCGCCACCGCGATGTGCGAGCCAGCGCATGATGACTTTGTTGCGACCCAACACCTGCTGTCTATATATACCCAGATTCTGGCGTTTTTTATTGGGGCCTTTGGTAATCACCAAACCCCAGGTAATCAATGGTGCAATGTCGCCAGGCCAGCAATGCTGTATAGGCAGACGGGCGAGATCAACGTCATTGCCTTCCCAGACTATCTCCTGGCATTTGGCACCGCGTAGCTCTTTTGGCGACATATCCCATACCGCTTTTACCAATGCTCCCATACCCAGAATTTCTTTAAAACCCTTGGGTGGTTCCGGTTCTTTTAGCGCTGATAAAACATGGCCTATCTGGCGCAATTCGCTCAGGTTGTCTGCTCCCATGCCGAGGGCGACACGGCGTGTCGTACCAAATAAATTGCCGAGCACTGGTATGGTATGACCAACAGGTTTGGTGAATAAAAGAGCCGGACCTTCGGCACGCAAAGTGCGGTCGCAAATCTCGGTCATTTCCAAATGTGGCGAAACAGGCAAGTCCACCTGTTTTAGTTCGCCTTTTTCTTGCAGTTGAGAAATAAAATCTCTCAAATCAGAATATTTCATCATTTTTCGCTTTTTCGTATCTCTGCACTAGTCGCACTAGCAATTTCTGCCAAGTGCTTGATTTTATTGAACTTTGCTGCACTGCAGCACAATTCATTATACATAAAAGTAATCAACTTCTCGTTTGATAGTGTTGACTTGATATAAAACCGCCCCTACAATTCGCCCAACTTGATGAAGAGGTTAATGACTTCCGCCACTTTCGACACAAAGAGAGTTTCGCCACACGGTAACATCATTCACGGGGATCGGGCCCCAACATAACATTGTAAGGATTGTTTTCAAAAGGCGTCTGCCTTATCCCGAAAAAAGTTGTTTGTCACTGGACACACCATGAACAGGTTCGACGGACCTGATTTGACAAACGGCTCCGGCGTCTCGCGATCACACTTGTGACGGGGGACGATGTTTCTGATTCGCGGAAGTATGCACTGTGTTTAACTTTTTAATAAGTTGAATGACGCATCGCGAAGATTCAGGAGGTAACATGATTCAACGTTTTATTTTGGCTGTACAACAAAGTAGTTTTTCTTCAACTGATAAGCGTAAAGCGCTTTTCATGGTAGCGCGTGATACAACCAGTGGTTTTTTCACCACCGTGCGCAACCTGCTGACACTCACTGGCATTATTGCCATGGTCGTTTTGGTCATGATGTATGTCAAACCAGAACTGACAGACAAATTCAAGGGATTATCACCCTATGCTGAAGCTGGCGAAGAGCCTGCAGAAGCCGTAGCTGCCGTTCCAGCACCAAATCTTGCGCATCTGATGCAAGCGCCAGGCCAGGCGAATTCTGATGCAGGCTTGCAAAAAGTAAGCGCATCTGAAGAAGAAGCAAAAATGCTCGGCAATCAACGTCAGCAACAATGGGTAACCAACTGGCTGGCCAAGCGCTACCGCGTTGCCAATGATGCGACCAATATGCTGGTATCCGCTGCTTATCTGACCGCCAAGGAAATCAAGATAGACCCTTTGCTGATACTGTCAGTCATGGCGATAGAATCCGGCCTGAACCCATTTGCTGAAAGCCCGGTAGGTGCACAAGGTCTGATGCAAGTCATGTCCAAAGTACATCATGACAAGTTCCAGGATCTTGGTGGTGTTAAAGCTGCCCTGAACCCGGTTGCCAATATCCGTGTTGGTGCATTGATACTGAAAGACTATGTCACCCGTGGTGGTTCCGTTGAAGCTGGCCTGAAGATGTATGTAGGCGCAGCCGATTCCGACAATGATTCTGGCTATGGTGCACGTGTATTGAATGAATACAAGCGTCTGAAAGATGTCTCGGCAGGTAAAAACGTGCCTACTTTCTTTAGCGCCCCTGCCCCAGCTCCAGCACCTGTGCAAGCACGTCCGATTGAGGCCGCTCCTGTACACAAGCCTGAGGCAACAGAAGCCAAGGCAACGATAGAAGCCAAAAAAGATCAGGTTGCAGCACTGTAAGCCTGACCTTTGATAAAAAAGCCGTCTGATTTTATGATCAGACGGCTTTTTTACTTGTTGGACTTAGCAAGTGATCTTGGCGACCAGCCTTAATTATCTGTCAGCCAAAAATTTCTTCAACCTGGTAACAGCCTCCTGCAAATTCTCCAATGAATTGGCATACGACAGACGCACATACGATGTTGCCGTCGCTGGACCAAAATCCAGGCCGGGCACGATCACCACACCAGCTTCATTCAATACCTGTTTGGCAAAGGTATCTGCATTGTCGGTAAATTTAGAGCAATCGGCATACACATAAAACGCGCCATCTGGCATGACAGGAATGCCAAAACCCAGTTCACGCAATGCAGGCACGATATAGTCGCGGCGGCGCTTGAATTCTGCCTTGCGCTCTTCATAAATGGCGATAGTTGCAGGCTCAAAGCAAGCCAGCGCTGCATACTGGGCGATTGAAGATGGACAGATGAACAGGTTTTGCGCCAGCTTTTCCAGCGCAGGCACGATACGCTCTGGCACCACCAGCCAGCCAAGGCGCCAGCCTGTCATATTGAAATATTTGCTGAAGCTATTGATGACAACCACATCTTCATCCAGCGACAGGGCCGAGAATGGTTCGCCATCATAAGTCAGGCCCTGATAAATCTCATCGACGATGCTGAAACCACCCAGCTCTTTCACTGCAGCGACGATCTTGCCCAGTTCTTCATGTTCTATCGAAGTACCGGTAGGGTTCGATGGCGACGCTAGCAAAACGCCACTGCTGCGCTCGTCCCATTGCTGTCTGACGATTTCTTCAGTCAGTTGAAAGCGGTGATCCGGCCCGCTGGCGATGAGTTTTGCCCTACCCTCGAATGCCGCAACAAAATGGCGGTTGCAGGGATAGCAAGGATCGGGCATCAGCACTGCCCTGCCCGGCTCCACCAGAGCAGCACATGCCAGCAGCAAGGCAGCCGATGCACCGGCAGTCACGATAATGCGGGAAGCGGGCACATCAAGATCAAACACGTCACGGTAATGCTGCGATATCGCCGTGCGCAAGGCTGGCAAACCCAGGGCTGAGGTATATTGCAAACGCCCGGCTGCCATGGCCTTGGCGGCAGCATCAATCACTGCTTGCGGCGCAGTAAAGTCTGGTTCGCCTATACCCATGTGTATCAGATGACGGCCCTGCTTTTCTAGTTCTGCCGCCATCTTCATGAGTTCCATCACATGAAAAGGGGCGATATTGTCCAGTCTTGCTGCGAGATTTTGATGCATGGCACTTCCTAAAAACTCAGGCTGAAAAAAACCGCCTTATTTATCTTTCAAAATAAGGCGGTAGATACTTTTACAAATATGCTCACTAACTTGGTCACTAACTTGGTCACTAACTTACTTACCTGCAGCAACCTCAGTCGCGCGCAGTTTTGCTGCCAGTTTGTCGAGTACACCATTGACATACTTGTGACCATCCAAACCACCAAAGGACTTGGTCAACTCGACCGCCTCATTGATGACGACACGGTAAGGGATTTCTATATGGTTCTTCAATTCATAGGCACCAATCAGCAATGCTGCATGCTCGATCGGCGACAACTCAGCAATGGTACGATCGATCAAGGGAGCAATTTGCTCACGCAATTCTATGGATTGCTTGATCGCACCATGCAACAGGGAATCAAAATGCTCTCTGTCAGCCTTCTCAAAACCGTGAGCTTCACGGATATGGGCTTCAATCGCGCCAGAATCTTCATTATTCAGCAGCCATTGGTACATGCCCTGCAAGGCAAATTCGCGCGCACGGTGGCGTGGCGAACGGTTCTTGCTGGGATTGGCGTGTAGTGTTTTATTATTCATATCTTCTCTTACGTATCTTGCTTAACTTACTTATCTTACCTAATTTAAAGCTGGGTAATCATCGCCCAGGCTTAAACTTAAATATAAACTCAAGCCTGAGCCAGACGATCAGGCATCATAGTGCACGTCTTCTGTGGCTTCTGCCAATTCTTCCAGGGCCAGGGTCAGGTTGGCCATTTCTACGGCAACACGGGCGGCATCACGGCCTTTTTCCTGCATGCGTACTTCAGCCTGCTCATCATTCTCTGTGGTCAGGATGGCATTGGCGATAGGGATGCCAGCATCCAGGCCAACGCGGGTGATACCTGCGCCGGATTCATTCGATACCAGCTCAAAGTGATAGGTTTCACCACGAATAACTGCGCCCAGGGCGATCAGGGCATCGAATTGATTTGTTTCTGCCAGTTTTTGCAATGCCAGTGGCACTTCCAGTGCACCCGGCACGGTCACATGCAGGATGTCTTCATTGAGTACGCCCAGCAATGACAATTCTGCCAGGCAGGCATCCAGCAAGCCCTTGCCGATATTGTCATTAAAGCGTGCCTGTACGATACCTACACGTACGCCTGCACCATCCAGATTTGCTTCGTAATGTCCAACTGTCATAATATTCTTTCTTGCGCTTTTCGCGCCTGATGTGATGTGAGTGATGAAAATGCACTAAAAAGACCGCTGGCGACACTGCTGCGGCCCGGCATATTCATCCTTATTTGTCTGCGCACGGCTTATCGAGATACCCAACAACTTCGAGATTAAATCCTGTCATGGATGGCATCTTACGTGGATTGGCCAGCAATTTCATCTTGCCCACGCCTACATCCTTCAAAATCTGTGCACCTATGCCGTAATTGCGCAAGTCCATGCGTGCGGCACGGCCTGCTGGCTTGGTTTCTGGTGTATCAAGTGCCTTGAACTGGTCAAACATCTGCTCGGCAGTTTCTTCGCAATTGAGCAGGACGATGACGCCTGAATCGGCTTTCTTGATCGCTGCCATGGCGGCCGCGACATTCCATGAATGCGTAGTAGCCTGGCTTTCCAGCAAATCGATGATGGAAACCGGCTGATGCACACGCACCAGCGCTTCTTTTTCGCGGGTGATATCGCCATGCACCAGCGCCAGATGGGCAGAGCCACTAGGCTTGTCGCGATATACCAAGGCCTTGAAGCTGCCATGCACGGTATGCATTTCACGCTCGGCCACGCGGTCAACTATGCTCTCGGTCTGGCTGCGGTAATGAATCAGGTCAGCAATCGTCCCTATCTTCATATCGTGTTCTTTGGCGAATTCGAACAAATCAGGCAGACGGGCCATGGTGCCGTCATCTTTCATGATTTCGCAAATCACCGATGCCGGTGTCAGGCCAGCCAGCTCCGCCAGGTCGCAACCAGCTTCTGTATGACCAGCACGCATGAGGACACCGCCTCTTTGCGCCTTCAGCGGGAAAATATGGCCAGGCTGGACAATGTCAGCCGCAGTGGACTTCTTGTCAACAGCAACCTGCACCGTGCGGGCGCGGTCAGCGGCAGAGATGCCAGTGGTCACGCCTTCAGCCGCTTCTATCGACACCGTGAAGTTTGTGCCAAAGGAGGTGCCGTTGCGGCTGGTCATCATGGCCAGGTTCAACTGGTCACAACGCTCTTCTGTCAAAGTCAGGCAAATCAAGCCACGGCCAAACTTGGCCATGAAATTGATGGCTTCTGGTGTGACAAACTCGGCGGCCATGATCAGGTCGCCTTCGTTTTCTCGATCTTCTTCATCAACCAGTATCACCATGCGGCCAGCGCGCAATTCGGCAACGATTTCCTGGGTAGTAGACATGCTCATAGGGGAATATCCTGAACCGGGTCACAGACATAAGTTCTGTCGGGCCGCTGGTTTTTCAGTGCAAATGAATGAAGTCGCTATTTTAAAGGATTTACGCCTGCTATTCCCGTGCTTTATGTCTATTTATATGCTGCCCAGCCTGATTTAAGCCCGATTCAGAAGAATTTGCCTAGATTTGCAGCTGGCCTTGTGCAATTTCTATCACCTTGCCACCTACCCGTATGCTCTTGTCTGTCGCCACATCCAGATAAAGCTTGCATGGCCGCCTGACTTGCGCGCCTTGGGCTATACGCATGCTGATGGGCAAATCACGCCCCTGATGCTGCCACCAGCCACCCAGGTTAGCGCAGGCAGAACCTGTGCCCGGGTCTTCTGCAAAGCCGCCGCCTTGCTTAGCAAAGAAATAACGCGCTGTTACCGCCAGACGTTCGTCATCTGACGCTGGTTCATCAAAGGCAAATACATAGACAGACTTGCGCCCCAGGCTATTGGCAGGCCAGATTGGCAACTTACTGACATCTGGAGTGGCACGCAAAACTGCGTCCCGTGAATTCAGCGCGAGCAGCATTTGTTCGCTACCAGTGTTGATCCACAACGGCGCAGAATGAATGTCACTATCACCCAGCCCAAGCAGAGAAGCTGCTTCGGCGACAGATAAACCGCTAGCTTTGACCACAGGCTCACCCTTGTGCGGCGTGGTCAGTGTCCATATGCCATTCTCAAGGCGCAAATCGACCAGGCCTGCTTTGCACTCAAGCGTAATCTGGTTGAAATTGCTAAGGCTGCCAACCACCTGCGCCGTACCCAGACTGGGGTGCCCGGCAAAGGGCATTTCTGTATCGGGCGTGAAGATGCGCATTCTGGCGGTAGCGACATCTGAGGGTAATACAAACACTGTCTCAGACAAATTAAATTGCAAGGCCAGGGCCTGCATTTGCTCATCCGACATGCCTGTGGCATTTTCAAATACACAAAGCGGGTTACCGCCCAAGGTTTCTTCAGCAAACACATTCAAGAGACGGAAAGCGTAGTTAGTCATTGTTTTTTCACTATTTTTTCTTCAAAAATCAGGCAAGTGTCGATTTGGCATGGGCGACATTAACTTCCGCAGGCAGCAGGATGCGATTTTTTACTGCAGTCAGTTCAGCCAGTATGGAAATCGCAATCTCGGCCGGCGTCTTACTGCCTATATACAAGCCTATGGGGCCGTGGAGTTTTGCCAGTTGTTCGTCATTGACGTCAAATTCTTTTAATCTCTCACGTCGTTTGGCATTGTTGATGCGCGAACCGATAGCACCGACATAAAAAGCATTGGACTTCAAGGCCTCCATGAGGGCCAGATCGTCAAGCTTGGGGTCATGCGTCAGTGCGACGACAGCACTACGGCTATCCAGTTGCATTTCCAGTACAAGATCGTCAGGCATCGCATGTATCAATTGCACACCCTCGACTTGCCAGCCACTGCGGTATTCTTCACGCGGGTCACAGACTGTGACCTGATAATCCATCCCGACTGCGATACTGGCCAAAAAGCGTGACAACTGCCCTGCCCCTATGATGAGCAAGCGCCAGCGCGGGCCGTGTACGGTTGTCAAGGCATCTTCGGTAAACTGCAATTGCTGACCCGGGTCAGCCTTGGCAAGGGTTACTTCCCCGGTACGTAAATCCAGACGTCGCGCCAGTAATTCATGTTTTTGCAAACCCTGTAACAAGGCATCGAGCTGGCTGCGTGCTGATAAGGGTTCTATTGCCAGTTCTATCGTGCCGCCACAGGGCAGGCCAAAACGGTGTGCTTCATCGGCGGTGATGCCATAGGTGACGATCTCTGGCAAATGACGCTGCATGCCTTCGCGCTGCACTCTTTCTATCAAGTCATCTTCTATACACCCACCGGAGACAGAACCTACCACCTGTCCATTGCCGGCAATAGCCAGCGTTGCGCCTTCGGGCCTTGGGCTGGACCCCCAGGTCTTGATGACAGTGACCAGTTCACAGGGCTGCCCTGCCTTGATCCAGGCATCGCAGGTTTTGAGTACTTCGAGATCTATGCTGTCCATTGCTTGCTATGTTTTCCTGTTATCTGGCTGTGAGGCGAACTTATTAATGAGTCATTTTCGCATGATTTTGACTTTGACCTTCCCCATAGAAATTATCTATACAAATTGTCTTATTTCCAGTATTTCTTTGCATTACAATGCCTGCCAGACCACCACTCTGGAGACCACCTTGTCCACAATTAAACAAAGACTGGCTGCCGTACCCGAAGGCGCAGGCGCACTGTTTTTCATACAGATTTTTGCCACCCTGGGCTTTGCCGTACTGTATTCCACCCTGGTGCTATATGCGACCAAAAAGCTGGGTTTTACGGCTAAGGATGCCACCGCCATCATGGGTGTGTTTGGTGCATTTAATTATGGTCTGCATTTGTTTGGTGGTTATCTGGCCGGTCGTTTTATCAGTAACCGCAACCTGTTTGTTAGCGGCATGATCCTGCAAGTCATAGGCTGTGCGACCATTTCCGTAGGCACTTCCGCAACCATGTACTGGGGCCTGGCATTTTTCCTGACGGGTAGTGGCTTGAATGTTACCTGTCTGAACCTTATGCTGACGCAACGCTTCAAACCAGAAGACAATCGCCGCGAAAGCGCCTTCTTGTGGAATTATGCAGGCATGAACCTGGGGTTTTTTATTGGCTTCACCGCTGCCGGTTATTATCAGCTGCAAGAAGACTATGCCAGCCTGTTTATCTTTGCCACCATAGGCAATTTCATGGCTATCGTGCTGGCAGCAATTAACTGGCGCAGACTGTGTGATTTGAACACGACCCTGCTCGATGCCACCGCAAGCCAGTTCCGCTGGCGCTTTCTGGTCGGTCTGGCGGTCATGGCTGGTCTGGTACCACTGGTTGAATTCATGCTGCACCGCGCTGAGATGACTGGCAACCTGGTCATGATCATCAGCATTGCGATTGCTGTCATTTTCATCATCCTGACTGCCATTCACAAAGAACCACGCGAACGCAATAATATGACGGCCTACGTCTTGCTGACCATAGGCTCGCTGGTATTCTGGACACTGTATCAAATGGCCCCGATGGGTTTGCAACTGTTTGCCGTCAGCAATGTAGACCGCATGGTCTGGGGTTATGAAGTGGCGCCGCAATGGATACAAAACATCAATAGCTTTGTCATCATGTTTGGTGGCCCGCTGATGGCGATGTTGTTCGACAATTTGCGTGCCAAGGGCTGGAATATTGATATCCCACGCCAGTTCTCTGCTGCACTGATACTCATCGGCCTGGGTTTCCTTGTCCTGCCCATAGGTATAGCAACTGCTGCCAGCAACGGCCTGGTGGCTTTCAAATGGATATTTATTAGCTACATCCTGCAAAGTATTGCTGAGCTACTTATTTCGCCTATCGGTTATGCCATGATAGGCAAATTGGCGCCACGCCAATATCAGGGCGTCATGATGGGCACATGGATGCTGGTAACAGGCACAGCATCTATCCTGGCCAGCAAATTCTCAGGCCTGATACCTGAGGCGACCGAGGGTCTGGCCTCATCCACCAATCCAACCTATAACTACATCTTCTCCTTGCTGGGCTGGAGCAGTGTTGGTGTCGGCATCGTCCTCATCGTCCTGATCCCTGTCTTGCGCAAACTGATTACCGATGGACCTGCCAAGGAGGCATCAGCAGCAGCAAGCCCGGTTGCACAGGCAGAACCAGCATAATAAGAAAAGCAACAGGCAAGGCGGGCACGATGAAATGTGCCCGCCTTTTTTATTCCTTGATGGGAGTAAAACGCATGACCTCTGCGCCATTGATCTGCAGCATTTCAAAAAAGACCGACTTGGGTCTGGTCCAGATGGAACCATCATGCGAGCGATAGACTATGACAGGGCTTAAGTCAGACTCTTGTGTTGCCTCACACACCAGTTCATAAATCCCGCCTTTGTAATGGCGAAAGCGTTGCACACCCTTGGTCTTTATCAAGGGCACCGGCGCCGCATCAGCCGCAATCTCAGCTGCTCTGTGCTTTTTTAAGAATGCTGGCACCTTTACTGCGGCCAGCTTGTTAATGTCTTGCAGCAAACGCGGGTCTATCGCAGCATAGCCATAGCGCTGGCCCAGCTCGCTGGCTATGCGCAGGATCAGATTTGATGCGACTTCTGCATCTGCCTCTGCCCTGTGAGCAGAACCTTTGAAACGTATGCCCATGGAAGCCGCCAATGGCCCCAGAGAATAAGTGCTCAAGCCAGGAAATACTCTGCGCGCCAGTTTGACGGAACAAATCACGCCGTCATGAGCAGGCCACAGGCCCAGCCTGTCACTCTCGGCCAACAAGAACTTTTCATCAAAACTGGCGTTGTGGGCAGCCAATGTATCAGTACCGATAAACTCCACGAGCTCAGGCAATACTTCAGATACTGGCGGTGCTTTATCCACCATAGCCTGGGTAATGCCTGTCAATTCAGTAATAAAGTAAGGGATACGCACATTGCTGTTGATGAGGCTGACATAACGATCGACGATTTCACCACCGACTATGCGCAAGGCAGCAACTTCTGTAACACGTCCTCCCTGGTCTGGTGACATACCGGAGGTTTCAAAGTCAATCATGACTACAGGTTTTTCAAACATCATATTTTTTTCACTAGCGGGAACTTATGAAGAGCAATACAATCTATCTGTACTGTGCGTCAATAAAAATCTGTGACGCGGGGTAATTTTCTGATTCAATTTTCATTCACTTTCAACCCTCAGGACTCGGGTAAATGCACTTGCAAACTACAGCGTCACTAGTAACACCGTGGTGCAACCAGGCTTTTCAGCACTGGCGACGTAGCTTTGCGCATACCCCAAGCCCCATTAAGTTCGAATAGCTCTACGAGTTCGACTAATCTGCGCTAGCCGCCAGATGCTCCGATGATACGGTAGTAATCACTGCCCCAGTTTGTTCAGTCATACAGGCCAAACCAGGCATTACATATCATCCATCTTTGCTTTTTTTGCTCCAACCTGGTTGCGCATAGACGCCCAGACCTGTGTACTACTATTCATCTCGTCAAGAATAAAGACACGGGCAAATTATTGTATTGCTCATTATGAAAAATAAAATCTTAGGACTGTTTTCGCTCCCGGAAAGGGATTTATTACGCGATCTTGTCTATCGGCGCCTCTGGACTTCGATACTGATCAGCTCGTTTGGCGCCCAGGTCACCATGCTGGCCCTGCCGCTGACTGCCGCCCTGTTGCTGCACGCCAGTGCCACCCAGATGGGCATGCTGACCTTCATGGAGATACTACCGTTTGTCTTGCTGTCACTGCCTTCTGGCGTATGGCTGGACAGGGTACGCAAGCTGCCAGTGTATGTGGTTGGCGAAATCATGATCTCCATCTCGGTCGCCAGCGTGCCTGTAGCCTGGTGGCTGGGTTATCTGAACATGAGCTGGCTATATGTAGTTGGCTTCATGATCGGTGTCGTCAACACCACGGCAGGTACGGCTTCCCAAATTGTGCTGACGCAGATCGTGCCGCGTGACCGTCTGGTGGAAGCACACGCAAAAAATGCTCTGGCAACCTCAGGAGCTGAAGTTGCAGGCCCTGCAACGGCTGGCGCATTGATCAAATTGCTGGGTGCACCAATAGCTTTGCTGGCTGATGCCATTCTTTTACTGACATCCGCTGTGATCTTGCGCGGCATTCATGTCAATGAAGTCAGGGAGCCACGTGCAGATGCACATTTCTGGCGTGACTTGAAGGCTGGCCTGTCCTTTGTCGCCAATAAACCTTTGCTGATTGCACTGGCACTGACAGTAGGTGGCTGGCAGCTTTGCTATAACGCTGCGCTGGTCGTGCAAATCCTGTTTGCCACGCGTGAATTGGGCTTGTCTGAACAGGCAGTTGGTCTCAGCTATATGGGTATGGGTGTGGGTACCATTATTGCCAGTGTGTATGGCAGCCGCATTAGCCGCAATATCGGGCCTGGCCCCTGCATGGTGCTGGGTGTGGCTGTTTGCGGTCTGGGCTGGGGTTTGCTGGCTTTGGCACCAAGCAATAACTGGGGCATCGCTGCATTTGGTTTCATGTTGATGTGTTTCTCCATAGGCGGCGTCATGATCTTTATCAACTTCCTGGCTTTGCGTCAGGCAGTTACACCAGAAGCCATGCTGGGCCGCATGACCAGCACCATGCGCTGGCTGATACTGATACCGGCAGGCCCTGGCGCCTTGATTGGCGGCTGGCTGGGTGAGCACATGGGTTTGCGTTATGCCCTGGGTTTTGCCGGTGTGGCAGCGCTGTTGCTGGCAATACTTGCTGCGAAAAATCCTATCATCCGCGGCATCACGGTCTTGCCGCGCCTCAGTAAACAAGAGGAGATGCAACAAGTTTAAGGATGGCATTGCAAACAGGCTGAAAAAAGCGTGATAATGCGCGGATATTTATGTTTTTTCATTGATCCCCCTCAGGAGACGGAGGGGGATTGTTTATTCGCTGCGCTGAAACAGATCACCCTCTTATTCAGCTTTTTTGACAACAAATAGGTAGAACAATGCCAACAGAAATGTCAACACTTGATGCCAAGCCGGGCTTCAAGCCCTACATCCCGGCCTCAGCCCACCTCCCCGAAATGACCGCAAGAGCCCTGATCATGGGTGTATTACTTGGTATGGTTTTCGGTGCATCTTCATTGTATCTGGTACTTAAGGTCGGTTTGACTGTCAGTGCCTCGATACCGGTAGCCGTCATTGCCATCACCCTGTTCCGTCTGGGTAATAAGCTGGGCGCGAAAGATGCGACTATTCTGGAAAACAGTATTACCCAGACCGCAGGCTCCGCAGGTGAGTCCCTGGCCTTTGGCCTTGGCGTGACCATGCCAGCCATCCTCATTCTGGGTTTTGATCTGGAAATTTCCCGCGTCATGCTGGTTGGCTGTCTAGGTGGCTTGCTGGGTATCTTGCTCATGATCCCCATGCGCAGAACCATGATCGTGGAAAAGCACGATGAGCTCAAGTACCCTGAAGGCACGGCCTGTGCCGAGGTCTTGAAGGCAGCAGCGACTGATTCTTCCCGCGAAGCTGCTGGTGAAACAAATAATCCCAACGCAGCAGATGATGCCAGCAAACGTGCGGCGATTATCTTTGGCGGCTTTGGTATCGGTCTTTTATACAAGATCGCCAACGTCGCTTTGAAGGGTTGGAAAGATACGCCGGAAGTCGTATTCGGTGCCCCACTCAAAGGTGGTTCGCTGGGCGCAGAAGTATCGCCTGAGCTGCTGGGCGTAGGCTACATCATCGGCCCGCGTATTGCATCCGTCATGGCAGCTGGTGGTGTCATGTCTTATCTCTTGCTGATACCCATGATCAAGTTCTTTGGTGATGCATTGAGTGTGCCTCTGGCCCCTGGAACCAAGCTTATCAGCGAAATGAGCTCACATGATGTGCGTGGCGCTTACATTCTGTACATCGGCGCTGGCGCGGTTGCGGCCGGTGGCCTGATCAGCCTGATGCGTGCGATGCCGACTATCTGGCGCAGCCTGTCGGCTGGTTTGTCCGGTCTCGGTAAAGGCGCAGCGGCAGCCACTGCACCGCTGCGTACTGACCAGGATATCCCGATGAAGTGGGTAGTCATCGGTGCGCTGGCCATTATTGCTGTCATTACATTTGCGACACCGCTGCACATGAACTTCCTGGGTGCCTTGCTGATCCTGGTGTTCGGCTTCCTGTTTGCCACCGTATCGTCCCGTCTGACTGGTGAGATTGGCTCTTCTTCCAACCCTATCTCTGGCATGACAGTAGCGACCCTGCTGTTCACTTGCCTGATTTTCCTGATCATGGGCTGGACTGGTGGTCAGTACTATGTCACCGCCCTGTCAGTCGGTGCGATCGTCTGTATCGCTTCCAGCAATGCTGGTACTACATCACAGGATTTGAAAACCGGTTACATCGTTGGTTCGACACCGCGTTTGCAGCAATATGCAATTCTGGCAGGTGCGCTGTCGTCTGCCCTGATACTTGGCCCTATCCTGTTGAAGTTGAATGATTCTGGCACGGTCTATGTACCAGCAGCGCAAGTTGCCCCAGCTCTGCAGACAGATGCATCAAAACTGACCGACACTGCACAACTGCAAGGCCCACAGGCTGATACAGATAAAGGCACATACAAGGTCTGGCACAAGAATGACAATGTCGGCGGCCCTGCCGGTAAATACTTTGTCGATAATGCAGGCAAGGCAATCTATCTGGTTGACCCGGGTATCAATGGTGCTTACAACAAACGCCCTGATGGTACTGAAGTCAAGAAATACGATGCACCTAAAGCCGTGCTGATGTCTTACATCATCAAGGGTATCCTGGACAGGCAACTACCATGGACCCTGGTCTTGTTTGGCGTGATGATTGCGCTGGTACTGGAAATGGCAGGCATCCCATCGCTGGCCTTTGCGGTGGGCGTGTATTTGCCACTATCATCCTCTGCCCCGCTGTTTGTTGGCGGCATGATACGCTGGGCGGTAGATCGTCGTAACAACAAGCTGGAGCACAACAAGCATCTCAGTGAAGAAGAGAAGCAAGCAGCGGGCGACCGCAGTTCTGGTGTCTTGCTGTCTTCCGGCTATATTGCCGGTGGTGCGCTGGCTGGTATTGTAATTGCCTTCACGGCAGGTATCCTGACTGATTTTGACAAGAAAATCGGCGACTGGGCGACGGCAAACAACCCCTTCTTTGAAGGTGTCAATGCCAATGCCCTGTCCATGATCCCTTACGCATTGATCATCATTGCGCTGTATTGGGTAGCACGGGAAAAGAAAACTTCCTGACACCAACAGTTGAAATCTGAAAGGCTTGATTGCTTGAAACAATCAAGCCTTTTTTATTTTGCCAGCGGCAGAATGATCGAGACCAAGTACAATATCCGAAATAATTTACCGGAAATAGCCATGTCTGCACCTCAAGCCGCTGTCGATTGCAAAAACCAACCCGTCGTCGTGGGCGATATCGTTCGCGTAGTCAATCTCGACAAAAGATTTATCAAAAGTTTTCCTGAAGATGAACGTATCCTCATAGAATCAATGATAGGCCAGTTTTTCAAAGTCATTGCCATGGATGAAGAAGGTGCGCCCTGCGTCGTGCGCGAATGGCATGATGAACGTGGCATCATGCAAACCCATGTCATAGCACTTGATGCAGAAGATATGGAAAAAATTTAAGCATCAGGATGACCTGAAAACAAAAAGCAGCCTCGGCTGCTTTTTGTTTTTGAACCTGAGTTTAAACCTGAATTTAAATCTGCATCAGAAACTCTTAACGGATATAGTCAAACAGAGACAGGCCAGATGTCTTAACGAAGGACTGCTGCGCTGCCTGCAAGGTAGTTTGTTGCTGATTGAGCTCTGTAATCGCCTTGGCATAATCCAGGTCCAGCAAGGAAGACAAATCCTGTTTGAAAGCGACGCCCTTGGCATCACCCTCACTATCAAGGTCATCAATCTCTTTCAGGCTGGTACCGAGTTGCGCACGCACGGTCAATACATTATTCAAAGACTTGTCGATATTGTTATTGCCTTGTGTCAGTGCTGCCGTCAAATCTTTTTTTGCTGCCGCAGTACCAGCAGGCGTATTCAAGGCATTGATGATATCGGTGACAGTTTCAAAAATATTTTGATTACCTGGCTGCACTGAAAACTTATCGTTTGGGCCAGGCGCAGCAACTGGTGGGCCACCCGCGTTGGTGACATTCAAATCTATACCATCAAAGGTAACCGTCGCGCCGCTAACATACGGAGTCAATGGAACCACCACATTACCTGTGGTTTTATTTGTCACAGTAAATGAAGTACCCAGATTATCAAACGCCACTTCGTAATTATTACCCGTCAGATTCGCTGAGGTAGGAGTATTGATCGCCGCCGTAGCAACTGCAGTACCTACATTGGACGGATTAGACTGCACATTGAACTGGCCAGCCGAAGTACGGATATTTTGGAAAATATCTATGCCAGGGCTACTGAGGGGTATTTGCCTTGAGGTGTCTGCCTGGATAAAGCGCTGCCCCTGATCACCATTATAAACAGCACTACCCGCTGTCTTGGTATAAGGGGCGGTAGTCGTATTAAAACCAGAAAACAAGTAATTGCCGACACCATCAGTCGCATTTGCCTGACCAAATAACTGATCAAGATTGCCTTGCAATTGCTGGGCGATAAATCCACGGTCGGTATCGTTGTAAGAACCATTGCCTGCCTGCACAATTAACGCCTTGATATTGTGCAGCGTATCGGTAACATTGCTCAGCGTACTTTCAGCAATACTGAGATTATTCTTGGCAGCTTGCCTGTTCGTGGCGAACTGGGTATTTAAAGAATCTGACTGGGAAATCACCAGCGCGCGTGCAGAGGCAATCGGATCATCTTCCGGTGTCAATACACGACGGCCAGCAGCGATTTGCTGTTGGGTCTTGTTCAAACCGAACTGCAGATCGCTAATATTGGAGCCGCCAGTTTGATAAATAGTGCTGGTACTGATACGCATAATAACCTCTATCTGCCCAACGCCAATAAGGAGTCAAACAATGTACTTGCAATTTGCATCAACTTGCCTGCCGCCTGATATGCCTGTTGATAGCGCAATAAGTTGGCGGCTTCTTCATCGAGATTCACACCTGATTCAGTTTGCTGTGCAGTGATATTTTGCGCCAGCAATTTTGTTTCTGAAGCACTGGTAATTTGCAATTCATGCGCCTTATTACCCACCAGGCTGACGAACTGGGCATAACCACCCTGAAAGGTAGTCGTGCCACCCCCTACGGTATTTTTCGTTTGCAGATTGCTCAACAAAACCGCATTCCGGTTATCACCTGAGCCATTGGTATTAGGGGCAATATTAAACACATCGCCATTGGCAGGGTTACCTGACACAGAGAAGCTGAAGCCGTTATAACTGATCGTGGAACCAGATGTATATGGTACTGCCGTACCTGCCGGATAAGTGGTTGCTACACCCGCATTTGTTACCGTGACATTGGCCGTAGCCGGGAAACCAGTGAGCGTATTACCAGCGGAGTTAAATGTCAGCGTACTAGGTGCTATCGGCAAAGCCTTGGATACCGTAAACACATCACCATTGGCTGGCGGAGCAGCACCATCCTTGATAGAAAAGCTGACGCCACTAAAACTGATCGTTGCACCACTGGTATAAGGCACAGTCGCTGGTGGCGGATAAGTAGTTGTAACAGCGCCGACTTTAACAGATACCGTTGCACCCGCAGGAAAACCGGAAATAGTATTCGCTGGCGAAGCAAATGTCAGGTTGACTGGTGAATTTAGGGTCGAACCAACATAAGAATCATCAGCAGTTGCCGGGCTAATCGTCGCCGTTGCAGAATTGCTGGCAGATGCCACCTGCGAATCGGCAACACCAACACTGATCTTGCCCGTGCCCGTATTGGTGGTCGGGAAAGATGTCGTCAAAGGTCCAGCTGCGGCCAGCTTGGCAGGGTCTTGAATCGCCACCGCCAAACTCGAACCACCTGCTGCTGTCGGCCTGATCAGGAATTCATCGCCTGCTGCCGGAACTGCCGCAGCCGGCGGTGGGGCCAATTGAAAATTAATACCATCAAATTTCAAAGGCAAAGTTGCAGAAGACTGCGTTGCACCGTCAGACAAACGGGTAATTTTATAATTGCCGCCCACAAATTGCAGGCGATAGTCGCTGGTCGTCAAAGCGCTTGTATCAGTGATAGACGCATTGATCGCAGCCGTAGACGTATTGAGTGCGCTCGGTGTTGATACGGGAGCCGCAACTGTAAAGAAGTCGCCACCAACCTGTCCGTTCAAATCCAGCCCCAGTTTTTGCTGGTCGTTAAATTGCGTGGCCAGGCCTATCGCTATCCTGCCTATGCTGTTTTTGGCGACATCCAGTGTACTTGAGCGGAAGTCGAACAAGCCGCCAAGTTTACCACCGCCAAAGCTATTTTCAGGCAACAAGACTGAAGAACCGTTGACGAGGTAAGAAACTTCAGTACGGCTGGGGTCAGTCAATGACTGGCCGACTTGCAGTTGCGTCACATTGCTGCCAAGTACCAGTGGCTGGCCATTGCCAATAAACACATTATATTTTTCGCCTTGCGGCACAACGCTGACCTTGGTCAGCTTGCTCAGTTCAGTGATCAGTTGATCCCTTTGATCCAACAAATCATTGGGGCCACTATTACTGCTAGACAGACCCTTGGCTCTTTCTATAGTGTCATTCAAACTGGCTATTTGCGAAGCATAGCTGTTGATGGCACCGACAGTCGTACCAATTTGCCCATTGACGTCGTCAGTGATCTGGTCGAGACGTGTTTCCAAACCATTGATGCGGCCAGCCAGCGATTGTGCTGACGACAATGCAGCCTGGCGCGCAGCAGCGCCAGCCGTACCGTTAGGGCTGGCAGCCAGATTCTGGAAAGCCTTGAAAAAATCTTGCAAAGCAGGCGTCACACCTGCGGTGGGGTCTGCCACCAGGTTATTGATCTGACTGATCTGGCTGTAATACACATCAGCCTGGTTTTTTGTTGATTGGGAAGCATTGACCTGACCAGCCAGGAAAGAATTGTATTGGCGCTGTATCTGCGTAACCGACACCCCTTGCCCGATAAATGAGCCGCCGAGATTTTGCGGTTCATTCGCAGCTTGCAGGATAGTTTGGCGGTTATAGCCAGGAGTTGACGCATTGGCAATATTATGACCGGTCGTCGCAATGCCCAGCTGTGCAGCGGACAGTGCTGATTGCCCAATACCAAATATATTTGAACCCATAATTGAACCTGCTCTTTTGCTAAGTTAGCCACCCAGTGCCATCAATCATGTTTTCGGTGCGTTTCGGTAAAACTTTAATCTGATTGCACTTTCACTGGAGAAACCTATGGTGAGATTACGTAGAAAGGGAGTTTTTGATAATCTTTGTCAGCTTGTTGGCATACTCAGGGTCGGTCGCATAACCGGCTTTTTGCAAGCCCTGGGCAAAGCTTGTTGCATCTTTGGCATTAGCCATCACGTTTTCATAACGCGGATTCTTGGTGATCAATTTAGCATAGTCTTTGAATGCATCAGCATAAGTATCGTAAGCCTTGAATTTTTCAACCCTGCGCTGGGCTACGCCATTCACATATTCTGTTGTAACTGCATCAACTGTCTTGCCTTTCCAGCCCTTGGTCGCCTTCATGCCAAAGATATTATGGCTGGTCGAACCATCCACGGTCTTGATTTCACGGCGCCCCCAACCACTTTCCAAAGCAGCCTGGCCCAACATGAATTTGGCGGGGATACCGGTTTCCTGGCTGGCCTGCTCAGCATGGGCAGACAATTTCTCCTGGAACTCGCGCACGTGGTTTGGTCCGGTAAACGCAGTTTTTGGCGCATTCGCGGGCATTTGCTCGAATTTGAGGTTGTCGAGATAAGTGTTGATACCGCGCATGCTGGCGGGGTTGGTCAGATTACCGGAACCGGTGGCAGGGTCTGCTTCCAGCGCCTGGTTCATGGCATTATTTGATAACTGCCTGACCAGCACATCTCCCAGGCCCACACCTTTCTTTGCCATGGTCTGTGACAACTGCTGGTCCAGCATGGAGGTGTACATACGGCTTTGCTCACTGTCAAACATGCCATCCTGACCACCTGCCTGGCGCATCGACTTCAGCATCACGTTCAAGAACAGCGCTTCAAACTGCTGGGCAGCGCCCTTGATTGCCTCGGGCGAATTATTTCTGGCCGACTGTTTAAGCTCATCCAGACCTTTGGTGTCAAAGGCTGTTTTATCGGTGAAATCGGTGCGCCCTATCATCGCGATTCCTTAGATAATTTCCAGGTCTGCACGCAAGGCACCAGATGCCTTGATGGCCTGTAATATGGCTAGCAGATCTTGCGGTGTCGCACCTATGGCATTGAGGGCCTTGACCACCTCAGCCAGTGAAACACCAGCCTTTAGTATCATCAATTGACCCGCATCTTTCGAGATCGTAACGGTTGAATTGGCAGTAGGTGCGGTTTGTCCGGCTGCCAGGGCATTTGGCTGGCTGACCGTATTGTCAGTATTGATGACGACAGACAGATTGCCATGAGCGACAGCACAGGTTTCCAGCGTCACTGCCTGGTTCATGACGATAGAGCCAGTCCTGGCATTCAAGATCACCTTCGCTGCCATTTGCGCTGGCGTAACATCAATATTTTCCAGATTGCCGAGAAAACTCACGCGTTGATCGGCAGAAATTGGTGCCTTCACCTGTATAACACGACCATCCATGGCTGCTGCCGTGTCCGGGCCAAAGCGGCGGTTAATCGCATCCACCACACGGCTGGCGGTAGAAAAATCAGAGCTATTCAACTCCAGCTGTATGGTAGATCCCTGTGAAACTGAATTGGGTACCGCCCGCTCCACCGTCGCACCACCAGAAATTTTACCGACACTCAGATGATTGACTTGCGCCTTGCTGCCGTTTGCCGAGGCACCCACACCACCGACCAGCACATTACCCTGCGCCATCGCATAAATCTGGTTATCCGCACCTTTTAAAGGTGTCATCAACAGCGTGCCACCACGCAGACTTTTTGCGTTACCCATGGACGACACCGTGATATCCAGGGTCTGCCCGGGTTGGGCAAAAGCTGGCAAGGAGGTAGTCACCATGACTGCGGCCACATTCTTTAATTGCAGGCTGGTTCCCACCGGGATGGCGACGCCCAGTTGCTGCATCATGCTGATGATACTCTGCACTGTGAACGGGGTTTGCGTAGTCTGGTCACCACTGCCATCGAGACCAACCACCAGCCCATAACCAAGCAACTGATTTTGCCGCACGCCCTGTATGCCTGCCAGGTCCTTGATGCGCTCGGCCCGACTTTCCGGTGCGATCATGGCAGTCATAACTGCCATGGCAAGCATGGCTGCCCTGATCATTCTGGATGTGGAAAGTGCGTTCATAAAACTACCCTGAGAGTTTGCTAAAAAATCCGCTATAAAGGAAGGAAACTAAGGAAAAACCGCGAAAACATGGAGCTCATTTCTGTCATATCAATCTTCGATGTAGAGCGATATTCAAATCGCGCATCTGCCACCTGCGTAGAAGCCACAACATTACCTGCTGCTATCGTGGTGGGGTTGATCACACCAGAAAAACGCACGAATTCTGCCCCTTTATCAAAAGCCAGTTGTTTCTCACCGCTGACCAGCAAATTCCCGTTCGGCAGCACATCAATGACAGTAACAGCGATCGTGCCGGTAAAATTATTACTGGCCGTTTGTGCGCCCTTTTCATCATATTTGGTCGATGAAGAAGTCGCCAGACCGGCCTGTGCCGTGGTCGTTGCCGGCACACCAAATACCGTAGGGGCAGCAAAGGACGCTGCACCAGATTTGCTGTTGGACGCGGCAGCTGCCTTGCCTGCCGAGGTCTTCTCGACGATGGATATGGTCAGAGTGTCGCCTACCAGACGGGCCCGCGCATCTTCATACAATGGGCGATAAGTGGCTTGCTGGAAAATTGCACCATTCGCCTGCTTTTGCGGTCTGGCCGATTGCGCCGGAATGGATGTGGGCTGGTGCACGATGGGAGGCGGCGTCATTGCGCAAGCCGTCAGTGCCAGCAGCGGCAAGAGTAGGGATAATTTTGTATAGGTCATCATGTGCTCACTCACCAGGGTACATCCATATGGATGCCGGTTAATTCATTACAGTTGCGACAGTCGTTGCAACATCTGGTCTGAAGTAGTGATCGCCTTGCTGTTGATTTCATAGGCGCGCTGAGTCTGTATCATATTGACCAGCTCTTCTGCCACGTTCACATTCGATGTTTCAACAAAGCTTTGCATCAGCAAGCCGGCGCCATTGGTACCAGGCGTATTCGTCCCCGGGTTGCCAGAGGCTGCAGTTTCTACATACAGGTTTTCACCCATCGCCATCAAACCGGCAGGGTTGATAAACGTAGCCAGTTGCAGTGAGCCGACCTGCACAGGCGCGATTGAACCTGGCTGGGTCACCGAGACCGTGCCATCACGTCCGACCGTAATCGATTGTGCATTCGCAGGAATAGTAATAGCAGGCTGAATCACAAAACCGCTGGAAGTGACCAACTGCCCCTGGTTATCAGTCTGGAAGGAACCATCACGGGTATAGGCAGTAGAACCATCAGGCAGCAAGACCTGGAAAAAGCCCTGACCCTGAATTGCCACATCCTTGCTATTACCAGTCTGTTGCAAATTGCCTTGCGTGAAAATCTTTTCTGTTGCGACTGGGCGAACACCTGTACCGAGTTGCAAGCCAGACGGCAATTGCGTTTGTTGCGAACTTTGCGCGCCGGGCTGGCGTATATTTTGGTACAGCAAATCCTCGAACACGGCACGTGAACGTTTGAAGCCATTGGTGCTGACGTTGGCCAGATTATTGGATACGACATCCATCTGCGTTTGCTGCGCATCCAGGCCAGTCTTGGCTATCCATAGTGAACGTATCATTGCTTTCCCCTTTTGCCCTGGTTTACTTTGCGTCGCTTTATCTTCGCGGCAAAGACTTCTACAAGGCTATTGTGCTACATCAGCACTCAACTCAAAGTCAGGATCTGACTGGCTTTAGTGGCGTTATTCTCGGCATTCTGCAAAAGCTTCATTTGCATTTCAAAGCTGCGCGCGAGATTAATCATGTTGACCATGGATTCGACGACATTCACATTACTGTTTTCCAGCATGCCACCAGCCACACCGACCAGAGGATCAGCATCAACGGCTACGCCATCCTTGGTTTTGAACAAGCCATCATCGCCACGCACCAGGTTTTCTTCCGGCGGATTGACCAGCTTCAGGCGACCGATGACTTGTACTGCATTTGGCTTGGTGCCGGTCGGTATGGTCGATACCGTACCGTCCTTGGCAATCGCAATCGATACTTCCGGCGGTATGGTGATGGGCCCGCCATCACCGACGACATTCAAACCACTCTGGGTTTGCAAAATACCGTTTTCATTGACCTTCAAACTGCCATGCCTGGTAAAGGCCTCGGTGCCATCTGCCTTCTCCACCACCAGCCAGCCCTTGCCTTCAACTGCCACATCCAGTTCACGCCCGGTGTTTTGCATGGCGCCGGTAGAAAAATCAGTACCGACCGTGGCATCCACGACGAAAGCGCGGGTAGCGAGACCATCGCTTTTGACAGGCACGGCACGGAATGAATCCAGCTGCGCCCGGAAACCAGTGGTCGAGACATTGGCCAGGTTATGCGAGACGGTAGCCTGCTGCTCAAGGATATGCTTGGCACCGGTCATCGCGGTATATACCAGTCTATCCATGAGCTGCTCCTGTTTGCCTGAGATTTAAAAGACGCATGTCAATTCAAATAAAAATCACTATTAACGCAGGTTGACCAGCGTCTGCAAAACCTGATCCTGGGTTTTAATGGTTTGTGCATTGGCCTGATAAACACGTTGTGCCGTGATCATATTCACCAACTCACCCGTCAAATCTGTATTGGAATCTTCTGTCGCTGATGAAGTCAAGGTTCCCAATGCGCCAGAATTTGGTGGGCCGACCAGGGAATTACCAGAAGCCGCCGTTTCTATCCACTGGTTGTCACCCGTCGATTGCAAACCGTTAGGATTGGTAAAATTCGCCAGCACCACTTGCGCCAGAACAGATGTCTTGCCGTTGGTGTAACTACCGACGATAGTGCCGTCCTTGGCCGTATTGAACTTCGCCAGTTTGCCGGACGCATAACCGTCCTGAGTGTTTTTACTAACGCTGAAATCAGAACCGAATTGCGTCGTACCGGTGAAATCGTATTTGATATCCAGTGTTGTATTAATTGGCGTCACCGCACCTGTACTGACGGGCACTGTCAAAGTGGTTGCACGCGGATCAGTTGCAGAAAACTGTGGCGTCACATTACTCAATCTACCCAGGTTATCAAAGCCAAGGCGAGTAATGGAATTTGTTGTAGCACCAGCACCATTAATCAAGACACCATCCACCGTAGCGAAGACATCCCATTCGATGGTGACAGGTAAGGTTGGAGGAGCCGGATTAATATTGTCACGTTTAACAAAAAATGACTGGACCACATGCGAGTTACCCAGACTATCAAATACCGCTACCGAGGTCGAGCTACTATAAGTAGTCGGATCAGTCGCACTGAATGCGATAGGGGTAATCACTGGCGGTATGGTCGCTGGCAATTGCGTGCCTGGAACCAGCTTACGCGAATCGAGATTCATGACTGCATTGATGGTCGTTGTTTGCGCAGGCGGAATATCAGCAGTATTGATATTGATAGGCGCAGCGGCACCAGTCGACAATACACCGGCGGCATTGGCTACATAACCTGTCAATTGTGCACCTTGCGCATTGACGATATTACCGAGTTTGTCGAGCTGGAACTGACCATTACGTGTGTAGGTAATCGCACCATTGGTCGACATGCGGAAGAAGCCGCCACCGTTGATTGCAATATCCAGCGGGTTATTCGTCGTTGAGATATTACCCTGCGTGAATTGCTGCACCACGCCCGATACCTTGGTACCAATACCAACCGTACCTGCAGAAGAGCCATTCAGTGAGTTGGCATAAACGTCGGCAAATTGCGTCTGTCCCTGCTTGAAACCCACGGTGCTGGCATTGGCAATATTATTACCAATCACATCCAGGGATTTGGAAGCGGCATTAAGTCCACTCAGTCCTTGTTGAAAACCCATGATATTTCTCCCTTACTTAGGCTAGTTCGTTCACTTTTTACTGCAGGATTTGATACAGGATTACTCCAAGGATCAATAAATTTGTCTTACATCATTCATGCTGATATCACCAATATTCGGCAGACTTAGCTTCAAGCCCTGAGAGCCAGAGGTGATGCTGGATACCACGCCAAATGCAAGGCTGGTTGCATCCAGTTTTTTATCTGCCGCATTGGCGACAAATTCAAACTTGTAAGCACCGTTGGCGGCAGTCGTACCCGCATCGGTTTTACCATCCCAGGTCAGAGTATTCACACCTTGTGGCAAGGCACCCAGCGTTATCTTCCGGACTACGGCATCTGAACTGTCACGTATGACCACGTCAACATTGCTGGCTGCCTGTGGCAATTCAACACCGTAAATCCCTTTGCCATCAGTAACTACCATGGTATTGCCCGGAGCGATCACGCCATGGCCTATCATGTTGGCAGCCTGCAGGTTTTGCCCGCTCTGGAAACTGGCACCCAGGGCAGTCACAGAGGCATTCAATTTATCGATACCCGAGACCGTTGATAATTGGGCAAGCTGGCTGGTCACCTGGGCATTGTCCATGGGGTTCAGCGGGTCTTGGTTCTTGAGCTGGGTGACCAGCAAGGTCATGAAGGTGTTTTTTGCATCTTCAGTCGAATTTGTCGAAGCTTTTGCTCCGTTCATCGTCGCCAGCAATGTTGGATCGACGGTGCTGCTTTGTACGCCAGTGGTAGCCATGATCTATTCCTTACAGAAAATCTTATTGCCCTAAAGTCAAGGTTTTCAGCAGCATGGTTTTTGCTGCATTCATGACTTCTACATTGTTTTGATATGAACGTGATGCTGAAATCATATTCACCATTTCTTCCACTACATTCACGTTCGGCATGGCGACGTAGCCTTTTTCATCTGCCATCGGGTGTTTTGGGTCATACATCAGTTTAGGCGGATTAGTATCTTCTACAACCTCATTTACCTTGACTGCTGTAGAAGCCGTGCCCGCGACCGGCACTGCAGTGAATACCACCTGCTTGGCCTTGTAAGGCGTACCGTCTGAACTGGTGACACTGTCGGCATTAGCCAGGTTACTGGTCACCACATTCAGGCGCTGCGACTGCGCACTCATGGCTGATCCGGCAACATTAAAGACATTAAAGAGTGACATGATGGTTATCCTTGATTATCCCTGTATCGCTGCCAACATATTCTTGATCTGCATATTGATGATGGTCAGACTGGCCTCATAACGCAGGGCATTGTCGGTAAACTGATTGCGTTCCACATCCATATCAACGGTATTACCATCAACACTACCCTGTACCGTGGGCCGATATTGTGGTGTCATGCCTGCCACGCTACCCGGAGTGTCGATATGCTGATCTGCAGTCTTGCTCAAGGCAGTTGGCGACTGGTTCAGGTTTTGCCCCAGGGCATGGCTCAGCGCGCTGGAAAAATCAATATCCTTCGCCTTGTAATTGGGCGTGTCAGCATTGGCAATATTGGATGCGAGCAACTGCTGGCGCTGTCCACGCACTGATAGTGCAGCCTCATGGAATTTCAAAAAGTCATCTAACCTGCCAACCATCTTTCTCTCCTTCGCCATCGCGCCATACGCTTAAGGCACACAAGGGTTTTCTATACCCTGCATCTTATTCGTCAGGGCGCAAGTTTGATCAGGCGAGCAGAAAGGGAAAAACCCGTTTATTCAGGCATTCAAAAACGTCCGCGAATCCTAAAATAGAGTTCAGCACAACCCCGGCAGGAAACATGATGAAAGCCGCAAAGATATTCAGCAAACCCAACTACAAGCAAGTTTTGGCTCTGTCCTTGCTGAACCTGACATGCCTGAGTCAGGCTGCTCCCATCAGCCAGGTTCAGGACGCTGCGCAGTTGCGCAAGATCGCTCTGGACTTTTTGACACTACAGGCATCTGGCCTTAGCAATGACGTACAGGTAACAGTGGGCGAAGTAGATAAACGCCTCAATCTGCAAGCCTGCGACAACCCCAGCCCTTATTTATTGCCTGGCAGCAAACCCTGGGGGAAAGTCACCCTGGCAATACGCTGCACTGCCCCCGCTCCCTGGCTGGTGTATTTGCAGGCGAACGTGCAGGTGACGGCAGACTATTACGTGGCAGCCAATGCGCTTACCCATGGGCAAGTCATCTCCCTCAGCGATTTAAGCAAACAAAGGGGTGATATTGCGAAATTGCCCGCCGGTGTCATCACCGCGCCTGAGCAGGCGATAGGCAAAACCATGCAGGTTTCGATGGCTTCTGGCGGTGTCATGCGCCTTGACGCCCTGAAAAGCCCTGCGGTTGTGCAACAAGGGCAATCAGTGCGGGTCATTAGCAATGGCCCAGGTTTCCAGGTGACAACAGATGCCATAGCCCTCAATAATGCGGCAGATGGACAAATTGCCAAGGCCAAGACCAGTTCAGGGCAAACCGTCAGCGGTGTTGCCAAGAATGGTGGCATTATAGAAATAGTTTACTGACAGCAAGATATTTGTAGCTGGAATTAAGCACATGCAATATTTTTTCACAGTAAGGTTAAAGTTTAAAATTACACAGCCGATAAACTGGATGTAGATGTTTGTAAGTCCCACACTGAGGGTATCGCTGTGAAAATTGATGACGCACTAAATAAGACCGCGGGACTGCCAGTCAGCCCGCAACAGGCTCGCACGGAAAAACCCGCAGAAACCGCGGTACCCGTGGCGAATTCGTCGAAAGTACAAATTTCGACCCTGTCTTCACAGTTGCAAGCCTTGCAAAGTACGCAAGCAAGCAATGCTGTGTTTGAGACGAAGAAGGTGGAAGCTATCAAGCTGGCCATTTCTGAAGGACGCTTCCAGGTCAATTCAGAAAAAGTCGCTGACGGGCTTCTGGAAACAGTTAAAGATTTGCTCAACTCCAGAAAACGTTAAAAAATGAACGCAACAGGTTCCGGACATAGCGCTATTCAACAATGCCTGCAAGAAGAAGTGAGCATCATGTCTTCGCTCGCTGATTTGCTCAAGCAAGAGCAGGCGGCATTGGTAGAAAGCGATATAGTCCAGCTCAATGATTTTACCCAGAGCAAGGGACAGCTTGTGGTCAAAATGACAGAACTGGAAAAAAAGCGTAACAGCTTTTTGAATGAACTTGGATTTAATGCTGACATAGACGGCATGCAGGCTTATTTGCAGCAAGCTGGCGTCGCCCAAACCAGTGCACAAGACTGGGATGCGCTATTGCAACTGACTGTGCAAGCCAAAGAAGACAACCGCACTAATGGTTTGCTGATCAACCGCAGACTATCGCTGAACCAGGCAACCTTGCATTTATTGCAAAAAAATAATAATCAGGCAGGCTCCATGTATGGGCCCAACGGTCAATCGACCGTCAAAACTACGCTAGGCAAGGGCTATATCGCTACCTGATCGTAGCTTGCACGATCCTGCTTATGCATTGATTACGCGCTGGTGATTTTCGCTGGCGACGATCTCTGGTCGCGACTTCGCTAGCTTTACCGAACTTCGCTGACAATACTCAGTTGACAATACTGCGCCGACTATCCCGCCCGCAACTGGCAAAAACTCCTTAATCTCCAGGATTTTCAGGTTTTCAAGGTCCCGGCGCCGTGCCAGACAAAGATGCCGCCGCTGGCCGCGCCGTTTGTGCAGGCAATGATGTTGCTGCCGGCCCAGATGCCGGGCTCAAGGGTACCTCTACCACAGGCTCAGGCAATACTGCCAGTATGGTGACAGATACGCGCCTGTTCCTGGCCCGCCCTTCCGGCGTATCATTATCGCTGACAGGCAGTTTTGCTCCCTGCCCCACTGCCGTCACACGGTTTTCATCCACCCCATTTTCGGTAAGCAAACGGGCAACCGTACTGGCGCGTACAGCCGACAATTCCCAATTTGACGGGAAGATGGGGTTATTGATAGGCAAATTATCGGTATGCCCCTCGACCTGTATCGCATGGGTATCAATCTTGAGGACACCGGCAATCGCCCTCAGTGCCTGTATGGAATCAACATTCAGGCGGGCATCACCAGGAGCAAATAAGAGACTGGCATTGATTTCTATGGTGATACCACGGCTGGTCTGGGTGACCCTGACCTTGCCTTCGCGCACCAGGGGTTCCAGCACGGTCATGATATCTTTGGCCATGGTGGTCATTTGCGCCTTTTCTTTGCGCAAACCTTCATTGATACGGTTTTTAACCAGAGGCAAGGGATCGAGCTTGATTTTTTGCTCAATCTGCGCATCGACAGGCTTGGGATTCACCGTCATGACTTTGCCAAAGGCACCGGTCAGTGAGTTGGACAAGACCCGGTATTTACCCTCATTCAAAGAGGAAATAGCATACATGACAACAAAAAAGGCAAACAGCAGGGTAATAAAATCCGCGTAAGAAACCAGCCATCTCTCATGGTTGTCTGGTTCTTCGTGGTATTTTTTCCTTGCCATAAGTATATTTTTTCAGTTTCACTGCATCGCTTAATTGCGATGGTTAGTCAGTCTTTCTTCCACCACACGCGGGCTGTCACCCAGAGCGATACTATAAAAAATATCAGACAACATTTCACGGCGCGTAACTTCGCGGCCTATGATTTCTTTTAATTTATTGCTGATTGGCAAAAACAACAAATTGGCCATGCCCACACCGTAAATAGTGGCAACAAAGGCAACAGCGATGCCGCCACCGAGTTTGGACGGGTCGCTCAGATTTTCCATCACATGGATAAGCCCCAGCACCGCCCCCAAAATGCCTATGGTAGGTGAATAACCACCGGCAGCATCCCAGATTTTGGCAGCCTGGCGTTGCTCCATTTCATACAGTGAAATATCGACATCAAGTATGTCTTTCAGGCGTATCGGGTCTATGCCATCGATCACCAGACGCAGGCCCTTGCTGATGAAAGGGTCGGATGAGGCATTCATATAACGCTCAAGGCTCAAAAAACCTTCACGCCTGGCAACCACACTCCAGATCAAAGCATCTGCGATATTTTTTTTACTGCTGTCTGGTGGTTCAGAAACGATCCAGCGCAGCATGCGCACGCCACGCCTGAAGGTATTGAGCCGGCTTTGCAACAACACAGCGCCCAGCGTACCCACGACCACGATGACAAAGGCAGCGGGTTGCACCAGAGAAGACAGGCGCCCGCCTTCCATCAACTGTCCGGTGACTATGCCAAATATCACCAGTACCAATCCGATTACGCTAGCCCAGTCCACGCTTTCTCCCTTAAGTATGCCCTGAGCCTGGCAACCGCCTGACTATGTAATTGTGAGACCCGTGACTCTGATACCCCCATCACAGCACCAATTTCCTTGAGATTCAACTCCTGCTCGTAGTACAGACCCATCAGCAGTTTCTCGCGCTCGGGCAAGCTGTCTATCGCACCGATGACGGCGTCACGGAAGTCGTCATTCAGCAAATCCTGCAGCGGATCGCCAGAAAAATCGGAGCAATAGTGGTCAAGGAAATGCTCCTTGGTGTCGGCATCATGAAAATCTTCGTAATAGACGAGTTGATGCCCGCCACTGTCGGTCAGCAGGTTCTGGTACTCTTCCAGGCTCAGCTTGAGTGACTTCGCCACCTCGGTTTCCAGCGGTGGCCTGCCCAGCTTTTGCTGTAGCACATTCATGGCATTTTCTATCTTGCGCATGTTCTGGCGCACGCCACGCGGCAGCCAGTCACTACTGCGCAATTCATCCAGCATGGCACCCCGTATGCGTTGTACCGCATAGGTTTCAAACTGGGCGCCATGGGTATCTTCGTAGCGGTTAACGGCATCCAGCAGGCCTATCATGCCGGCCTGCACGAGATCGTCCACCTCCACACTGGGAGGCAGGCGCGCCTTCAACTGGTAAGCCAGACGCTTGACCAGAGGCGCATGCTCCCTCAAAAGGAAGTTTTTATCTGATTTTCCGCTCGCGGTGTACATTTTTCTGATTACATTCCGAGACCGACACCCAGCTCAGGGACTCCCTCTGCACATAAGGTGGAACGCGCGGTCTTTGCCAATTGTTCAGCCAGCCGGGAGAATGCCAGCGAAGCAAGGGCTTTAGGAAAAGCATCAATCACAGAGCGTCCCAAATGTGCAGCCTTTCTTACGTGTTCATCTTCCGGCACATGGCCAACGTAGTGCAGTGGCACCGCCAGGTAACGGCTGGCCGCCTGCGCCATATTCGTATAAATCAATCTTGCCTCTTTTTCCGATGCACCGGACACTAAAATACCATAACCGCGCCGACCCAGCCTGTTGCTCACACGCTTGATCAATCCATAAGCAGCCTTGATCATGGCAGGATCAGCAGAAACCTGTATCACCAGCTCGCTGTCATCCAGCGTCGCCAGCGGAAAACTGTCATCCAGGTTGATCTCGCTATCCACAATAACCAGGTCCGCACGGTTGGCTGCCACATCAAACACTTTGGACAATTGCCGCGTATTTTCTGGCGGCAGCCATGCATGACGGGCCAGCATCGTCACCGACAGGCCAGCAGCCACCAATTTGACTGCTTCCTTCATTGTACGCTGTTGTCTCGCTACATCCAATAAGGTCTGATCAAGGTTCGCATTCAACCAGGCACCGACACTGTTTTCTGAAGAGCGTGTATCAACCATCAAGACCTGGTTACCCTGGCGTGCCAGTGACACACCCAGATTCACCAGCATGCCGCTCTTTTCATCTTCCCTCAAGGCCGACAAAAAGGTAAATACCCGTGGTTTTGGCCCAGCCAGCATGCGGCGCAGGCCTTCTGCCTGATCGAAACTAGCCAAGGGACACCTCCTGACCAGCACGTCCTGATGCTTGCGTAGAAACTGCACCCGCCATCAACAAGGGCAATTCTTCATCCAGATAACGGAAAGCTGCCGTCTCACGCTTGAGTTTGAAGGCACGGTCTATCAGATACAGCTTGTTGGCGATATGCAGGTCCTCAGGCACGCGCTGGCCGCTGGCGATGTAATACACCATGAGTTTCTGGCGTATCGCGATATCCAGTGCACCACCGATAGTCGCCGCTTCATCAAGCTTGGTCAGGATGCAGCCTGCCAAGCCATTGCCCTGATAAGCACGCACGACCTCACTCAAGGTTTCACCTGTTGATGTCGCATTCAGGCACAGCAAACGCTTTACCGGAGTGTCTGTTCCAGACAACATCGCCACCTGTTCAGTCACCATTTTGTCGCGCTGGCTGACACCGACAGTATCGATCAGGACGGTATGCTTGTTCTTGAGCTCGGACAAGGCAATGCGCAAATCTGCCTCATCCTTGACCGCGTGCACCATGACACCCAAAATTTTGCCGTAGATACGCAATTGTTCAAAACCGCCGATACGATAACCGTCAGTCGTGATCAATGCCAGCTTGGAAGGACCATGGCGCATGACGCAACGGGCAGCCAGCTTGGCCGTAGTCGTGGTCTTGCCCACGCCGGTAGGGCCGACCAGAGCATACACGCCACCTTTTTCCAGCATTTCGTTTTCATTGTCGATAGTGGACAGATTGCGCACCAGCACATTCTTGATCCAGTCCAGGCCATTTTCAAGCTTGCCAGTTTCAGGCAGTTTTTCTACCAGGTAGCGCGACAGGCTGGCGCTAAAACCGGTAGCCAGCAATTCACGCAGGATTTCTGCTTTTTGTGGCTGGCGTTTTTGCGTTTGTGTCCAGGAGATTTCTGCCAGTTGAGATTCCAGCATGCTGCGCATGGCCCGGATTTCTGACATGACATCATTCAACTCATTGGCATTGACAGGCGCTTCGATTTCATTGGCAAAACTGCTCGCACCCGTCTGTGATTTGAAGGTTGGCACATTCATGCTCCTCTCTATCGGTCTCTCCAGAGGGCGATGCAGGCTGACCGCGTCCTCATTCTGGAAGCGTGGTGCAAAGCGTGGCACCTGAGGTACTGGCGGAAGTGGCTGCATCTCTGGCATTGCAAGTGTTTCTGCAGCATCCGGTGCAATGGAGTTGATGGCTTCGTCGGCCATGGCCAGAATCTCCACCTTGCCGCCCACATTACGGTTGGACAGGATCACGGCATCTGCCCCCAAAGCATCGCGCAACATGCGCAAAGCTTCGCGAGAAGTATTCGCGGTAAATTTTCTGACGTTCATGATTGACCTCCGACCAGACTGGTGACTCTAATGGTTTTTGTTTCAGGTACTTCTGCGTGTGACAAGACTTTAAGTTGCGGCAAATTGCGGCGCAGGAAGCGTGACAGCAAGGCCCGTAATGGCGCGGGCACCAGCAACACCGGTGTCAGGCCCATTTGTTCCTGGTGCTGGGCAGCGGCCTCGGTCTGGCTTGCCAGAGTATCGGCCAGGCCAGGCTCTATGCCTGAACCATCAGAACCACTGGTTTGCAAGGCCTGCATCAACAGGCGTTCAAGACGGCTGTCCAGGGTCATGACTGTCATCTCATTCCCGGTCGGGAAGATTTGCTGGATGATGGCACGGCCCAAAGCTATCCTGACCTGGGCTGTCAGCTCATTCGCATCCTGGGTATGCATGGCTTGCTCAGACAGAGTCTCAATAATGGTACGCATATCGCGGATATGCACACCCTCGACAAGCAGGTTTTGCAATACTTTTTGGAGGATGGACAAAGGCAGGGCTTTTGGCACCAGCTCTTCCACCATTTTTGGCATGTCTTTTGCCAGGTGATCCATGAGCAACTGTACTTCCTGACGACCCAGCAATTCAGCTGCATGACTGGTGATCAAATGGTTCAAATGGGTGGCGACCACTGTGCCAGAATCAACCACGGTGTAACCCATGGCTTGAGCCTGTTCGCGCATGGAGGCATCTATCCACACTGCTGGCAGGCCAAAGGCTGGGTCATTGGTAAGCGTACCAGGTAAATTCCCAGTAACCATGCCAGGGTTGATCGCCAGATACTGGCCATTCAATGCCTCACCGGCACCGACTTCAACACCCTTCAGGGTGATACGGTAAGCTGAAGGTTTCAATTCCAGGTTGTCGCGGATATGTACAGGTGGCGATAAAAAGCCCACTTCCTGAGCAAATTTTTTGCGTATGCCTTTGATACGGCGTAACAACTCACCACCCTGGTTTTTATCCACCAGAGGGATCAGGCGATAACCAACTTCCAGACCCAGGGTATCAACAGGCAGGATATCTTGCCAGGTCGCTTCTTCCATTTCCTGACCAGTGCTGGCAGGAGCATCTACCTTTTCTTCAACGACAGGTGCAACCTGGCCGCGCTTGTTGAGCATATAGCCACCACCAACCAGTATGGCTGCCAGCAGAATAAAGGCGATATGCGGCATGCCAGGTATGATGCCCATGCCGCCAATAATGCCGCCAGTGATGATCATGACCTGGGGCTTGGCAAACAACTGCCCTATCAACTGACCACTGATATCCTGATCACTGGCCACGCGCGAGACCACGACACCGGCAGCAGTTGAGATAATCAGCGAAGGAATTTGTGCGACCAGGCCATCACCAATCGCCAGCAAGGTATAGTTCTTCAGGGCGGTGGCAAAATCCAGGTCATGCTGGACCATACCCACCACCAGGCCACCGACGATATTGATGACCGTAACCATGATGCCCGCTACCGCGTCACCACGTACATATTTACTGGCACCGTCCATGGCGCCATAAAATTCTGCTTCTTGCGCTACTTCAGTACGGCGGCGGCGGGCTTCCTGTTCGGCGATCAGACCGGCATTCAAGTCCGCATCAATCGCCATTTGTTTACCTGGCATCGCATCCAGGGCAAAACGTGCGCCCACTTCAGCAATACGGCCAGCACCTTTGGTGACGACGGTAAAGTTAATGATAGTCAGAATGACGAAGACCACGATACCGACAGTGTAGTTACCACCAATCAAAAAGTGACCAAAGGCTTCGATCACTTTACCGGCAGCATCCGGGCCAGTGTGACCTTCTGTCAGCACCACGCGGGTGGAGGCGACGTTCAGGGACAGGCGTAACATCGTACTCACCAGCAGCACCGTCGGGAACACCATGAAATCCAGTGGTTTGACTGTATATAAGCTGGTGAGCAAAACGATAATTGCAATCGCAATATTGAAGCTGAAGAACACGTCCAGAATAAAAGCGGGCAAAGGCAAAATCATCATCGCCAGCATCAGGATGATGAGGAAAGGCGCCGCCAGCGCCCTGGTGTTCATGCCATTCATCCAGACAGGCAAGGTGAAGCTATTCATGCTTGGGCTCCTGCTTGATTAGCTGTTTGATTTTGCGTTTGATTCTGTATTTGGTTATTGGGATCAAGCTCAGGCGGTACATGTAAATCATTTGGTTTGACAGGTTTATTACCATCACCCTTGCTGTAACTGCGCAACTGGTAAACATAAGCCAGCACTTCTGCCACAGCGGCATACAGGGCTTCTGGTATTTCGTCGCCGAGATCTGTGTGTTTGTACAAGGCACGCGCCAGTGGTGGCGCTTCCAACAGGGGCACATTGTGTTCCTTGGCCAGCTCACGGATTTTGGCAGCGACTGCATCTGCCCCCTTGGCAATGACTTTAGGTGCGCCATTGCCGCCTTCGGTATATTTGAGAGCGACAGCAAAGTGGGTCGGATTGGTGACGACAACGTCAGCCGTTGGAATCTCAGACATCATGCGGCGGCGTGCCATCTCACGCTGCTGAGCGCGGATCTTCGCCTTGATTTGCGGATTACCGTTAGCTTCCTTGGATTCCTGTATCACTTCCTGATGCGTCATCTTCAGCTTTTCTGCGTACTGCCACATCTGGTAAGGCGCATCAATCGCCGCGATCACTGCCAGCGAACCGACAATAGCCAAAAAACATACGCCCATCATGTGGCCAACGTGAGCAGGGCCAGACTTCAGGGATTCCAGTGGCAAGGCAAAGATGGCGTTCTTTTGCCCCATGATGACGATCCAGGCAACAACGCCGACCAAAATGGTTTTGACAATCGCCTTGATCAATTCCACACCGGCACGGGTAGAAATCATATTACCAAGGCCAGAGATAGGATTCATGCGTGAGAAATTCGGCGTCAGCGCCTTGGTACTGAACAGCCATCCGCCTATCAACAAAGGTGAACCCAGCGCCACTACTACCAACAATCCGGCAATAGGTGCAAAAGCCATCAGCACTTGCATCAAGCTGGCGGCAACCTGCGAGAAAAAGAGTTCATGGTCATAGATAATCGCCCGCTCCAGCGACAGGCCCGACACCAGTGCCTGACTCAACTGCCGCACCAGGCCATCGCCCATGCCCCAGAGCGCGCCACCTGCTGCCAGCAGGATGGTACAGGTAGATAGTTCGCGCGAACGCGGAACGTCGCCCTCTTCCCGCGCCTGTTCAAGGCGCTTGGGCGAGGCCGGTTCGGTTCTTTCGAGATCGCTATCTTCGGCCATTGCCGACTCCTGTTATTTCCTCAAAGCAAGTACTGCTTTGATTACGCAAATGTACAGGTGTAATTATTGGCTATGACAGAAGCACAAGATGCGGGGAATAAAGGAGGAAATACCCCTTAGCTCTGGGGAAGGACTGGACCCTTGATGCTCAAAGGGCCATGAAAGGGTAATGAATGGCTGAAATCTGAACGCCCGCCTTATGGCAAAGCATCCAGATTTTTTTGAAATCAGTAATTGAAATGCAATTGATCAGGCAGGAACAGCAACAACCGGCCTCGCCACCATACGGTGTATGAAATACATCATGACAGCGGTCAGCAATACAGTACAAACCAGAATGTCACCCAGCAAATCAAAATGCAATATCACACCACCGTCAGGCTGGCTGACGATCATACCGGCAACTACGGAACCAACACCACCGGCAATTTGCTGCAACGATGAATTGATCGCCATGAATGCACCCCGGCTATCAGCCGCTGGCACTGCCGACATCATTGCCTGGGCAGGGATCATGCGGGAAAAAATACCGACAAACAGCAAAACATTGACCAGAATGACCATGTACAAGGGTGTAACACCAAGACGAGTATAGATCAGCGCCATGATGATGGTCATTACTGCGCCGAATAAAAATACGCGGTATTTACCAAATTTGTCACTGAGCTTGCCCACCAGAGGGCCAGTAATAATCGCACCGAATCCGGTAACCAGATAAACGATAGGCAATTCCTTCATCGAAATACCCAGGTTATTCACTGAAAAAGCGCTGCTGAATGGCATCAGCATATAGCCGCCAATACTCAGGAAGCCTGTTGCTGCAAATGCCAGCAAATACCTTGGTGTTGCTATCGTGTCTCGCAAATGATGGAAAGGGTTGCGGTCGGATTGCAATTTCAAATGACCGTCTATCGGTTTCAGGTTGGCGATGATAATCACGCCGACCAATGCTGCAATGCCGACGATCATCAGGAAAGGCGCATGCCAGCCCCAGTGAGCAGACAGATAAAGACCAATAGGCAAACCCAGAATCTGGCTACCTGCAAACGCCGACTGCAACACGCCCATGACCCTGCCGCGCATGGAAAATGGGAACAAATCTGTCGTAATCGCCATCACGATGGAGCCAATAACGCCGCCGAACAGGCCAGTCACAATGCGGGCAAATAACAGGAAATAGAAATTAGGCGCGATACCGCAAAGGAAGGTACCAAGGATAAAACCAACATAAAAGAACAGCAGCAGTTTTTTACGGTCAAAACGGTCAGCAAATCCGGCTGCCGCAAAACCAGCAATACCCGCGCTGAAGGCATAGGCAGACACCACCACACCAAATTGTGAAGGTGTGATATTCAATGCTGGCATCAAGATCGCACCCAGGGGTGACATGATCATGAAATCGAGAATAATGGTGAACTGCAAGAACGCCAGTATGGCAAGTACAAATTTTTGATAGCCAGTGAACTGCGCTGGCGGTTCGGTAGATATAGCTTGATTCATATTTTCTTTCTTTTGGATGAAACTCAGGCGCCTTGTTATGGCCTGAGTTCATATTTTTATGTAGTCTAGGCAGCTTTCCTGAAGCTGTCGTTTTGCAAAAGCACGTCCTGGTTTCCGGTAAAGAATTCCCTGAAAAACGGTACGGCTTCATAGGAATGAAAGACCCTGGTAAATTGCATGGTCTCTGCTGCGGTCTCCGCATTCCGTGTGCGCATTTCTATTTCATAAGCAGCAATGGCGGTCTGCATGTCTGACATATCCGGGTTCAGCAATTGCGTAGCCAGTACCAGAGCATCCTGCATCGCCATATTCACACCTTCGCCCGCATATGGCGGCATGACGTGGGCAGCATCACCGAGCATGGTCAGGTTAGGTAAAGATGGCCAGCTTTGATCAAGGGGTGCACAGAATTGCGGGCGCGGCACGAAAGGCAGGCTGGCATGCCGGAACAACTCAGCCCATATATTGCTCCAGCCTTTGAACTCCTGCTGAAACCACGCCAACACCTGCGCCCGGTCAGAAAAATCGATACCGCATTGCGTACTCCATTGTTGATCGGCTTTATGCCCGGTGTAAAAAGCGACACTGCCATCGCCTTTCAACACAATGAATAAAGTCTTTTCATCATCGAGCACACAGACTTTTCCACCGTCGAGCAATTCATACAATTCAGGAATGGTGTTTGCTACGTCTGAAACATTCCCTTCCAGCACAGTCACACCAGAATACTCAGGTGCAAGCGGCGTGATATAGGGACGTATTTTTGAGTTTGCGCCATCGGCAGCGATGAGCAAATCAGCAGTGAATTGATCGCCGTTTTCAAACGATATTTCCACTGATTCATCTGTCCTCTGCAAAGACGAGAAGCGGGCGTCCCACACTACCGTGTCTTCAGCCAGCGAAGCCAGCAACAGATTTCTCAAGGGGCCACGGTCTATCTCGGGCCTGTCATTACTCTCAGCCCCGAGCTCATCGATAATGACTGCGGCCTGTGCATCCACAAACAGCATTTTTTCAGCACCCGGACGATACGCATGCTCAAATGCTTCCATCAAACCTGCAGCACGCAAGGCTGACAAGCCTGAGCCCTCATTCAGATTCAGAGTTGCACCCTGCACCCTGGCGAACTGGTCAATATCTCTTTCAAACACCTTCACTTTTGCGCCCTGCATCTGCAACAGCCGGGCCAGCGTCAGCCCGCCTGGTCCGGCACCTATGATGGCGATTTGCTTGTCTTGTACAGGAGTTTGTTGATGGATTTGAGTCATTGCGGTCATCCTGGTTTTTTTATCCACACATTGCGCACGACCTCAGGCCACATACATGTATTGCGGCTTGAACTTGCGGCTTAATGGATAGACGTTTTGAAATTGCAAATATTGCAGGGAGCTCAGGATTTTTTTACCCACAAAACCATTTCCCGGAATTTTGCCTTGATCTGCATCATAAGTTAATCAAATTAAAAAGTAAAGTGACTTAATTATTTTATTCAGATAATTAATTCTGTTAAAATGAGGCACCAATCCGGTACAAGCTTGAATGGAAATAAAATGGAACTGAAATGGGACTGAAATGGGACTGAGGGAATTGAAAAAGGCAAAAACCAGGAAAATGATTTCTGACCTGGCGACCGGGCTATTCATAGAAAAAGGTTATGACCAGGTGACAACGGCAGAAATTGCCCGCCTTGCTGAAGTGTCCGTGCCTACCCTGTTCAAGTACTTTCCGACCAAAGAAACCCTGGTATTCGACGAAGAAGACGAGCGCGAAGCACGCCTGATTGGTGCCGTGACAGACAGAAAAGCAGGTGTCTCGATACTTGACGCATTGCTTGAATATTTCTCAAGCTATATGGCCTTTGATGAAACCAAAAAGAAAGAAGTCAAGGCCTTCAGGAACCTGATCCATTCCACGCCAGATTTATATGCTTACGCAAAGCAAGTCTGGATGCGCTATGAAAAATCACTTGCTGTAGCACTCCAGCAAGAAACCAGAAACAAGCTGGAAAAAGCCGAAGCAGAAGCCCTGGCACACTTTATCCTCGATGCATTTCATCGCTCGAAAGATTCAGAAAACCCAAAAGCTTCACTACATACTTTGTTCAATATGATGAAGAATGGCTGGAAAGAGTAGCCTGCCTTAATGCACGCTAATCTTGTCAATTTCAGACAGGCGCCTGTGCCGCAAGGCTGTTTTCTATGAATGCCCTTGCCGTCGCCGCCGCATAGCCTTGCGGCATGATATCTCCCGCTGCACTGGCAAGTTGAAATGCGCCTTCCATGAAAGCCAGCAAACCAGCAGCCAGCTCAGGCACATGATCTATGCGCTTTTTCTGATCGCGCAGACAGGCTGTCAACAAAGCCTGTATCAATTCCAGCTCGGCAGCTATGGCCTCCTGGAACACTGCCCGCACCTCAGGCTGCCGGACGGCTTCGGCACCTATCACCACCCAGGCAGAAACCGCCTCAGGCAAGGCACCTTCGCCTTTGGCCAGACGGGCATTGATGTACGCCAGCAATTTGTCTTGCGGTGTACTGGCCGCTGCAGCCATCTCTTCATAGCGGATACGCGACAGGCCAGCCAGCAACTTGACCAGGTAAAGCAGAATCTCGCCCTTGCTCTTGAAATGATAATGAATCAAACCCGGAGCCAGGCCAGCCTGCCTGGCAATGGCGAGAATGGTTGCCTTTTCATAACCATGCTCCGCCATGACAGACAGCAGCGCAAAAACAATCTCCTTACGGCGCTGCTCGGTATTGGATTTTCTCGACATAATGAAGGCTTACCCGTTATTTTGGTTATCAAACCAAATTCTACTTGGTTTCACTTATGCAAAGCGCAAGAATGCAAACAAAGTATTCCGGGTCAAATAACAGATAAAAATTCGGGCAATTGCAGAATACAATCTTGCCGTATGAAAACAGGAATTTTGAGACAGCATCCAGATATCCATCTTCATGGTACGAAATGATTCCATGATGCCAATACAAGAAATAATCTGCTTATCAAAATGCAATGCCCCGCGTTGCACCACTTAAAGAAATGCCATTTGACAGTTGAACTGTCGTCGAGATTACCTATGCTGCACCGCTTTACACAGTTTGTCTGCCTGCTGATATTGTCACTGCTCGTCCAATTGCCTGCAGTTGCAATGGAAAAGACCGACGCGAACAAACCCTTGATCAAACTCTTCCTGCAAGAAAACCTGGACATCCATGGCCGGCAATTGCCGTTGGACCGTGACCTGGAGGCCATCCTCATTTATTTTGAACGTGAATCCGGCATACGCTTTGATAAACAGCTACTGCCATGGAACCGTGCGCAACTGATGGCACAAAATGGAGAAGGCATGATTTTTGGCATCTCAAAATCCCCTGATCGATTGAAGCTGTATCATTTTTCCATCCCCGTCGTCAGCGAAAAAATCTGGGCGATCACCTATGGTGACCCTCAACCCAACTTTCAATCAGTGGAAGATTTGCGCGGCAAAACCGTCAGCGTAGGCCGCGGCTTCAGCCACGGTATGGATTTTGAAAAAGCCAAAAATGTCATATTTCAGGTGCAGGAAGATTTCTCCCCACCCCCTACCCGTTTTAAAAATCTCATGAATCACCGCAGCGACATCATGCTCTGGCCGGTGCGCCAGTTGCAACATGCCAAGCAGGTAGAAGCCTACCTGCGCGACCAGCTCATCCCAAGCTTCAATGACCCTGAACTGACGGGCAAGACCTTCTACGTATCAGCCAAACCCGTGTTTTACGACACCACCCATTTCGCCGCAGCCAATGACAGATATGAAGCGGAAATGAAAAAACTAAATGCGGTGATACACAAGGGAACGGCTGATAAGAAATTGTCGAAATTGCTGGTGAAGTTTTATTGAATTAAACGTGCTGAATAAAGCGCATCAAAAATGAAAAACGCCGCATAAGTTTTTACTTGATGCGGCGTCTTTCGTTAGGCAATTAATCTATCAACGGCTGAATTCTTTGAACCTGTCGTTAAACGAACGTCCCTGAGAACCATTGGTGGATTCAAAGCGGTTACGCATGGCTTTGTCCAAATTATCAAGACGGTCAGTTGGGGACGGGTGCGTTTCAAACAACAAACTGAAATTACCATCCTGCCCATTTTGTGACTGTAAAGTTTGTAATACAGCTGGTAATCCATAAGGGTCAAAACCGGCACGAGCAGCAATTACCACACCCACACGATCGGCGGCATATTCATCCCCCTTATCAAGACCTTTGGTTATCATGTCTTTACTTAGATTGACCACGATACCCCTGACTTCTGAAAAATTACCTTTGAGTTTACTGCCAGCGACATCACCGAGAACATCTGCCCATGCTTTTGACTGCATGGCATTCACATGATGTTTCAATACAACGTGAGCAATTTCGTGCGATAACACGCCAACCAATTCAGCTTCATTACGCATGCGCGCGAGCAACCCTTTGGTGACAAAAATCTTGCCACCTGGTGTAGCAAAAGCATTGAAGCCCACATCATCAAGCACGCCAAAAGTCCATGGCAAATCAGGCCTCTCAGTTTGTGATGCCAGCCAGCGCCCCAGAGTATTCACGTAGCGCTGCAAAGCTGGATCATTCAGTAAAGGTTTGGCACCCAACAAGACAGCGGCAAATTCATTACCTATTTCTATTTCTCTTGGCTCATCTATTCCTGAATTTTCAATGATGGGTTTAGCTTTATCAAATATGTCACCCGCAACACCCGTCTTACCTCTCGTGGCGTCGAGAATCTGACCAAAAATACCACCCTGCGCTATTGCAGAACCGCATAGCACCAAAGTCAGTCCGGCAATCGCAAGTTTTTGTAATGTACGCATTTAATTGCCCCCCCGTTTTCCAGCTTTATCCTGACTTGAATATTCGACATTGCTTGCCACGAGCGGTGAGCGCTGAGCAAACGCCTGGGCATTGTTTTTATCGGCTGCAAATTTCTGCATTTTCTGCAGTTCGGCATAATTCGGTGAAGATCTGCGTATATCTTCTTTATCCAGACCTTTGACACCATTACCTACTGTGCCAGTATTAGAAGTGCGCCCACTGGTCATCAAAGAGCCCAGTACATTACCGCCAGAAGCTGGTGCTGCATTACTGTTGGTGCTGGCATCCAGACGCAAAGCTGTCATCCTGACCCAGCCAGCTTGTCCGGCAGAAGTTTTTACTTGTGTCCATCCACCAGTACGTTGCATGACATCCACCCTGGTCTGGTTCGCCAGTGTGCCTATCACGGCAGCATCGGCGCTAGCCTTGTCCATTAACTCGGTAGATTTGGAAGTAGTCGCGGACTCGGCTAGCGCATTGCCAGTCAGCATGGCTGCTGCAATCAAAATTGGTATCTTCATGGGATTTTCCTCAGAGGTTCGTACAATTCAACTTCTGCAGCCCTGCCCTTGACGGCAAACGAGCCACGCAAACTAAAAGTAATATCGGCATTGTCGCCGCAGGCCAGCATGGTTTCTTTGGTTACCAGGGCTCTGGCAATGCCCTTGGTCAGGCCCTCTACCCGGCTGGCGAGATTGACGTTGTCGCCAATAGCGGTGTAATCGAGCTTGCGTTTGGCACCAATAAAGCCTACCACAGCAGTTCCTGTGTGTACACCGATGCCCACGTCAAAGTCAGTCAGGTCTGAATCTTCTTCCGCAAGCAGCTCTTGCCTGAAGGCAAGTAAGTTATCCTGCATTTCCAGGGCGGCGGCTACAGCATGGGAGGCATGCTCGGGGTCATCCATAGGGGCGCCCCAAAAAGCCATGATGCAGTCGCCTATGTATTTATCCAGCGTACCACCATGCTTCCAGACGACTTCTACCTGGCGTTCAAAATAACGGTTAAGAATATTCACAACATCTTGTGGGGCCTTGCTTTCTGCCAGCGTGGTGAAACCACGTATGTCAGAAAATAGCACGGTGATAAGACGCATCTGACCGGAGAGACTTTCTACCGTCTCGCCGTGATCCACGATCTTGCGTACCACCTGGGGATTAAGGAAGCGGCCAAACAGTGACACGGTACGGTCACGGGTGCGGCGCTCGCGCAGGTAACCGGCAAGTGCCGCCGACACAAACCAGGCCCAGGCAAAGATCAGGGGAGTCACTACCGGCAACATCCAGTGATGGGCTACCATCTGGTCTGCAAGATACACTGCCGCCAGTGACAATATCAGCAAAGCACCACCCGTGAGGCCCGGATGCAGACGCTGCCGGAATGCCAGCACCAGCAAGGCAATCAGCCCAAACCCGGCAGCAAAAGGCCATTGGGGAGGTACCTGACGTATGCTGCGCCCATTTTTTAAATTATCCATGGCAACAGCCAGAATATCGACACCGGGATAACCAGGTGCCAGCGGCGTTAAGTGGTGGTCAAACAGCCCAGGAGCCGACGAACCTATGATGATAATCTTGTTGCGAAAGAGCTGGTCAAGAGCTGCTTCTGCCCCCGGTGCTAAATGTTGTCGTTCTTCTGTGAGAGTTTTAAACAAATCAGCATAGGCAAACCGCTTGTGTCCCTGCTCAGGCCAGAACATCTGAAAATTTGCGCCTTGCGGCAAAGTAAAGCCCAGATCCTGTACAACCCGTGCTGGCAGTGACGGCACATGCCAGTCAGCCACATCGGCATACAGGCGATAACGCCGCACCACGCCATCAGCATCAACCATACTATTCACCAGACCCAAACGCCAGGCACTACGCTCTATCGCCAGTGGCAGTTGCATGCTGACCTTGGCGTTTGCCTTACCCTGATTTTTCATGGCAAAAGCATCTTTTAAATCAGCCAAGGCGATAGCATCGCTGCTATTCGCATCGTCCAACAGCAAGCTTTGTTGATAAGCATGCGGAAAATCCCGGATCTGATCCGATAGAAATGCATCACTTTTTGGCGACCCCAAATCACGTTCCTGAAAGCTGATATCGAACGCGATCGCTTTGGGAGAAAAACCAGCGAGTGCCTCCAGCAAAAAACCATGTATCTCTCGCTTCCATACCCACAGACCAGCAATTTTTTGCATGGCCAGCATGCTGGGATCATCAATATCCACCACCACAATATCAGGATCAGGCTGATATGTCGGGGCATGGTGCCGGAGATACACATCCCCCAGGCGCGACTCTGTCGTCGCCAGCAAATTCAGGCCAAACAATTCCCCTGCCATTGCCACCAATAGCAATAGCGTCAGCGCGGCATACCAGCGTATGGTTGCACTTTGGATGAAAGGGAACAGGATTTTCAGCATGCCTTAAGGCTTATACAGGTAAAGTCAGATGTGAATTCAACAGACAATTTCTCATCGTCAGAAGTTTACACTTGTTTATTGCACAAAAACCATATTTGCCGGCAACAGCATTTAAGTTCCTTGAAATCTGTGGATTTACAGACATAAGATCGGGCAGTTATCTCATCGCTAGGACACTGACAGGCACATTTCACTCCGATCAAGAGCAGTAGCAAAACCGAAACCCATATTGAACAATGCAGAAAAATATCTGCCTGTCTCGAACTGGGCTTGCTGGCTAATGATCTGAGATTGACCTGCTACAAATTGCAGGTACAAAAACCCGGAATGTTGACACTAAAACCCCTTGCAGGTGGCGACACATTCAGCGACACTAGCCGGCCTGACATCAAGCTTCACACTTGGCCAAGTTCAAGACTGCATACCACTCCATGATTAAAACCATTCCTGTCGATTGACACCCGCGAGTCAGACAAGTCATAGCGCAACATCAAAACCCGGCCTTACACTATTCCTGCATCAACGACACAATAATGCCCCACAAAAGAATCAACGGCCTCGACACCCTGCGCGCCATCGCCATATTGCTGGTACTCATGTCACACTACTGTGGCTTTGTCAGCAAACACCAGACCTTTGGTTTTGCGGGCGACATAGGCTGGGCAGGTGTGGATTTATTTTTTGTATTGAGCGGCTACCTTATAGGCAACCAGATCATGTCTGGTATCGCAAAAGGCGAGCCGCTGTCGCTAAAGAATTTTTTTGCCCGGCGCCTGCTGCGCACCCTGCCCAATTACTATGTTGTGCTGGCAGCGTATTTTATTTTTCCCGCAGCACTGGCTGGGCGCAGCACCTCATCAATATGGCAGTTCCTGAGCTTCACCCAAAACATAGGGCTGGAATATGGACAAACCTTCACCCATTCCTGGTCGCTGTGTATAGAAGAACAGTTTTACCTGATACTGCCCATAGTCAGCCTCATCCTGATCAGACTCAAGAGCCCACTATGGCTGGCCTGGGGGCTGCTCATTGCAGCAATAGGCGGCGGTATGCTGTTTCGCTGCATGGCATTTATGGATGGGCATCCTGCATTTGATGCGCAAGTTTACTACTCCAGCTTTGGCCGCTTTGATGAACTGCTCCCCGGCGTCGCCATCGCCATGCTCAAGAATTTTCACACAGGTTTATACGACAGGCTCATGCGTCACGGCCAGGCCATATTCATCACCGGCTTGCTCGCCGCTGGTGGCGTGCTGTATTGCATCAGCAACAGCGACTACAACAAACTGCTGATCGTCAACTCACTGGGCTTTTCAGCAATAGCAATCAGCTTCGCCATCCTCACCCTCGCTGCTCTCAGCCCCAACAGCTATCTGCACCGCCTGCGCCTGCCCGGCGCCGCGCAACTGGCGTTGTGGTCGTATGCGGTATATCTGGTACACAAACCTGTGTTCATGCTGATTGGTGAGCAGTTAGCCAAGCGGCATATAGATGCGAATGCACCCTTGACCATTGTTCTGGTCACCGCTGCGGGGGTATTTGGTGGATGGTTGTTGTATAGAATGGTGGAGACACCGTTCATGCAACTACGGGCGCGTTGGTTTCCAGGCACAGTCGGGCAAACACAGACTGACCAACTAATTCAACGCCCCGCTTAATTTGATCTGAGTATAAAAATCAGATTACGGCTCGCCCATTTTTTGATGACGAGCCATCTCTTCTTGGCTCAATCTTAAAAACCGTGCTGCATTGTTGTACAAAATATCCCTTTTTTGGTCGGCGCTCAGGAAAGCTGCATTTTCAATCACCTTGACCGAACGCTCGATCACGCCAGGCCATACCATTTGGTCAGACCCGAACATGATGCGCTTGCCAAAACCGGCATTGACGATCGCTTGCAAGTAAGCATAGAAGGCTGCGGGTGGCTGGGTATAAACGATAACACCAACATCCACATAGACTTGTGGATGCGCGTAAAGAACCGCCAGCATGTCATCGAGTTTCGGGTAGCCCGCATGCATGATGTAGACGCGCAGTTTTGGATGCCGCACCAGAACCTCTTCTATCGTCAGGGCACTATGTAGTCGGGCGCGATAGTTGACACTGCCGAGGTAAATAACCCCTGGTGGACCAGTGCCGATATGAATACCAACCGGAATATCCAGCTCCTCCGCCAGCGCCCAATACGGTTCCATGCGTGGATCGTCGGGCGCTATGCCTGCGTATTGATTGGTGATTTCGCCCAGCACCGCGAGCCGCCCCTCCTTGTTCAGCGCACGCATGTCGTCCGGTGTAGCCTTAGATATGCCAAGTTGAAACTCAAGCCCAGGAATGAATCTGCCGGGCGCAGCATTGCGCCATGTCGCCACGCGCTTTGCAGAGCCACTCAACACACCAACGATGTTCAGTTTTTCCATCGCTGCAATGGTCTCGTCCATCAGGGCCTTATCTGTCAAAGGCGACCAGACTGGATCTTTGCATGGCGGTTTTTTGAACATCTCCATAAACACGTCTGCATAAGACGACTTGGCAGGATCCCATGCGGGAAAATTGGCGATAGGCGTACACATACCCAAGGGCGGTGGCCCCTGATCACCCGCGCCCATCGCATGCATATGCACGTCGATGATAGGCGGGCGTACCTGGGCAAACAGCGAAAGCGGCAAAAACAACATCACAAGCAAAATGAGGCGAAATTTCATATCATCCCCTGCAATAGTAAATAAACAACAACTATTAAACTGCGATTAAAATGAGTCCAACTTGACTGGTGCTGGCTAATTGTACTAAAAAGCTGATGTTAATTATTAAATAATATGCGCACCATTCTTTATTTCTCCAAAAATAGAAGAATCACCAAAAAATCGATGGGCTTTTGTGCATTGAAGTTGTGCAGACTACAAGATACATACTCGAATGGCAACGTGATAAGTGATGCTACAATCACAATACTGACGCAAGAAAACAAAGATAAACTAAACCTGATTTCGAGACCGGTCATTTGCGCTGCAAATTACAGCCTGCATTGGCATTAGAACAAGCCCGACACCACCTCACCCGGAAGGGGTATGACTTTGGAAAGACGCACTTTCTGCATCAGTGCCGCAGCGTTTGCCGCCGCCATACAATCCTCTTCATCCTACGGAGCATCCAGCATGAACAGACGCGCCATCAATCCTTCAAAGACTGGCTGGGCACACGGCCACGAGGTATCCAACCCTTCACGCATCCTCTTCATTAGTGGCCAAGTACCAGAAGCAAGTGACGGCACCGTCCCAAAAGATTTCAAAGATCAATGCCGCCTGGCTTGGGCCAATGTCGAAAAGCAGCTAATAGCAGCCGAGATGACACTCAACAACATCGCCAAGATGACGATCTTCTTGTCTGACCGGCGCTATATCCAGGATGCCTACGAAGTGCGGGCAGAGGTGCTTGGCAAAAACACTGTGCCACCTGCCATGACCATACTCATTGCGGGTATCTATGATGAAGCCTGGCTGCTGGAGATTGAAGCGATCGCCGTTGCATAGGCCGGGTGTGTTTCCTTCGGTTCTTCAGCTCGCTCAAGCCCCCCAGATAGTGACTCCGGTCACGCGACTGCTTGTATAGCATGGCAAATGGTGACCTGAACGACAGTAACAAATTTCTTCTCGCGAAAGCACATGTTGCTTTCGCTTTTAAAAGCTTGAACTTAACGTGATTCTTTCGACTCAAAGTCCTTCAGCAATGAAACAATCGCTAGTTTAGATGCCATAATAAATCCATCCTTTAGCGCGGCAGGATCCTTTACCCATTCCTCCAAAGTATGAATTTGCAATTCAGTCGTTGCGCCGCCAACAAATTCCTCTTGTTTCCAAACTATTTTTCCATGCTGATCTGACAAGGTTGCCATTATTTTTACCGATGGCCTCATATCATTAGAAACCCTAACCTTTACGCAATCCGTACTCGACGATACTCAGGGTAATTTCGTAGTCACTCTTCTCCTTTATTTTTGACGAGAGAATTGTGTGCTTCAATTCCTCCAGAAAGTGGAAGGTGGATCAAACTGACAGGGTCAATTCAGCTAGCAAACGAACACGTAAAGAAAAAAAGACCAAACTAGCCTCAACCTAACCCTTAAAAGACATTAAAACGAGTGGGTCAGAATTTGATGCAAACGTCGGGTCATAATCCAGCGCAAACTAACAAGTCATCAAAATAAAACGCCGCTCAGATTAACTGAACGGCATCAGTGTGGCGCTGCTTTTGATTGCTTACTGCCGGTTTAATGATTATTTTTGTTGAAAGTTTGGCTTAACTAATACATAGGTAATTTCTTCACGATTAGCCTTCAAAACCTTCAGCTTCACATCACGAAATACGATCACCGAAGTACCATCAGGATCTATTTCGTAAGTTAAATCTTGCGTGAATGCCGGACGAGCCAGACCTCCTTTAAATTCACGATAGGAGATACGGATCTCTCCTTTCGATACGCCCTGGTACAGCATCTCTGTAACATAATCAAATTCTTCAATCGATCGCGTCTCTATCGTCTTTGTCTCTGCCACAAGTTCATAGGCTGCAGGGGCGTCCATTTTGTGTCGAATATTGTATGTTGGGTATACCGACACATCAAATTTTCCGTCGTTATCTGTGTCGACGAAACAGCCTGACATTTTCCCAAGGTCCGTCTCATACTGCCCAGCAGGATTAACACAAATCATCGGAAATCCAGAATCCCCCCACTTAGTCAACATCCCAGTAAGTCCGGGAAGCGCAGACACTTTACGAAACATTTCCAAAAAACCCCAAGTAGAACTCGCTGGCTCCAGCAGTTTAATAGTCCCCTTGGGTATAGTCTTTGTCGTGTCTCGAATTGCGCCAAAACGAACTAGGTTGTCACCGACACGTCGGGTAGTAGGGATATCAGGACTTGGATCAGTAAATAATTGCACCTTTAATTTTTCAGATACAACTTCAGTGCTGTTACCTATAGTTTGCCCTATTGCAACCGCGCCAATCAAAGAGGTGCTTAACAAAAGAAAGGCAGCGACAATTCGCAAGCCAACAAGTCTTGAAAGTTTTTTCATTTATTTTTTCTAAATTTAAGATTCGAATAATTTGCCGGTAACGGCAGATCATGAGGTCGTAAAAAGGAATTTTGCGCACAATAACTCCATTTTGCGGAAAAAACAACCGCAAAATGTTAGTTACGACGATAGAGGAAAGTATGTGGTGCCCGAGGCCGGAATCGAACCGGCACGCCCGCTATTAACGAAGCGGCGGATTTTAAGTCCGATGTGTCTACCAGTTTCACCACTCGGGCCCACTACTACAACCTGCTTAGCGAAACGCTAAGTCGGGTTCTGGAAAAAAAGCGCTCTAAAAGCGCTTTTTGTATTTGGAGGCGGGGGTCGGGATCGAACCGGCGTCTACGGCTTTGCAGGCCGCTGCATAACCACTTTGCTACCCCGCCAGGGGTGCTATCTCTGCTAATCGTCTAATGTGATGTTATCACGCTTGATGATTGCTGAAATGCGGTGCAACTTGAACAAAAAAGGGAAGCCTTGCTTCCCTTCAGAATCTGGAGCGGAAGAAGAGTCTCGAACTCTCGACCTCAACCTTGGCAAGGTTGCGCTCTACCAACTGAGCTACTCCCGCAGATGTGCTGCTGATACTTCAGGTACTACGCCATTTTGGAGCGGGAGAAGAGTCTCGAACTCTCGACCTCAACCTTGGCAAGGTTGCGCTCTACCAACTGAGCTACTCCCGCAGATGTGCTGCTGATACTTCAGGTACTACGCCATTTTGGAGCGGGAGAAGAGTCTCGAACTCTCGACCTCAACCTTGGCAAGGTTGCGCTCTACCAACTGAGCTACTCCCGCATTTTTACTACTGTATTACTTTACTGCTTTTCGCTGCCATTCCAAAAAATTTTGGAGCGGGAGAAGAGTCTCGAACTCTCGACCTCAACCTTGGCAAGGTTGCGCTCTACCAACTGAGCTACTCCCGCATCGCGAAGACCAGAATTATATATCATCCAGCCATTCTGTCAACTACCCATTCCAAGATCACTGCGCGCTTATTCAACGCTTACTCAACGATCATTCCATGCTTATCCCATTTTATCGGTAGTTTCCTTGATTAAAGGCCATGCCTTGCGCAAATAATAAAACATGGACCAGACTGTGAGGATGGCGGCAATAATCAATAACCATGAGCCAAAGAAGCTGGTATCGATTACGCCGAACAAGACATCGTTAAATAACAGCATAGGTATCGCGGTCATTTGTGCCGCTGTCTTGATTTTGCCAAGAGAACTGACTGCGACGGACTTGGAGGCACCAATCAGCGCCATCCATTCACGCAGCGCAGAGATCGTGATTTCACGGCCTATGATAATGAAAGCGAAAACAGTATTGACGCGATCCAGCTGAACCAGTGCCAGCAATGCACCTGCCACCATCAGTTTGTCTGCCACCGGGTCAAGGAAAGCACCAAATGAGGAAGTCTGGTTCCACCGCCTTGCCAGGAAACCGTCAAACCAGTCGGTTACCGCCGCAACTATAAAAATCGCGGTAGCAACGACGCCTTGCTCAAACCGGGTCAACCAGACTTCAGGCAGGTAAAAAACACCGACCACCAGCGGTATCAGTGCGACACGTAGCCAGGTCAGCAGAATAGGAAAATTGAAAGGCATGTCTTTTTTGGTTTTTATTCGGTTTATGCATCAGGCTCGCCGACTACAATGCCAGCATCTGACGCAATTATATTTCCCTATCGCAGCCGCTTGTAAATTTCTTCTGCCAATTGGCGGGAAATACCTTCGACACTGGCCAAATCGGCGACGCTGGCATCGCTGACCCCCTTTAAACCTCCAAAACGCACCAGCAAACGCTGGCGGCGCTTGGGGCCTATGCCCTCTATCTCTTCCAACTGCGAGGTCTGTCTGGCCTTGTCGCGCTTGGCACGCATGCCGGTAATGGCAAAGCGGTGGGCCTCGTCGCGGATCTGGGCAATCAGCATGAGGGCGGCAGATTCTTTACCCAGTTCCTTTTCTGTGCGGCCATCGACAAACACCAGGGTCTCAAGACCTACCTTGCGGCCCTCACCTTTGGCGACGCCGACGATGAGGCTGATATCGAGACCAAGCTCGACAAAGACTTGCCTGGCAATCTCGACCTGGCCTTTGCCGCCGTCAATGAGCACGATATCTGGCATGCGGCGTTCATTGGTCTCGTCACCACTGGCATCACCACTAGCGACTTTTTCATAGCGGCGGAACAGCACCTGGCGCATGGCGGCATAATCGTCGCCTCCAGTAATATCCTTGATATTGAAGCGGCGGTATTCACTGTTTTGCATGGCATGGTGGTGGAACACCACGCAGGATGCCTGGGTGGCTTCGCCTTGGGTGTGGCTGATATCAAAACACTCCACACGCAATTCTTCAAGGTTTTCTACATCAAGCTCCAGCACGCTTGCCAGGGCGCGCGTGCGGGCCTGTTGCGAGCCCTGCTCTGACAGCATGCGCGCCAGCGCCAGTCTGGCCCCCTTGACGGCCATGTCCAGCCAGGCGCGGCGTTGCTCTTGCGGCTGAAAAGACAAGTGAATACGATGACCGCATTGCTCGGCCAGTGCCAGTATCAAATCAGGTGCATCGAGTTCCACATTCATGACGAGCGTTGCTGGAATGAATTGATCGACATAATGTTGCGCCAGAAAGGCAGAGATGACCTCGACTTCGATTTCATTTTCTGCGACGCTGAGGGCATCATCGACATGCGTGGGGAAATAAGCCCGGTCACCCAGATGCCGCCCGCCCCTGACCATGGCCAGGTTGACGCAGGCACGACCGCCCTCCACTACCACAGCGAGAATATCGATATCAACATCGCCGGCGGTTTCCATGCTTTGCTGATGCAAGACTTTGGACAGGGCCTGCATTTGATTGCGCACTGCGGCTGCCTGCTCGAATTTGAGCTCCATGGAAAAATCCAGCATCTTTTTTTCCAGAGTCTGCATGACTTCGAGCTGGCGGCCGCGCAAAAAGTCTGCGGCATTGTTGACGTCTTGCTGGTAGTCTTCTGGCGCAATAATCTTGACGCAAGGCGCGCTGCACCGACCGATCTGGTGCAACAGACATGGGCGGGTGCGGTTGGAGAATACACTGTCTTCGCAACTGCGCAGCAAAAAGACTTTCTGCAAAATCTGCATCGATTCCTTGACAGCCCAGCTGGATGGAAACGGTCCGAAGTATTGGTGTTTTTTATCGATCGCACCACGGTAATACATCATGCGTGGCGTTTTTTCTGTGGTGATTTTCAGGTATGGATAAGACTTGTCATCACGAAACAGGATGTTATAGCGCGGCTTTAAAGCCTTGATGAGATTGTTTTCAAGGATCAGGGCTTCCGCTTCGCTGCGGGTGACTGTGGTTTCAAGCTTGGCGATTTTCTCTACCATCATCGCAATACGCGGGCTGGAGAGGTTTTTGAGAAAATAGCTGGAAACACGTTTTTTTAAATCACGTGCCTTGCCGACGTACAGCACCTGGTCATTGCTATCAAAATAGCGATATACACCCGGCAGGTTGGGTAATTTGGCAACCAGATCGAGCACCTGCTGGCGTGCTTCTGAGATATTTGGTTCGGTCATGATGCAATCAATCTGCGGCGCTGGTAGAAGGTAGAAGCCGCTACTTTAGCAGGGATTGTTCAGTTCGATGATGACGAAGGCAATGGCGTAATCAGTTTCATCACTAACAGAAATGCTTGCCTTCAGATTACGCTCCTGCATCCACGCCAGCATATTGCCATTGACCTGTACCTGAGGCTGGCCCTGGCCATTATTCAGGGTTTGCATGGCATGCCAGTTCATGGGGTCACGCATGCCCATGCCAACGGCTTTGGAGAAAGCTTCTTTTGCAGCAAACCGGGTGGCCAGATAACGCAGGCCGCGTGCTTCGACCAGGGTTTTGCGTTCGCGATAAAACACCAGCTCTTCTGGTCCCAGGATTTTTTCAGCAAAGCGTTCACCGTTGCGCGCAATGGCTTCTTGCATGCGCGAGATTTGTACGATGTCGGTGCCTATGCCGTAGATCATGTCAGGCCGCTCTATGCAAGCTTGCCAGGCGAGCCTTGACCATCAGGGCCTTCATGTCGCTGATGGCTTTTTGCCAGCCTACGAACAGAGCGTGCGCAACAATGGCATGGCCTATATTCAATTCTGAAATTTCCGGGATGGCAGCGATTGCGGCAGTATTAGTCATGTGCAAGCCATGGCCGGCATTCACTTTCAAACCGTGGCGTATGCCAGCAATAGCGGCTTGTGATATGCGCGCCAGCTCTTTCGCCTGCAACGCTGGATCAGCCGCATCAGCATAGCGTCCAGTATGAATTTCTATGACACTCGCGCCTGCCTCTGAACTGGCCTGTATCTGCTGCTCATCTGCATCAATGAATAGTGACACACGTATGCCTGCCGCCTGCAATTGCCTGATCGCAGCCTGCACTTTGGCGAAATCACGGGCGACATCCAGGCCACCTTCTGTCGTGACTTCTTCACGGCGTTCTGGCACCAGGCAAACGTCTTGCGGCAGGATGCGGCACGCCAGATCCAGCATTTCATTATTGACGGCTGTTTCCAGGTTCATGCGCGTCAAGATGCGTGGACGCAGCTGTTCTACGTCTGCATCGCGGATGTGCCGGCGGTCTTCACGCAGATGCAGGGTAATGCAATCTGCCCCTGCCTCTTCTGCCAGCAAGGCGGCTTGCAAGGGATCTGGATAAGTCGTACCGCGCGCATTGCGCAGAGTAGCGACGTGATCAATATTCACGCCCAGTTCTATCAACTGGCTTTGTTGATGGATATTCATAGATTTTGCAAATCGATCAGTATTTGCCGGGTATTCAGCGCAGCACCATGCAAATGATGGGCAAGCAAAAAACGCATCAGCAGCTTGCTTTGCAATTGCGTGCTTTGTTCAGTATAGTCGCCGCGCTGCATGGCCAGCAAAGTCTTGCCGCTGACCCTGGGCACGCTGTCTGCATGCATGGCAGGCCTGGGGCCGCGTTCAGGATCAAGCACATAGAATTGCTCTGCCTGTACGCGTTCACGCTGTTGCGTACAACGAGTCAGATCACCCAGCAAACCGGATTCGCGCAGCAAGGCCAGCTCAAAGCGGCGCAGCACGATGGTAGCTGGCTCATCATGGGCAAGCTGGTTTAGCGTGGAGACATACAGATCAAACAATTCCGGGTGCGCTTCATCACGCATGAGGAACTTGACCAGTAATTCATTAAGATAAAAACCACACAGCAAGGCTGATTTTTCCAGTGGCAGCATGCCGCCTACCCAGTCTGCTGTCGTCAACGTGCGTATCTCGCCCTTGCCTGTCCAGCCCAGTTGCAAGGGCTGGAAGGTTTGCAAGACGCTACGCAATTGTGAATGTGGGCGCTTTGCGCCTTTGGCAACCAAGGCTATGCGTCCATGGTCACGCGTCAATACATCAATGATGAGGCTGGTTTCTTTGTAGGGCCAGGAATGCAGGACAAACCCTGGCTGCTCCAGTATGCGCAAGTCTTTGGCGGGGTACTTGCTGGCAGCGCGCGGGCTTGCTGAGCTTGCCGTACTTGCTTTAGGTGCGCGTGGTCTTGCAGCAGTTTTTTTTGCAGCAGGTGGCGCTGGCGGCACAGCCGCCGCATCTGTTACGGCGCTGTCTTCCTGCACGGCGACTGCCTGCTCATCCATGGATAGATTTACTCGTAACCGTAGGCACGCAAACCGGCTTCGTTGTCTGCCCAACCGGATTTGACCTTGATCCAGATTTCCAGATACACGGGGCCACCAAACAGCTTTTCCATATCCTGGCGCGACTGGGTGGAGATATCTTTCAAGCGTGCACCCTTGTTACCGATGACCATGGATTTATGACCGTCCCTATCGACCAGAATGGCGACAAAGACACGACGCAGATTACCCTCTTGCTCAAACTTTTCTATCAGCACAGTGCTGGTGTAAGGCAGCTCATCGCCAACGAAGCGGAACAGTTTTTCACGGACGATTTCTGCAGCCAAAAATTTCTCGCTGCGGTCAGTGATATCGTCTTCACCAAACATAGGAGGATTCAGTGGCAGGTATTTGCGGATTTCACTTTCCAGGTTTTCCAGCTGGAAGCGCAAGGTGGCAGACACCGGAACGATCGCAGCGAAAGGATGGAGCACTGCCACTTTCTGAGCAAATGGCATCATCACGGCTTTGTCTTTAACGCGGTCTGATTTGTTGATGACGAGGATACAAGGCACATCTTTAGGCAGCAGATTAATAACCTGCTGATCTGCCGGTCCAAATGTGCCTGCTTCTATGATGTACAAAATCACGTCTGCGGCTGTCAGCGTCGTTGTGACAGTACGGTTCAGCGTGCGGTTCAGTGCGTTCGAATGACGGGTCTGAAAGCCCGGCGTATCAATATATACGAACTGAGTATTGTCTTTGGTCTGTATGCCCGTAATGCGATGGCGCGTGGTTTGTGCCTTGCGCGAGGTAATGCTGACCTTGGCGCCTATCAGGGCATTCATCAAGGTCGATTTACCGACATTAGGTCGCCCGACGATGGCGATATAACCACAGCGGAAATCAGGATTGTCTATTAATTCAGTCATGCGGTCGTCAGGCAGTCTTAGGGTGAGTCTCGGGTTGTGCATCATGCGTCAGCAGTTCATCTGCTGCAGCGGCGCTGGTAACGGCGCTGTTTGTGGCTTTGATTTTCTCGGCCTTGGGTACTTCTGCATCCAGCAGGCTTTTTTGCTTGGCGGATTGCGGCTTGGTCTCAACAGCAGCCTCACCTTGCACGGTGGCTATGCCAGCCAGCTTAAGCTGCGAAGCACGGGGTTTGGTTTTTTTAGCTGCAGGTGAACGCACCAGCATGGCGAGCGCTGTTTCCAGTGCCAGCTTGGCTGCTGCCTGCTCCCCGGCGCGGCGACTACCACCAGTGCCAAATACTTGTATTTCCAGTTTGGGGACCAGGCATTCAATTTCAAATTCCTGGTTATGTGCTGCGCCATGTGTTGCTACTACATTATATTGCGGCAAAGCGATTTTTTTACTTTGCAAGAATTCTTGCAGCAGAGTCTTGGCGTCCTTGCCCAAAGTCGTTGGATCAACACTGGCCAGCACGGGCGCATACAGTGAACGTATCACTTCACGCGCGGCGTCAAAACCTGCATCCAGGAAAATCGCGCCAAACAAGGCTTCCAGCGTATCGGCCAGAATAGATGGGCGACGGAATCCACCGGATTTCAATTCACCTTCGCCCAGACGCAAGAATTGCGACAACTCTATTCGCTGGGCGATTTCATACAGTGACTGTTGCTTGACCAGATTGGCACGTACACGCGACAAATCACCTTCATCAATATTGGCAAAACTGTCAAACAACAGGGAGGCGACCACGCAATTCAAGACAGAGTCACCAAGAAATTCCAGACGTTCATTATGCAAAACACTATGACTACGATGTGTCAAAGCCTGCTGCAACAAAGCGGGGTTGCTAAACTGGTGCCCCAGCCTTTTCTGCAATAGTTGTTGATTCATACGAGTAGCTTATTCTGCCTTGGCAGGTTTTGTAATGACGACACCATTCTTTGCAGTAGTGTTCGAGTACTCCATCAATATGCTGGCTGGACCAACCAGGGGAATTTTTTTGGAGTAAGAAAAATGCAGGTCATATCCACCCTCGTTATTTTTGATGATAAGGAGGTCCTTGCCTGTCACCGCATCAAAATAACCAACTTCCCTTTGTTTATCAAAGGCGATCTGTATTTCCCTGGGATTGGTTCCATTCTTGACGTTATTCATCGCTTTATTGATGGAATTATATTCAATCGCAGTAGGCACCACTTTCATTGCAACCATGGCAATAACAATGATGACGGCAATCGCCATGATCAAGCCAATCAGGGTAATACCTTTTTGTTTTTTGAATGCGGAATATTGAATATTTGACATAGATTTTTCCTGATTAAAACTGAAATTTAATGAAAACTACCAATGCGTTCGATATCACCAAAATTCATCCAGATGAAAAATGCTTTTCCAACAATATTTTCATCTGGCACAAAACCCCAGTAGCGGCTGTCAGCACTATTGTCACGATTATCACCCATCATGAAATAGCGATTCTGTGGAACAGTACAGCTAAAGCCGTCAATTTCATAAGAGCAAGACTCTTTGTCCTTAAAATCGAGCACCTGGCCCCTGTCGTAAACCGGTTTTTGCTCATTGACAAGAATGTTATGAGTAACGCCAGTCAATTGCTCTTTGTATTGTTTCAGATAATTAAGATTATCACGGAAGTCGGGCATATTCGCATATGAAACTTCTTTACCATTCACGGATAAACGTTTGTTTTTATACACAATTTTATCACCAGGCACACCAACCACACGTTTAATATAGTCCACGCTAGGATCTTCAGGGTATTTAAATACCATGACATCCCCTCTTTGTGGATCATTGATAGAGATGATTTTTTTATTAATCACAGGCAAACGTATGCCGTAAGTAAATTTATTCACCAGTATCAAATCACCAACATACAATGTCGGCAACATTGAACTGGAAGGGATTTTAAAAGGCTCAAACAAGAAAGAGCGCAAGAAAAATACCAAGGCAATCACCGGAAAAAAGCTGCCCGAATATTCTATCCAGACTGGCTGCCTGAGCAGATTTGCTTCTATGTCATGACGGGTATTTTCTTCCAGGCGTATGCCTTCGGCAGACAGCTTGGCGCGGCGAGCGTCGTATTCGGCCAGAGCCTTGTCAGCATTTTGGCGGCGTTGCTTGGCAAAGACAAAAATATCCAGAAACCAGATAATACCGGTCACTATGGTCAGGACAAACAGGATCAGGGCGAAATTGCCCAAGATTGATTGGAAACTCATTTTTCATCCACTTGTAAAATCGCCAAAAACGCTTCTTGCGGGATCTCTACCGAGCCCACCTGCTTCATGCGTTTCTTACCTGCTTTTTGTTTTTCCAGCAATTTGCGCTTACGGCTGATATCGCCGCCATAACATTTGGCCAAAACGTTTTTACGCAAGGCCTTGACGTTTTCACGCGAGATAATGTTGGAGCCAATTGCAGCCTGGATCGCCACATCAAACATCTGACGCGGGATAAGTTCGCGCATTTTGGCGGCCACAGCACGGCCACGGAAATGGCTGTTTGCCCTGTGCACGATAATTGCCAGCGCATCTACTTTTTCGCTATTGATCAACATATCGACTTTGACCACGTCTGCAGCACGGTTTTCCTTGAACTCATAGTCCATGGAAGCATAGCCACGAGAAGTCGATTTCAGGCGATCAAAGAAATCCAGAACAATCTCAGCCATCGGCATTTCATAAGTCAGCTTGACCTGGCGACCGTGGTAATTCATGTCCATCTGTACGCCGCGTTTTTGCGTACACAGGGTAATCACCGAACCCACATATTCTTGCGGCATATAGAGATTGACGGTGACGATAGGTTCGCGGATTTCTTCTATTTTGGATGGCTCAGGCATTTTGGAAGGATTATCCACCATCAGGATGGAGCCATCAGCCATGACCACTTCATACACCACTGTTGGGGCAGTAGTGATCAGGTCCATGTCGAATTCACGTTCCAGACGTTCCTGGACGATTTCCATGTGCAATAAACCCAGGAAGCCGCAACGGAAGCCAAAGCCCAGCGCCTGCGACACTTCAGGCTCATACATCAGGGCAGCGTCATTGAGCTTGAGCTTTTCCAAAGAATCACGCAAGGCATCGTATTGATTGGCTTCAACCGGGAACAGACCGGCAAACACTTGCGGCTGCACTTCTTTAAAGCCCGGCAAAGGCTCGGCAGCAGGTTTATTGGCAACAGTAATCGTGTCACCAACTTTGGCTGACTTCAATTCTTTAATACCCGCAATAACAAAACCTACCTGACCAGCCGACAATTCTGTACGGCTCAGTGATTTAGGGGTAAATACGCCTACACTTTCCACCAGATGCTGCGCTTCTGTTGCCATGAACAGTATCTTGTCTTTAGGGCGCAAAGTACCGTTCTTGATACGCACCAGCATGACAACACCGACGTAATTATCAAACCAGGAATCGACAATCAGCGCTTGCAAAGGCGCTGTTGGATCGCCTTGCGGAGGTGGCACCTTAACAATCAGGGATTCCAATACATCTTCAACACCCAGGCCGGTTTTAGCGGAGCAATGCACTGCATCTGAAGCATCTATGCCGATAACTTCTTCAATTTCCTGGCAGGCATTTTCAGGGTCGGCAGACGGCAAATCAATCTTGTTCAAGACCGGCACGACCTCAACACCCAATTCAATGGCGGTATAGCAGTTCGCTACTGTCTGCGCTTCCACACCTTGTGATGCATCGACCACCAGCAATGCGCCTTCACATGCAGACAGGGAACGGCTGACTTCATAACTGAAATCGACGTGACCGGGAGTATCGATCAGGTTCAGGTTGTATATCTGACCGTCGCGTGCCTTGTAATGCAATGCCGCTGTCTGAGCTTTGATCGTGATACCACGTTCACGCTCAATATCCATGGAATCAAGCACTTGCGCTTCCATCTCGCGGTCGGAGAGGCCGCCACAAAGCTGAATAATACGATCTGCCAAGGTGGATTTGCCGTGGTCAATATGGGCAATAATTGAAAAATTGCGGATGTTATTCATTGAAATTACGAAAAAAACAAAGGTGAAGCGAATACCGGCTATAAAAAAAGCGCTCTGAGCTGGGCAAGCTTCCCCAGGCGAGCGCCTTCAATTTGGGTTTTGCAAAACGCCATTTTACCGGATTTCACCCCGGAAAGCCGAGAAATCGTCGGCCTGATGTCAGTTGATCACTACAAAAAAGACAAGAAAGCCAAGGATTCCACTAAATCTCTTTGCGGCAAGCCCCATTTATCCTCATAGTCTATCCTTGCCAGGTACAAACCATCAGGCATAAATGTAGGGGCTGCAATTTCACGGTTCTTGCTGAGCAACACCTCTCCCATCCATTCCGGCTCTCTTTTGCCGGTACCGACAAAGATCAGGGAACCAACGATATTCCTGACCATGTGATGCAGGAAGGCGCTGGCGCGCAAGGTGAAGATAATCATTTCACCCTGGCGCTGTATACGTATCTCATACATGTGCTTAACCGGGGTTTTAGCCTGACAGCCAGAGGCACGGAAAGCAGAAAAATCATGCTCGCCCAACAGGTGCGAAGCGGCGGCGCGCATACGCTGTACATCAAGTGGACGAAAAGTCCAGCCTGCCCTCCCACTCCACATGGGTGAACGGATGGCGGCATTATGCAAAATATAATGATAAGTACGGGCGCGGGCACTAAAACGCGCATGGAAATTGTCTTCAGACTCAGGGTCCATCGGCAATTCTTTCGCCCACTGAACAGCAACAGAGGCGGGTAAAAAGGCATTCACGCCATTCACCCAGGAATAAGACTCGCGCACCAGTTCGGTATCAAAATGGACGACCTGCTCAATACCATGTACGCCAGCGTCAGTGCGCCCGGCGCAAGTGGTTTTGATGTCACTTTTGCTAAATTGTTGCAAAGCCCGTTCCAACGCGTCTTGCACGGTGTTACCAGAAGGCTGCGTTTGCCAGCCTTGCCAGGAATTACCGTCGTACTGCACACCTAAAACTAATCGTTTCAACACAATGCGATTTCCAAAAAACAAAACGGGCGCCAGCATGCGCTGCGCCCGTTATGACTACGACAAGACCATTAAGCCATTTGAGCTATCATGGACTTGGCTCTTTCTACCTGATCAGTAGTACCGCCCTTGAGTACTTCATCCAGCAATTCGCGGGCACCTTCTTTATCACCGATTTCATGATAGGCAACTGCCAGATCCAGCTTGGTTGCCATTTCAGCATTGTGCGCCGGAGCCTCTTCTGCTGCGGGTGACGCAGGTGCTGCACCCGGATCCAGATCAAGGTCAATACCGGACAAATCAAATTCAAAAGCAGACATGGCATCCGCCTCAGCTTTTTGCGCTGCCAGCTCAGGCAATGGTGTCTCTGCAGACTCTCCAGCCAGGGATGCTGCCAACAGATTTTCATCCAATTTTTCATCTGGTGGCAAGATATCCAGAGACAAATGATCTGCTGCCGGTTTGTCCGCCGCGAAATCTATATGACCCAAATCCAGCTCGAACTTCTCAGCTTCTGGCTCTGCTGCAACGACGGGGGCCGCCTCTGCCACCACATGAGCAGGTGCAGGCACATCATCCTTGCTGCCAAAATCAAAGTCTATCGTACCAAAATCGACTTCTGGTGCTGCAGCAGGCTCTGCGGCTGGCGCAGCATGGGCAACAGGCTCAGGAATTTTTGGCACTTCTGGTTCAGGAATAGCCGAGATGTCGAGATCAAAATCCAGCGCATGCTCATCCATCGCCGCTTCTTCTGCAATGGCATTGGCTTTTGCGGCACCGCCATCACGCTGGGCTGTGTCAATGATACTGATCGCTTCCAGCATGTCCTGGGACAGGGAATTGGCCAGCAGTGCCTCGGGATCGAGATCTTCCAATGGTTGCGTACCAGAACCCAGACCAGATGCAGCAGCCATGTCAGCTTTGGCTTTACCACCAGCGTACAGAGGATTGCCTGGTTCCAGCACGATACCCATGGAGGCGGCTTGCGCCCAGTCATCACCCTCGCCACTGGTCATGCCATACAACTCACTGGCCAGACGCTCAAAGGTTTTGGCATCTTTACGGCCAAAATAAATTTCCAGCAATTTGACCCTGACCGCGTGGCGGTCTGGCTGTGTACGCAAAGCTTCTTTCAGGATTTCTTCTGCCTGAGAATCACGGCCATAGGCGATATACACATCGGCCTCAGCAACAGGATCAACTTCATTGGCATCCAGCTGGCTCGCAGATGGTGCAAAATTGGAGTTGAAAACGCTGTTATTCGTATCAACACTCTGACCACCGGTAGAGCCAAACATGGAGTTGGCCTTCATGCTGGAACCGGTCAAGATGCTGTCTTCAAAGTGCTGCAATTTTTTCTTGCGCTGACTGGTCCAAATACCAATACCACCCAGGATACCTATTAAAGCTATGCCTCCTAGCAACAGATTGTCTGAAATAATATCAAAGAAACCAGGCTCGGGAGGTGGTGGCGGAGGTGGCGGTGCCGTTATCTTGCGCTTGACCGGTGGTTTTGGCGTAGCAACAGAAGCTGCGGACGCTGCAGCGGTTGGCGTGCTAGCTGGTGCTGGCGCACTTGCCTGCGCGGAAACAGATGCCGGAGCAGACGCTAGCGCTGAAGCCGGTGCAGGTGCAGGTGCAGGTGCAACTACGGGAGCGGACGCTACACTTGCCAACGCTGGCGCAGGTGTTGATGCTGGAGCTGGGGCACTTGCCTTGGTTTCAGGCTTAGCCTTGGCCAACTCTGCCTGCTTGGCTGCCAGCTCCTTGTTTTTGATTTCTATCTTCTGCGCTTCGAGCAAGCCTTTGAGGTCAGTGACGTTTTTCTCAAGTTCTTTGACGCGCGCATTGGCTTCTTGCGCTGCCCTTTCCTTGGCGAGCTTATCTTCTTCACCGCCCTTGCCTGAGGTACGTGCAGAAGCAGGTCCAGCCTTGGACAATTTCAGTTTATCTGGCGAATCAGTCGTCGCGCTTGGGACTTCTTTTACCTTGGCAGTAATCTTGCCGGCACCACTTTGTTTGGTGGACGGTGCTTTTTCTGCTGGAGCATCTGCCACCTGACCTGCCAGTTTGTTGCGGTAGGCATTGAAATCAGCGGCGTGCGCTACCACAACTGAGTGGGCCTCATTGGTGTTGCCTGCACTTGTGTTGGCAGAAGCAGCGTCCGGCACGGTCAGTATCTGGCCGGATTTCAGGCGATTCATGTTATTACCGGCAAAAGCCTGTGGATTGGCGCGGTAAATACTGACCAGCATCTGATCCAGGGAAACGCCTTCAGCACGATAACTACCGGCTATCTTGCTTAAAGTATCACCAGCCTTGACCTGATATTCGCCGGCGGATTTGATTTCCTTGCCGGCTTCAGCGTTTTTTGGCGCTGGTGACCTGTCATTTCTTAAACCAGGATTATTTGCAATCGTATTTGAACGGGTGTTTTTGGCTGCATTGGATGCAGACGTATTCTGTGGCTGGTTAGCAACAACAACGGGATTACTGACTTGCGCAGATTGACTGTTTCGCAACTCAGCGGGGTCCAGCAAGAAGGTGTATTCTCTCAGCAGCTTACCATTGGCGGAGTTTAACTCCAGCAGCATATCAACGAAAGGTTCGTTCATTGCCTGCGATGAGCTAATGCGGATGACGTAATTCGCACCGCGCTGCTCAACTGCAAAACGCAGTGACAATAATGCGACATTAAAGTCTATGTTCGCCTGTTTGAAAGCTTCCTGGGATGCCAGCCTGGGCACCAGGGAATCGATTTCTTCCTTGGCGGGAGAGGTAAGTTCTACCTCTGCGCGCAAGGGTTGCCCAAGAGCGGAAAGTACGGTCAGCTTACCGAGACCGGTAGCATGCGCACTGGACAACATGAACAAGGACGAGGCTACAGCAACACTTAACGCCTTGCGTCCCACGGTAATCACAGACGATTTTTTTTGATTATGCATTTTGTCAGACATATTGGGAATTTTTGGCGAACAAAGTCCGCTGGGTGACGCTTTACACATTGCTTAGCGACTCGTCCTAATGTTTCACATTAACATTACAAACATTGCCACGCAAGCTTAACGCGATTTATCACAGTGGTAAATACATTAAGAACCCTGAAGTGCAAGGATATCGCATAAATGTTGTTGCCAAATGACAAGTGAAAAATAATCGCCAAAATCCTAATTGTTTATTTATTAAAATTAATTCCAAAAAAGACAACAAATTAGATTTTTCTGGAGTTTCAAAAACAACAAGGGGGCGTTAAACGCCCCCCTATATTCTACAACAAGTTTTAACAATTACTTTAAAACATCAAGTTTTGCTGAGTTTTTAGTCAATCAGAATGCGCAGCATACGACGCAGCGGTTCTGCCGCACCCCACAATAATTGGTCACCCACGGTGAATGCACCAACATACTCCGGGCCCATCGCCAGTTTGCGGATACGGCCAACCGGAATAGTCATGGTACCAGTAACAGCAACCGGTGTCAGATCACGAATACTGGCTTCGCGGGTATTTGGTACAACTTTTACCCATTCATTGTCAGCAGCGATCATGGCTTCGATATCTGCCAGCGGCACGTCTTTTTTCAGTTTGAATGTCAAAGCCTGGCTGTGGCAACGCATGGCACCAATACGCACGCAGAAACCATCGACCGGAACAGCGGCTGTACCAAATCCTTCGCCCTGACCCAATATCTTGTTGGTCTCGGCCATGCCTTTCCATTCTTCCTTGGACATGCCGTCGCCGAGATCCTTGTCTATCCAGGGAATCAGCGAACCACCCAGTGGTACGCCAAAGTTGGCAGTTTCATCGGCAGTCAAAGAACGTTGCTTGGCAATGATTTTACGGTCGATTTCCAGAATCGCGCTTTTCGGGTCATCGAGCAGTGAACGAACTTCTGCATTCAAAGTGCCATATTGCGTCAACAGTTCGCGCATGTGCTGGGCACCGCCGCCAGATGCTGCCTGGTAAGTTTGCGTACTCATCCATTCAACCAGGCCTGCCTTATACAAAGCACCAACACCCATGAGCATGCAGCTGACTGTGCAATTGCCGCCTATCCAGTCTTTTTGACCATTGACCAGAGCTTGCTTGATCACAGGCAAATTCACCGGATCCAGTACGATGACAGCATTTTCATTCATGCGCAGACTGGACGCAGCATCAATCCAGTGACCGTTCCAGCCACTAGCGCGCAATTTTGGGTAAATTTCATTGGTGTAGTCACCGCCCTGGCAGGTAATAATAATTTCGCACTTCTTGAGCGCATCAATATTATTTGCGTCTTGCAAGGTCTTTTCATTTTTCGCCATTGCAGGGGCCGCGCCACCTGTATTGGACGTTGAAAAGAACACGGGTTCAATATGATCGAAATCACCTTCTTCCTGCATGCGTTGCATCAGGACAGAACCCACCATACCGCGCCAACCTACCAGACCTACCAGTTTCATCATTTTTCCCTAAAATTTTGCAGGACGTCCCTGCCCTTCACGAACAAATAGGATTTATGCAAAATTGTCCTAGCAAGGCTTTGCGACAAAGACAGTACTTTAGTACGACTAGTCGCTGCAACGCAGCTGGGGCGGTTTTGCGTAAGGACTAAATTAACTCAATGCCTGCAATACGGCTTGTCCCATCTCGCCAGTACCAACCTTGGTGGTACCTGCCTCATAAATATCAGGAGTACGCAAACCCTGCGCCAGGACTTTCTTGACCGCATTTTCTATGCGATCTGCCTGCTCTGCCTTATTCAGCGAGTAACGCAACATCATGGCCGCAGACAAAATAGTCGCCAGCGGATTGGCTACGCCTTTGCCTGCGATATCTGGAGCTGAACCATGTGACGGTTCATACAGACCCTTGTTATTTGCATCCAATGAGGCCGATGGCAGCATGCCGATGGAACCAGTCAACATGGATGCCTGGTCAGACAAGATGTCGCCAAACATATTGCCGGTGACGATAACGTCAAATTTCTTGGGTGCGCGCACCAGTTGCATGGCGGCGTTATCGACATACATATGATCCAGCGCCACATCCGGGTATTCTTTATGCACTTCAGTGACGATGTCTTTCCAGAACTGGAAAGTTTCCAGCACATTGGCTTTATCGACGCTGGTCAGACGCTTGTCGCGCTTTTGTGCAGCCTGGAAAGCCACGTGGGCAATACGGCGGATTTCTGACTCAGCATAACGCATGGTATCAAAACCTTCGCGCTCACCTTTGAATGGGCCATCAGGACATACGCGCACACCGCGTGGCTGACCAAAATAAATATCGCCGGTCAATTCGCGGATTATCAGGATATCCAGACCAGAAACCACTTCTGGTTTTAATGTCGATGCACCTGCCAGCTCTGGGTACATGATGGCTGGGCGCAGATTGGCGAACAGCTTGAGGTTTTTACGCAAGCCCAGGATAGCTTGTTCAGGACGCAAGGGGCGATCCAGAGTGTCATATTTCCAGTCGCCGACTGCGCCAAACAAAACGGCATCGGCTTCCAATGCCAGTTTCAGCGTCGCTTCTGGCAAAGGATGGCCAGATGCTTCATAGCCTGCGCCACCTACTGGTGCGGTTTCCATTTCAAAAGACTCGCCCAGCGCATTCAACACCTTGACTGCCTGCTCAACAATTTCCGGACCTATGCCGTCACCCGGCAAAATAGCAATTTTCATATTCTCAACAAATTAATTTAGATAGCTTATTTTTTAGCGTATTTTTAAGCAAATTCAGATGACTTAGATAGTATTGGCGAGCCAGGGTTGCGCTGCTATATGGCGCTCTTCAAAAGCCCGTATCTTGTCAGACTGGCGCAGGGTAAGTCCAATATCATCAAGGCCATTGAGCATGCAGTATTTGCGGAATGCGTCAATATCAAAACCATAGCCGGCACTGCCATTACTGGTGCGCACAACTTGCTGTTCAAGATCGACGATCAGACGATAACCAGGGAAAGCCTTGACTTCATTGAACAATGTATCGACTTGAGCCTCGCCCAGGACGATAGGCAGCACGCCGTTTTTATAGCAGTTATTAAAGAAGATATCTGCAAAGCTCGGGGCAATAATCGCGCGAAAGCCAAATTGCTCCAAAGCCCATGGCGCATGCTCGCGCGAAGAACCGCAACCGAAATTTTTACGTGCGAGCAAAATCGAAGCACCCTGATAGCGCTGCTGGTTCAGCACAAAATCTGGATTCACAGGACGCTTGCTATTGTCCATGCCAGGTTCGCCATGATCGAGATAACGCCATTCATCAAACAGATTGGGGCCAAAGCCACTACGTTTGATGGATTTCAAGAACTGCTTGGGGATAATGGCATCGGTATCGACATTAGCCCTGTCCATGGGCGCAACCAGGCCATCGAGTAAAGTAAATTTTTCCATGTTGTTGCTTATTTTTTACCTACATTCTCGACTGCTTCACCAGCCTTTTTAACGTCTTTGCCTATACCTTGAACGGTATTACATGCAGTCAGCACCAGTGCGCACATCGCCAATACAAATATCTTTTTCATGTCATCTCTCCTAGCAAATTAAGATAATCCACGTACATCTATAAAATGTCCTGCTACACCTGCGGCAGCTGCCATTGCGGGTGATACCAGATGAGTGCGGCCACCCTGCCCCTGACGGCCTTCAAAGTTACGGTTGGAAGTGGAAGCGCAGCGCTCACCCGGCTCCAACCTGTCGGCATTCATGGCCAGGCACATGGAGCAACCTGGTTCGCGCCATTCAAAGCCAGCAGCTTTAAATATCTGATCCAGGCCTTCACGCTCAGCCTGCTCCTTGACCAGACCAGAGCCCGGCACCACCATCGCCAGTTTGACATTTGATGCGCGATATTTGCCACGCACCACGGCAGCTGCTGCACGCAAATCTTCTATGCGCGAATTGGTGCAGGAACCGATAAATACTTTATCAATGCGGATATCAGAAATAGCCGTATTCGGTTGCAGCGCCATGTAGATCAGGGCTTTTTCTATCGCATCACGCTTGACTGCATCTTTTTCCTGCTCAGGATCAGGTACACGGCTATCTATTGCCACCACCATTTCAGGTGAGGTACCCCAGGTGACTTGCGGTTTGATTTCGGCAGCATTCAAGGTCACGACCATGTCGAATTTGGCACCGGCATCCGTGTGCAAGGTTCTCCAGTATTCGACTGCTCTGTCCCAGTGCGGGCCGACGGGTGACAAGGGACGGCCTTTGACATAGTCAATAGTAACCTGATCCACCGCCACCATACCGGCACGCGCACCAGCTTCAATCGCCATATTGCAAACCGTCATGCGGCCTTCCATCGACAGGCTGCGAATGATTGAACCAGCAAACTCAATCGCATAACCAGTACCACCAGCAGTGCCGATTTTACCAATCACCGCCAGCACGATATCTTTAGCTGTCACGCCGACAGGCATGGCGCCATCAACCTGTACCAGCATGGATTTGGATTTTTTAGCGATCAGGGTTTGTGTCGCCAGCACATGCTCAACTTCAGATGTGCCTATACCATGCGCCAGGCAGGCAAACGCACCATGGGTCGATGTATGCGAATCACCACAGACGACTGTCATGCCCGGCAAAGTTGCGCCCTGCTCCGGCCCGATAACGTGAACGATGCCCTGGCGTTTGTCTGCCATGCCAAAATAGGTTAAACCATATTCTTTGGCGTTGGCGTCGAGCGTTTCTACCTGCAGACGTGAAATCGGGTCATCAATACCATTGACGCGGTTTGTCGTTGGCACATTATGATCTGCCACCACCAGATTGGCGGATAGTCGCCACGGTTGGCGTCCGGCCAGCTTCAAACCATCAAAGGCTTGCGGGCTCGTGACTTCATGCAACAAATGGCGGTCTATGTAGAGAATTGCAGTGCCATCGTCTTCGGAATGGACTACGTGGGATTCCCATAATTTATCGTAAAGCGTTTTAAGCATAATCTGAAGCCTGGAAATAAGTCATTGGTTCTTGCTACATCCTGTACTGCATCTTTTTTTCGCATTTGATTATGCCACAATTGTGCAACGCAAAACCAACCCTCACGCCAAATTGGTGCATGAAAGTTTCAGTATAAATGCAGGAGTTTGATGAAAATCGCCAAATTTTCATCTGGATTCCGATGGTATTTTGGAAAATTACGAGTGAATATTTTGGAATAGAGCAACAAAAACAGCGTGCAGAATTGCACAGACGATGACAGGGCAAGGCATTCACAAATCACTCAACAGGAACGCACCAAAGCTGCGCCCCCAGTGTAGCATGATCCCGACTAAACCCAGAGAAAGGTGAATGGTGACCTGGTATCAGGCACCCAGCTTGACATCACCACATTGCGCCCTGTGGCGCAGGGCATGGTCCATCAGGACCAGCGCCAGCATGGCTTCCGCAATCGGGGTGGCGCGGATGCCAACGCAGGGATCATGACGACCAAAAGTTTCCACCATGACAGGATTACCGTCTTTATCGACTGATCTTCTCGGGGTACGGATTGAAGATGTAGGCTTGATCGCAATTGAAACCGTAATATCCTGACCAGTAGAAATGCCTCCCAATATGCCGCCGGCATTATTGCCAACAAAACCCTCAGGCGTCAGTTCATCACCATGTTCAGAGCCGCGTTGTGCAACTGAACGGAAGCCTGCACCGATCTCCACACCCTTGACTGCATTGATACCCATCATTGCATAGGCGATTTCTGCATCAAGTTTGTCATAGATAGGCTCACCCAGACCAACTGGTACATTAGAGGCCACGACATCGATTTTGGCACCGATGGAATCACCATCTTTGCGCAAGGCATCCATGTAATCTTCAAGTTGCTGTATCAATGCAACATCAGTCGTTGGTGCAAAGAACGGGTTAGTTGACGCATGTTCCCAGGCTTGAAATGGAATGACAATTTCACCCAGTTGACTCATACCGCCATGAAACACTGTCCCATATTGCTGATGCAACCACTTTTTTGCGATTGCTGCGGCACCAACAACGGGCGCAGTCAAACGTGCAGAAGAGCGCCCACCGCCACGCGGGTCGCGAATGCCGTATTTATTCCAGTAAGTGAAATCGGCATGCCCTGGACGAAAAGTTTCGGTGATGTTGCCATAATCCTTACTGCGCTGGTCCTGGTTGCGGATCAGCAGGCCTATCGGCGTACCTGTCGTCTTGCCCTGATATATACCGGACAGAATTTCCACCGTATCAGGTTCCTGGCGCTGGGTCACATGGCGCGATGTACCGGGGCGGCGGCGGTCAAGTTCTGGCTGTATGTCTGCTTCAGACAATTCCATGCCCGGAGGGCAGCCATCAATCACGCAACCGATAGCTGGACCGTGGGATTCGCCGAAGGTTGTAACAGTAAACAAGGTGCCAAAAGTATTACCGGACATATTATTTCGAAAATGAGAGGTTAGACAGAATAAATTCCATTTTACCAGTGAAGCGCCCAGTACAGAATTTAGCCTCTGTATGATGTAGCAAAAGATTTCACTATTTTTCGCACATTCCAGTCAAATTCAGGGCATTTTTATCCCCGCTCGGGTGAATCTTGTTTTATTCTTACCAATGATAAATATTTGAAGCTTGGCTCCCGATACTTTTAATGTCATAGTTCCGCAAGGAACCAATTTTGCAGTGCCCTTACCATACGATATGCCAAGCATGGAGCCGCATTACAGATGAATTCAACGATCCACTCTTCTGAAGATGATCTGGTTTTCCTTGATGAACCAGACAGCGACGAAACTGCGGCGGCTTCGCGGCCTGCGCAGACTTGGCGGATCATGATTATTGATGATGATCCGGATGTCCATTCCGCCACAACCTTTGCGTTGGGTAGCCTGGAGATCCAGCACCGCGCCCTGAGTTTCCTGCACGCGTATTCCGCCGCAGAAGCCCGCGACATCCTGAAAAATGAAACTGATATTGCCATTATCCTGCTGGATGTGGTCATGGAGCAGGAGGACGCCGGCCTGCAACTGGTCAGTCATATCCGCAAGACCCTGGGCCTCACTGATGTCAGGATCATCCTGCGTACCGGCCAGCCAGGCTATGCGCCAGAAATCGATGCGATACGCGATTACGACATCAATGATTACAAAACCAAATCAGAACTGACCCGCACCAAGCTATATACCGCCGTCACCTCGGCCATACGCTCTTACGAACAGATTTGCGCCATCAGTGCCAGCAGGCGCGGCCTGGAGATGATTATCCATGCCAGCACCGAATTGATGGCACTGCAGGGTCTGCAAAATTTTGCGGCCGGAGTGCTTGTGCAGATTGCCGGCTTGTTAGGACTCAATACAGAGGGATTCGTTTGCGCCCGGCAGGTACCGGTAGAGTTACAGGAAGAAAGTGATGACCTGTACATTATCGCCGCCACCGATATGTACCTGGGCAGCCTGAACAAACCACTAGAGCAATTGGACAACCATGCAATTGGCGATATCGTCACACGCTCGCTGGAAGCCCGCCAAAGTGTGTTTGAAGCAGAATCGACCGCACTCTACTTCAACAATGTCGCACAAAAGGATTTCACGCTCTACCTCAACACCGGCCTGCATCTGAATGAGATGGACAAGCGCCTGCTGGGTGTGTTTTGCGGCAATGTATCTGTGGGTCTGGACAATGTTATGCTGACTTCACGTCTACATAACTACGCCTTCTATGACCCGCTGACAGGCCTGGCGAACCGCCTCAAGCTGCTGCAGACCTTGAATGAGACGCTGATGACCTCACTCAAAAACCACAGTTCACTGTCGCTCATAGATATCGACCATTTTGCCGAGACCAATGATGCACTTGGTCATCAGTTTGGTGATCAGCTTCTGTATTCCGTTGCGCAAAGACTGGTTGCCAATTTTGGTGAGCATTGCCAACTGGCAAGGGTTGGCAGCGATACTTTTGCCTTGCTGGGCGACGAAAGCCTGGTATGCCCGGATAAGATCCTGGCTTTGTTCAACTCCCCCTTCGACGTCGATCAACAAGACGTTCAGCTTTCAGCGACCATAGGCCTGATCAAGCTTGATGATTATGAAAGCGATGGCTCAGAAGCCCTGAAAGACACCAATATTGCCCTTAAGCGCGCCAAGATGAACCGTAGGGGTGGTTATGAATACTTCACCCGCAATATGGGGGTGGAGATACGCGAACGCGTCTTGCTCATGCATGCCCTGCGTGCGGCATTCGAGCAAAAAAAATTATTTCTGGTTTTCCAGCCCCAAATTGACATGCGCGATGGACGCGTACTTGGGGCAGAAGCCTTGTTGCGTTGGAAAACCGATGAAGGCAAATTCATCCCGCCGGATCAGTTTATTCCCATCGCCGAATATTCCGGCCTGATTGTCGATATCGGTGAATGGGTCTTGCGTACCGCCTGTCTTGAACTGGTGCATTTGCGCAGCCTGGGTTATACCAATTTCCAGATGGCCATCAATGTCTCACAAGTTCAGTTTTCACATCCCTTGTTCATGCAATCACTGAACAAGGCCTTGGCAGATACCCAGGTGCCGCCGCAATATGTGGAACTTGAAATTACTGAATCCATGGCCATGAAAGACCCGGAATTGCTGATCAAGACCCTGCACCAGATCAAGCAACTGGGCATGAGCATCTCGATTGATGACTTTGGTACCGGCTTCTCGTCACTGAGTCACTTGCAAAAACTCGATGTAGATAAATTGAAAATTGACCGCGCCTTTGTCAATGAAATCCAGAAAAATCCAAATGAAGGCAGTATTGCCAAAATGATTGTTCAGCTTGGCAAAAACCTCGGGCTGTCCATTATTGCCGAAGGTGTGGAAAGTGAAATGCAGGCAAACACCCTGCTTTCTTACGATTGCCATATCGCCCAGGGTTATCTGTATTCCAAACCCCTGACCCGCGATGATTTGCATGCCTGGCTGGCAAGCAGATAATCCCATTGCATGCAACAGGCCGGATTTTGTGGCCTGACGCGTGCAGCCAGACACCCACTCTTGCTACTCCCTGCGCCAGTAACCATGCATACTAAATGTGGCATTTTCCATTCTGTCCTGCATTTTTTGCAGACTGTCGCAAGTCACTATCAAAGCCAGCACGATTTCCCTACAGTATCAACATGGACTGAAAAGTCGCCAGCAGCCTGTGCATGACATATGGCTGAAATGTCAGGGACAACCGTTAAAAGAGAAGCATCATGAATAATACCAACGCAGACACGATCAAGCAGCTCATCGCCGACCTGATGGCCTGGCTTAGCAAAAGCTTTGACACAACGGCAGCCTGGGTGACCAAATTATCCTGGTGGAAGTTTTTCTTGTTTGCCATTATCACCATCACTGCGGGCAGCATGCTGCAGGACATGCTGTTCACGTCCCAAGAAAATATCGTCATCAAAAAAAGCAACCCATCTGGCAAATCCAGCAAGGCAAAAAAAACCAGCAAGATCAGCGATGGTGATACCAGCATAGAAATAGACAATACTGGCCTGCGCATCCGCAAGAACAATACCGATGGCAAGGGTAAGTTCATAGAAATTGATGAGAATGGCATTCATATCAATAAAGATAACGGCATTGCGCCACCTGCTCCACCGGCACCACCATCTGCCCCTGCAGCACCGAATGCGCCGTCTGGCCCCGAGGCGACAACATCACCAACACCCCCGACCCCGCCATCCATCTCTGACAGCGATGACATCCACATCAAATTACCCGCTGAAATAGCCAAGCAGATCAGCGAAGAGATCAATGATGCAGTTGCCGATGCCGCCGATGAAGAAGTACGCAGTTTTAAGCGCACGTCCTCCAAATGGTTTATCAATTTCGTGGTCTTGCTGGTATTTGGTCTGTTTGGCATGAAAGCCTTGATGAGTGGCAAAGTACGCGCCGAAGAAAAAGCCAAGGAAGCTGGTATGACGGCCGAGCGCGAATCCCTGCTACGCCAGGTCAGTGAAGCACAGATGCAAATGATGCAGGCACAGGTAGAGCCGCATTTCCTGTTCAATACCCTGGCCTCGGTTGAACATCTGATAGAAACCGATCCTCCACGCGCAGCCGCCATGCAGCGCAGCCTGATTGCTTACTTGCGTGCTGTCTTGCCACAAATGCGTGAAAATGCCAGCGTGACCAATTTGGGCCGGGAAGCGGATATGGTCAAATCTTATCTGGAATTGCTGAAAATGCGCATGGAAGAAAGACTGAATGTCGATTTCATCATGCCTGAAGGTTTGCGCAGTGCCTCTTTCCCACCAATGATGTTGCAGTCGCTGGTCGAAAACGCCATCAAGCACGGCCTGGAATGCAAGGCGGAAGGTGGCACCATACGCTTCCATGCCGAGGTTGCGCATAACAAGTTGCGTGTCTCTGTGACGGACAATGGACTGGGATTTGGCGCCATGCCCAGCAACGGTACCGGACTGGGATTGCAAAATATACGTGAACGCCTGAAATTGATTTACAAAGAAAAGGGTCAAATGATCATTACCCCTAATCAACCCAGTGGAGTTTGCGTTACTATAGAAATCCCTTACGAATTAGCCAACTAGATTTCAATTACGCTGACCATGCCTACTGCCATAATTGCTGATGATGAAAGACTGATGCGCGACCAGTTAAAGTCGCGCCTGGAACAGGTCTGGCCCGAGCTGGAAATTCTGGACGAAGCCAAGAATGGTGAAGAAGCCGTCACCTTGGTAGAAACACATAAGCCAGACCTGGCTTTTCTCGACATACGCATGCCGGTCAAGACCGGACTGGAAGCCGCCAAGGACATAGGCAACAAGGCGCATATCGTATTCATTACTGCTTATGACCAATATGCGATACAGGCTTTTGATCATGGCGCAGTTGATTATGTTTTGAAGCCCGCAGATGTAGAGAGGCTGACGCGCACCGTAGAAAGACTCAAGGCCAGATTAACTGCTCAAAGCCAGCCCAACGACATGAGCAGCATGCTGTCGCAACTGGCCAAGCAAATGGGCATCAGCCCCAAGCCAAATTATCTGCAATGGATACAGGCCTCGATAGGCCAGGAATTGCGCCTGATACCAGTAGAGGAAATTCTGTTCTTTCAGTCTGATGAAAAATATACGCGGGTACAGACAGCCACTTATGAAGCGTTGATACGCAAGCCTGTACGCGACTTGGCAGATGAACTCGACCCCGCCCTGTTCTGGCAAATCCACAGATCGACCCTGGTGAATGCCAAAGCTATTTCAGGCGTGGTGCGCGACCTGCGTGGCCGCCATCTGGTGCAGATCAAAGGGCTGACAGAAAAGCTGGAAGTCAGCCGCAGTTTCGTGCATTTATTTAAACAGATGTAAGCGTAAGCGCCCAAGAAAAAACGCCTCAGTTCATGTGAACTGAGGCGTTTTTTTATACATCAATATTTTTCACTACAGGATATGTCTGCCTATCCACCACGCGATGGCTGCCACAAAAGCAGAAGCCGGGATTGTCAAAATCCATGCCCAGACGATATTGCCAGCAACGCCCCAGCGCACTGCAGACATTTTTTGCGCTGAACCTACACCAACGATCGCACCAGTAATGGTGTGCGTTGTTGATACAGGAATACCAAGTACAGTTGCCATGATCAGGGTGATGGCACCACCTGTTTCGGCACAAAAACCACCGACAGGTTTGAGCTTGGTGATTTTCTGACCCATGGTCTTCACGATACGCCAGCCGCCAAACAAAGTACCCAGGCCGATAGCTGCATAGCAGGAATACACTACCCAGCCCGGTGGGCCTTTATCAGCTTCGCTGGAGTAACCCGCTGCAATCAACAGCATCCAGATAATACCCATGGTCTTTTGCGCATCATTACCACCGTGGCCAAGGCTGAAAACAGAAGCCGACACCAGTTGCAGACGGCGGAACCATTTATCCACTTTTCTTGGTGTCGATTTAACGAACAACCAGGAAACGATCAGCATCATCACAGAACCCAGCACAAAGCCCAGCAATGGTGACAAGACGATAAACAAAATGATCTTGTACAGACCTGCTGCAATCAGGGCGCCAGTACCTTCTTTGGCTACTGCAGCACCAATCAAGCCGCCGATCAGGGCATGGGAAGACGATGAAGGGATACCAAAATACCAGGTCACCAGATTCCAGAATATCGCCCCGACCAAAGCACCAAAGATCACATAGTGATCGACAATGACAGGATCAATCGTGCCCTTGCCTATGGTTTTGGCTACTGACAGATTAAAAACGAAAAAAGCAAAAACATTGAATAAGGCAGCCATGGCTACCGCCTGGCTAGGCTTCAATACCCCTGTCGAAACAACGGTTGCGATTGCATTTGCGGCGTCATGGAAGCCGTTCATGAAATCGAATAACAATGCCAGCACCACCAATAAGATGACGACGTGCAGGCTCATATGAAAGGATTGCATAAAAGTGAATTCCCTTGTTCGCTCTCTGCATTGACAGAGAACTGTTAAGCGTCAATTAAGCGTCAAAATAAAAAAGTCAGACGCTTAAGCGTTCTCAACAATAATGCCTTCTATGATATTGGCAACATCTTCACAACGATCCGTCACTGTTTCCAGTATTTCGTAGATCGCTTTAAGTTTGATCAGATTGCGGACATCAGGTTCATCGCGGAACAGTTTGGACATGGCAGCACGCATGACGTGATCCGCATCCGATTCCAGGCGGTCGATTTCTTCGCACAAGGCCAGGATTTCACGGGAGTTATCCATGTTATGCAACAAGGCCACAGCGGCCCTTACTTTTTCAGCGCAACCCAGGCAAAGTTCAGCCAGACGCTTTGCTTCTGGTGTGATTTCGCGGATATCGTACAGAGAGATAGTCTGACCAGCATCTTCCAGCAAGTCCAGAATATCATCCATACGTGTGATCAGTTTATGGATGTCATCACGGTCCAGTGGTGTGATGAAGGTTTTGTGCAACAATTCTATCGTATTGTAAGTGACAGTATCGGCCTGCTTTTCTATGCTCTCTATCGCGTGAACACGGATCTCCAGGTCATCAAAGTTCGTCATTAGGGCAACCATTTCTTTGGAGCCTTTGACACATAACTCAGCATGTTGATTGAAGAGTTCAAAAAATTTGCCCTCGGTGGGCATCAAGCGTCCAAACATTTTATTCTCACTGAAAATATAAGATTTCTAGAATTGTCCAGGAAAGTGCATGCATACAAACATGCCTGGCAACACTGTTCTACATTTAAGTCTTTACAACACCACTTCGTCTCTACCAAACAATCAATATCAGTTCATACTTTTTTCAATATTATTCGTTATCACCAAACACGGACAAATGACCGACATAGTTATCGAATTTGGTGTACTCACCCAGGAAAGTCAGGCGCACACTACCAATAGGGCCGTTACGCTGCTTACCAATAATGATTTCTGCCGTGCCCTTATCAGGTGAATCCGGGTTATATACCTGGTCACGATAAATAAACATGATGACGTCAGCATCCTGCTCAATCGCACCCGATTCGCGCAAGTCAGACATGACTGGGCGTTTATTTGGTCTTTGCTCCAGAGAGCGGTTCAACTGGGATAAGGCAATCACTGGACAATGCAGTTCTTTTGCCAGACCCTTCAAGTTACGGGAAATTTCAGAAATCTCAGTCGCACGGTTTTCACCAGCAGAGTTGGCTGACATCAATTGCAGGTAATCGACAATCACCAGGCCTAGTTTGCCACACTGGCGCGCCAGGCGGCGTGAGCGTGCACGCAACTCAATTGAACTCAGCGCTGGTGTTTCATCAATGTACAACTGTGCATCATTCATTTTTTGTATCGCATGCGTCAGGCGGGGCCAGTCTTCATCAGTCAGCTTGCCGACCCGCAGGCGGCTTTGATCCAGACGGCCTACCGAGCCCAGCATACGCATCGCCAGCTGGGCGCCGCCCATCTCCATGGAGAACACTGCGACTGGCAAACCACTGTCTATTGCTACGTTTTCACCGATGTTCAATGAGAACGCGGTTTTACCCATGGAGGGACGTCCCGCCACAATCACCAGATCGCCCGGCTGCAAGCCTGAAGTCATTTTGTCCAGATCAACAAAACCGGTAGGTACACCGGTAATATCGTTCTGGTTGTCGCGGTTATACAATTCATCAATGCGCTCAACGACTTGTGTCAACAAGGGCTGGATGGCCTGGAAACCTTGCGCCCCGCGCGCGCCCTCTTCGGCAATCGCGAAAATCTTGGATTCCGCCGCGTCCAGCATCTGCTTGACCTCTTTCCCTTGGGGGTTGAAGGCATCTCCTGAAATCTCATCTGCCACGGTAATCAGCTTGCGTAAGACACCGCGGTCGCGCACGATCTCTGCGTAGCGGCGTATATTCGCAGCCGAAGGTGTATTCTGCGCAAGTGCGTTAAGGTAGGTCAGGCCACCGGCATCTTCTGCCTTACCCACACCATTCAGTGCTTCATACACAGTGATGACGTCAGCAGGACGCGAAGAATTGATCAATTTGACCATGCACTGGAAAATGATCCTGTGGTCATAACGATAAAAATCTTCTTCGTTGATGAAGTCGGCAATACGATCCCAGGCGGCATTGTCAAGCAGCAAACCTCCGAGAACAGATTGCTCTGCTTCTATGGAATGAGGGGGGACACGCAAGGCATCAAGTTGAGGATCAGAACCAGCTTTCATGGCGCGCATTATAACCGTTAAATCAAACTATCAGAACGTCCCAACATGGAGAAATGAACCAGTTTGTGACAAGTTTGTGACAAATAGCCAAATAGCCCAAAATTCAGCCATCGACATAAAAAAAGCCGGGAAAACCCGGCTTTTTTTTGAATTTGCCAAGACAGCAAATTAAGCGTGTTCGCCTACTACTGCAACATTAACGTCAACAACAACGTCAGTATGCAAAGCAACGGAAACACTGTGCTCGCCAGCGATCTTCAACGGACCTTGTGGCAAACGTACTTGTGCTTTTTCTACTGCGAAACCTTGTTTAGTCAGGGCTTCAGCGATATCAGCATTAGTGACGGAACCAAACAAACGGCCATCTACACCAGATTTTTGTGTGATTTGTACGGTCAGACCGGACAGTTTTTCGCCTTGAGCTTGAGCTGCTGCCAATTTGGCTGCTGCTGCTTTTTCCAGTTCAGCGCGTTTTGCTTCGAATTCAGCAACTGCAGCTGTCGTAGCACGACGAGCCATACGTTGTGGAATCAAAAAGTTACGTGCATAGCCGTCTTTAACGCGAACTACATCACCCAGATTGCCGAGATTAACGACTTTATCCAACAGAATAACTTGCATATTTTTCTCCTTTACCTTGTCGTCAATTACGCTGTGTGCAAATCAGTGTATGGCAGCAACGCGAGGTAACGTGCACGTTTGATTGCAGTGTCAACTTGACGTTGATACAGCGCTTTTGTACCGGTCAAACGTGCTGGCATGATTTTGCCGTTTTCTTGCACGAAATCTTTCAGTGTGTCGATGTCTTTGTAGTCAACTTTTTCTACATGTGCTGCTGTGAAGCGGCAGAATTTTTTGCGTTTGAACAAAGGGTTTTGTTGTTGACGCTTTTGCTTCAATTTGCTTTTGTCGAATTTTTTACCGAATGCCATTTTTGGCTCCTAATCTAGTAAATGTGTCTCGAATTCAGTGACGTGAAAAACGAGACTTTTGCTATTGCGATTTTTGCGCGCTAAAAAACCGGTGAATTCCATGGGCTGTTCCAAGGCAATTTCTGTAAAACGCTGGGATATTTCACCAGCAGCCATCGCAGAAATTTCAAACTCGACCTGCCGAACTGTGTTCGCCTCACGAGCCTCTGAACTATGCATCAAGGTAGCAGAAGCTATCGGGATACCGGCCGGGGTGTAGCGCAATGCGCTTTTTTCCACAATCCGGGCTACGAGCTTCAGCTGATTCACTATTTTTTTACGCGACCTTTGTCAATTATTAAGCAGCAGGCGCTTCAACACGTTGAGCTTTTGCAGCATCTTCTTTCTGAACAGCTTTCATCATAGGAGAAGGTGTTGTTTCTGCTTTTTTCAATTTGACTGTCAGGTGACGCAAGACAGCATCATTGAATTTGAATGCTGTTTCCAACTCGAGCAGAGTTTCAGCATCGCATTCGATGTTCAAGCAAACATAGTGTGCTTTTGCCAATTTTTGAATCATGTAAGCCAATTGACGACGACCCCAGTCTTCAACGCGGTGGATTTGACCACCACGGGCTACAACACTTGCCTTGTAGCGCTCGATCATTGCAGGAACTTGCTCGCTCTGATCTGGATGTACGATAAATACGATTTCATAATGACGCATATATTCTCCTTGTGGACAATAAAAATAGCCCGCCTCGGCGTCAAGACGAGTGCGGGAAGAGGAAAGCCGACAATAATAACCCAGTTTTTCATATTGATCAATTAGATCAGTGACTTAGGCTATTTATCTGCCAATTCCCGAAGGTAAGTGAGGTATTTTTTTCACATTTCTCAGTAATTGCGGTCATTTTGACTTGCATATTCAGCTTTACTGTATAAAAATACAGACTGCTTGTATATACAGCACCTTAACACTAGAAAACGCCATGCTCAAACTCACTTCCCGCCAGGAACAAATCCTGAACCTGATCAAAGACGCCATTCAAAACACGGGCTTTCCTCCTACCCGTGCCGAGATTGCGACAGAACTGGGGTTTCGCTCCACCAATGCGGCAGAAGAACATTTGCAAGCACTGGCACGCAAAGGCGTTATAGAAATTGCGGCAGGCACTTCACGCGGCATACGCCTGCTGGAGTCAGAGTTGTCCAGCCATATCACAGGCAAGCAACTGGCCTTGCCCCATCCTGCCCTGCTGCAACTAGCCCTGCCACTGGTTGGCCGGGTTGCTGCCGGCTCGCCGATACTGGCAAGTGAACATATAGAATCGACTTACCACGTAGATCCTGCCCTGTTCTCTGCCAAACCAGATTTTTTACTGAAGGTACGTGGCATGTCCATGCGTGACGCTGGCATACTTGATGGCGACTTGCTGGCAGTCAAAAAGGCAGACAGTGCCCGCAATGGCCAGATCGTTGTTGCCCGCCTCGGTGATGATGTTACCGTCAAACGCTATAAAAAAACTGGCAGTTTGATCGAGCTGATGCCAGAAAACCCGGATTATCCTGTGATCAAGATTGGTGATACGGAAGAAGATTTCGCGCTGGAAGGCCTGGCTGTCGGCCTAATGCGCAACTGGGTTTGAGGTCAGCCCGGGCGTGATCCTCCCCTCTCATCCGGATCACGCCCGGCTCGTCCCCAAACTTTTTTGATAGTGGCGCCAAAGGATGCACCTGCTATCAACAGTTCACGTGCTGAATTTGCGAGTTGACATAATCTCAGCCAACCCCCAACAGAATTTACTTGGGGCAGCGCAAAGATCAGAAGCAAAAAGTTCGCGAAACACTACTCCACGCCCACCCAATAGTCTCGCCTTGCAAGACGAGACTATTCATACTGCTAAAAGCATTTCGAGCGCGCATCGCGATAACATAACTAATGAACTCTTTTACGTCACTCTTTATGATTGATGCCTTATAGTTTCGCTGACTCTATACTTGCCGAGATATTGATGTTGATCATGTAAGCGATATTGATCGCAACATTTCTAGCGTACTTTTACAGAAAAACAGGCATTCTTACTTGCATAGGACCTGAGTTGATTTATCCGGATACTGTCAGCTATTCTCCATCCAAATCCAATATCAATTCAGCCTCTGCTTTCTTGCCATAGGCAATCGCATCTTGCGACTTGATGAAGGGTAGTCCATCCTCATCATTCAGAATTAATCCGTTGGACATTGAACACAAGACTGCTGACGCAATAGTCGACGCTATCAGTTCAGTTAAATCACTGTGCGTCGAAAAGGTCACCAGATAATCTCTACCCTTAAGCTGCGGTGTCGCATCTTCGTCCAAAAAATCGTCTTCCAACTCTTCGAAAAAATATTCGAACCCAGTTTCTTCACCCTTGTATATGCAGGGCAAAAACCCGGAAAATTCTTCAACATCAAAATCCGTGTCAATTTGCAGATCAAACTCTGCATCCGCAATTGCTTGCGCCCATCGCTTGGGGATAGGCATTTTCTCTTTTTCTAGAATCACAAAAATATCGACAGACATATTTCACCTGGTAAAAAATCAAATATATGGCTCTTGCTGGAAGCCTCGTGCAATTCCGGCTTTTACCATTTCTATCCGTTCGGGAGTCGGATGATAGCCACGCTTCCCAACGTAGGCCACATACGTTTCATATGAACGAACTGTCGGAAACCAGGGTAGAGCGTATTTATCAATTAATTCCAATACAGATCTCAAAACTTGTTCAATATCTTCCTCATTTTCGACAGAAAACATTGGGTCGCTAAACATATTTTTGGGAAAATCCTCAGAGAGGCGGCCACCAATCAATATATAGTCGGGTGGGAACTCTCCAAGTTCACCATTTGGATGATTTACCCAAGGCGACCAGATCGTTACATTGATATCAAGAAATCCGCCTGAACTTATTCTTGCGACAAACATATCAAATAAAGGCCCGCGCTTACGCCAAAAAGTAAATTTCTTTTCTACGGCAAACCCGCGCCGCCGCATCGCGTCGTGGAACCATTTGCTCGCGTGTTTATCAAGTTGCGCCAAAGTAGTCATAGAACCAGACCATTTCCAATCTAAAAATAAAGAGAATGAATCATAGATTAAATTGAACCCGTGTTGACAACAATTTAACATTACCGCAATTGCGCAACGACATAAAACTGCCTGCAAAAAAAATCGCCCGATTCAAAAATCGGGCGATTTCATTTTTTTGTTGCCAGCACTTGGCTGGCAAGCACCAACAAATGCTGACTAACTTAGTGCTTTACCACAGTCGTATCCGCTGGTGTTTCTGGCGTTGCCGGTGTTGCTGCGGCAGCCACAGGGACTGGTTCGTCAACCAAAGGAACAGGCTGGGTTTCCAGTGCAATTTCCAGGACCTTGTCTATCCAGCGTACCGGGATGATTTCCAGTTTGTTTTTGACATTGTCCGGGATCTCAGCCAGATCCTTGGCGTTTTCCTCAGGTATCAATACTGTCTTGATACCACCACGGTGGGCAGCCAGCAATTTCTCTTTCAAGCCACCGATAGGCAATACCTCACCACGCAACGTAATCTCACCTGTCATGGCAACATCAGCACGAACCGGAATACCAGTAAACACTGAAACCAGAGCCGTCGTCATGGCGATACCAGCAGACGGGCCATCTTTTGGTGTTGCGCCTTCAGGTACGTGGATATGGATATCACTCTTCTCGAACACATCTGCCTTGATACCCAGGCGCTTGGCGCGGCTGCGCACAACAGTGCGGGCTGCCTCTATCGATTCTTTCATGACATCGCCCAAAGTACCGGTACGGATGACACCACCTTTACCTGGCATGTTGACAGCCTCGATGGTCAAGAGATCACCACCAACTTCAGTCCAGGCTAAACCAACTACCTGACCGATCTGGTTATCCTTGACGGCGACACCAAAGTCATAGCGGCGCACACCCAGGTACTTGTCCAGATTTTTTGAATTGACCGTGGCTTTTTTCTCGGTCTTTTTGAGCAAGAGCATTTTCACGACCTTGCGGCAAATCTTGGAGATTTCCCTTTCCAGCGAACGCACGCCAGCTTCACGGGTGTAATAGCGAATGATGTCGCGTATTGCACTCTCAGCCACAGTGATTTCGCCTTCTTTCAAACCATTGTTCTTGATTTGCTTGGGCAACAGATAGCGTTGTGCAATGCTGGTTTTTTCATCTTCGGTATAACCTGACAGACGAATAACTTCCATCCTGTCCAGCAATGCTGGCGGGATATTGTAGGAATTGGACGTCGCTACAAACATCACATCGGACAAATCGAAATCGACTTCGATATAGTGATCCGAGAAAGTGTGATTTTGCTCAGGGTCCAACACCTCCAGCAAAGCCGATGAAGGATCACCACGGAAGTCAGCTCCCATCTTGTCCACTTCATCCAACAGGAACAAAGGATTACGCACACCAACCTTGGACAGGCTTTGCAAAATCTTGCCTGGCATGGAACCTATGTAGGTACGGCGATGACCGCGAATTTCTGCCTCATCACGCACGCCACCCAAGGCCATGCGCACAAACTTGCGGTTCGTAGCGCGGGCAATGGATTGCCCCAGCGAGGTTTTACCCACACCTGGAGGACCTACCAGACACAAGATAGGCGCTTTGAGCTTGTCGACACGCTGTTGTACTGCAAGATATTCCAGGATGCGTTCCTTGACCTTATCGAGGCCAAAGTGTTCGTCTTCCAATACTTTTTCGGCATTCGTCAAATCATTATTGACCTTGGATTTTTTCTTCCATGGCAAATTAACGATAGTGTCGATGTAATTACGGACGACAGTAGCTTCTGCCGACATAGGCGACATCATCTTGAGTTTTTTCAACTCATTCTGTGCTTTGTCGCGGGCTTCTTTAGGCATCTTGGCGGCCAGGATTTTTTTCTCCAGCTCGTCAATATCCGCACCTTCTTCACCCTCGCCCAGCTCTTTCTGTATCGCCTTGACTTGCTCGTTCAGGTAATACTCACGCTGGGATTTTTCCATCTGACGTTTGACGCGACCACGGATGCGCTTTTCAACCTGCAGGATATCAAGCTCACCTTCGAGCTGACCCAGCAAATGCTCAAGACGTTTTGCCACACTGAAAATTTCCAGGATGACTTGTTTTTGTTCCAGCTTCAAAGGCAGGTGCGCGGCGATGGTATCAGCCAGGCGACCAGCATCATCAATGCCGGACAGGGATGCCAGAATTTCTGGTGGAATCTTTTTGTTCAGTTTGACGTATTGGTCAAATTGCTGAACGATAGTACGGCGCATAGCTTCGACTTCCGACTCATCACCTTCATCGACGGCGATAGGTGTCAGGTCGGCAAAGAAATGCGATTCAGAATCATGGATCTTGCTGATGCGCGCACGTTGCGCACCTTCGACCAGCACTTTGACAGTGCCGTCGGGCAATTTCAGCATTTGCAAAATATTGGCAATACAGCCAATTTCATAAATATCATCTGCCGAAGGTTCATCCTTGGCAGCGGCTTTCTGGGCGGCAAGCATGATGCTCTTGCCCTGATCCATGGCGGCTTCTAAGGCTTTAATGGATTTGGGGCGGCCCACAAACAGGGGGATTACCATGTGCGGGAATACAACGACATCACGCAGTGGCAACAACGGCAATTGGGTTTGTTCGGTAATCAGAGTAGTCGTCATGGCGCACCTTTCATAAATACTGGTTAACAATGTTGGCGCACTGGGCGGAAACACAAGCCCATTCTGGAAAAAAACAATAAAAAAAGCCACTCAGAGAGCTTCTCCGGGTAGCTTTACGATTGAAGCCAGAATCGTTTTGTTAATCCATTGTACTTCGAATCAAATTAAAACGAGGCAAAATAAATAAAAATGGGGAGCTAAGTCCCCATTTTGTTACTTCGCAGCAAACAATACCATCAGGCGCCTGAAACTTTTGGTTGCTCATGGTAAATCAACAATGGTTTTGCGCCGTTAGTGATCGTACTTTCGTCAATAACAACCTTCTCCACATTCTGATGGCTAGGCAAGTCATACATGACATCCAGCAAGGCGTGCTCGAGGATGGAACGCAGGCCACGGGCACCGGTTTTACGCATGATCGCTTTCTTGGCGATGGCTTGCAAGGCAGCCGGACGAATTTCGAGCTCAGTGCCTTCCATCTCTAGCAATTTTGCATATTGCTTGATCAGGGCATTCTTAGGCTCAACCAGAATCTGGATCAGGGCAGCCTCGTCCAGCTCATTCAAAGTGGCGATAACAGGCAAACGACCAACCAGCTCGGGAATAAGACCGAACTTGATCAAATCTTGTGGCTCTGCATCTTGCATCACTTCGCTAGCACTCTTTTCTGCCTGGCTCTTGACGCTGGCGGAAAAACCTATGCCACTGCGCTCAGAACGGTCAGAAATGATCTTGGCCAGACCATCAAATGCACCACCGCAGATGAACATGATGTTGGTGGTATCGATCTGTATGAAATCCTGATTCGGATGCTTGCGACCACCCTGAGGCGGCACAGATGCCATGGTACCTTCAACCAGCTTCAGCAAAGCTTGCTGCACGCCTTCACCAGAAACATCACGGGTAATGGATGGATTATCAGATTTACGGGAAATCTTGTCGATCTCATCAATATAAACGATACCTTTTTGCGCGCGCTCGACTTCATAGTTGCAATTTTGCAGCAATTTTTGAATGATGTTTTCTACGTCTTCACCGACATAACCAGCTTCAGTCAGGGTAGTCGCATCGGCAATAACGAAAGGCACGTTCAACATGCGTGCCAGTGTTTGCGCCAGCAAGGTTTTACCTGAACCAGTAGGGCCAACCAGCAAGATATTACTCTTAGCCAGCTCGACATCGTCTTTTTTACCCAAGTGCTTAAGGCGCTTGTAATGGTTATATACCGCTACCGCCAGAATACGCTTGGCACCAAGCTGACCAATGACGTACTGATCCAGCAAGTCAGTGATTTCTTGCGGCGTAGGCAACTCAGTTTTCGCACTGGCAATATTATCAATCTCTGACACTTCGTCACGAATGATGTCATTGCACAAATCGATACACTCGTCGCAGATGAATACGGATGGCCCAGCTATTAATTTTTTAACCTCATGCTGACTCTTGCCGCAAAACGAGCAATAGAGCAACTTTTCTCCGCTGGAGGATTTTTTATCGGGCATGATACGTATATGAAATAAACAAAATTAATCTATAAACTGATGATTACACGCTGACTGGACAGAGTCTGGACTCAGGCCTCGGCCACGCATATTAAGCATTAATAATCTCAGCTTCTTGGTCTTGCATATTACCTGCAAAAACGTCTTTCGTCATGACATCAATATGCAACAATGGGAAGCAAAGAGACATTATAGAACAGAATAAAAAAACGCCCGGACCGTCATGGAACAGGCGTTTTTCTTTTGATAAGCAATGTGCTCGGAGGATTTAAGCGCGATGCGCCAGCACCTTATCGATCAGACCATATTCCGCAGCAGCATCTGCTGACATGAAATTATCACGATCTGTATCTTTGGCAATTTGTTCCAGGCTGCGGCCAGTTTTTTCAGCCAGTATGCCATTCAGGCGCTCACGCAAATACAAGATTTCACGTGCCTGGATTTCTATATCAGATGCCTGGCCTTGGGCGCCGCCCAGAGGCTGGTGAATCATGATACGGGAATTTGGCAAAGAGAAACGCTTGCCCTTGGCACCTGCTGCCAGCAAAAAGGCACCCATGGATGCCGCCATACCGGTACACAGGGTAGAAACGTCAGGTTTGATGAATTCCATGGTATCGAAAATCGCCATACCAGCAGATACCGAACCACCAGGAGAGTTGATGTAAAGTGAAATATCCTTATCAGGATTTTCACTTTCCAGGAACAGTAACTGTGCAACAACAAGATTGGCAGTCTGATCATTGACCGGACCCACCAGGAAAATCACACGTTCCTTGAGCAAGCGTGAGTAGATGTCGTATGAACGCTCACCCCTGCCGCTTTGCTCAATCACCATAGGCACCATGCCCAGCATGTTTGTGTCCAGTGCCGAATTACGGATGATGCCTGTCATGTGTTTTCCTTTATTTGTTACGCTTGTGCGTTGTTACCCATCAATTCGTCGAAAGGCAGAACTTTGTCTGTGACTTTCGCTTTACCCAGCACATAGTTAACGACGTTTTCTTCTAATACAAGGGCTTCAACTTCAGCCAAACGGTTGCGGTCGCTGAAATAATATTTAACGACTTGCTGCGGGTCTTCATAGCTTTGAGCAAAATCTTCAACTTGCGCTTTGATTTGTTCAGTTGTTGCTTGCAGATTGTTTGCCTTGACCAGTTCAGCCAGGATCAAACCCAGGCGAACGCGACGCTCAGCTTGTGCATTGAACAAGTCTGTAGGGAAAGGCACGTCTTTGACGTTCATGCCGCGTTGCGCCATGTCTTGACGTGTCATTTCTGCCAAACGTTCGCTGTCTTGCGTTACCAAAGTTTTAGGTACGTCAAATTCAACAACCTTGACCAATGCGTCCATGACGCTTTCTTTAGTCTTGGATTTAACACGGCCGCGTACTTCGCGTTCCAGATTGTCCTTGATATCTGCGCGCATTTTGACCAGGTCGCCATCTTCCACGCCCAGCATTTTGGCAAACTCGGAATCTACTTCAGGCATATGCGCCCATTCCAGTTTTGTCAAAGTGATCGTGAATTCTGCAGTTTTACCTGCAACATCCTTGCCATGATAATCTTCAGGGAAAGCCAGTGGGAAAGTCTTGGACTCACCAACTTTCAGACCGATAGTTGCTGTTTCGAACTCAGGCAACATGCGGCCTTCACCCAGTACGAAGGCGAAACCATCAGCTTTGCCGCCAGCAAATTCGACGCCGTCGATTTTGCCTACGAAATCTACTGTAGCACGGTCGCCATTTTGTGCGGACTGGTCTGCACCGCCGTCACCGTGCGCGCCCTGCTCACCTTTAACGTGGAAATGCACGCGTTGCTTGCGCAGGATATCGATGGTTTTATCGATTTCGGCATCAGTTACGTCAGATTTGACTTGCTCAACTTCAGCAACAGTCAAGTCACCAACGGTGATTTCTGGATACACTTCAAAAGTTGCATCGAATGCCAAGCTGCCTTCAGCCACGTCTGATCCAGACTTTGGCTCTATGCTTGGGTAACCAGCAACACGCAATTTGTTTTCATTTGCTGCAGCAGCAAAAGCCTGGCCGACTTTGTCGTTCAGTACTTCCGTTTCTACTTGATAGCCATATTGCGCAGCTACCATTTTCATAGGTACTTTACCAGGACGGAAACCAGGCGCTTTTGCTGTGCGTGCGCGCTGTTTCAAACGCTTTTCAACTTCCGATTGCACATCAGCGACCGGGAAGGAAATCGTCAAACGGCGTTCCAATTTATCTAAAGTTTCGACTGCAGTTGCCATGAAAATCGTCCAAATAGTAAAAATTCTGTGGTGCGAGGAGGGGGACTCGAACCCCCACACCATTGCTGGCGTCAGGACCTAAACCTGGTGCGTCTACCAATTTCGCCATCCTCGCGGGATGTATGTTTATGTTCACCGGCGCAATGCCGCCACACGTTCTGCACGGCCGTCACAAAAGCAAAGGGCGACCCGAAATTCAAGCGTCGCCCAAAACTGATGTATGTGGCATTACAACTCCAGCCCGATATTCTACTGGATTTTACCGGCATGTGCCTTATTTTTTTAAATACAAGCCCAATGCAGCAGCGGAAACACCATAAAAGGCTATAAAACACTATGTAGGGGCAGTATTGCGCGGTTTATCCAGCGATTCCGCCCCTGTCAGCATAGCTGTCCTGACAGGGGTGGAACCCCAAAATATCCCAGATACTCTTAAATACTGGTCTTCTTGACCCTGAACCATGCCGCATATAAAGCTGGCAAGAACAGCAAGGTCAGAGCAGTCGCAATAATCAACCCCCCCATGATAGCGACCGCCATCGGCCCCCAGAACACGGAACGGGACAAAGGTATCATCGCCAGCACTGCCGCTGCTGCCGTCAGGATGATAGGACGGAAGCGGCGTACTGCCGATTCCACAATCGCATCCCATGGTGCAGCGCCCTCACCTATATCGTGCTCGATCTGGTCAATCAAGATCACCGAATTACGGATGATCATACCGAACAGGGCAATCACACCAAGTTGTGCGACAAAGCCGAATGGACGTTGCAATATCAACAAAGCCATCGCCGCCCCCGCCACACCCAGAGGGCCGGTCAGGAATACCAGCAAGGATCTGGAGAAGCTATGCAACTGCAACATCAGCAAAGTAAAGATGATGAAAATCACAAATGGAACATTGGCTGCAATCGATTCCTGCGCCTTGCCACTATCCGCTGCTGCACCTGCCAACTCTATCTTGTAACCTGGCAAGAGGCTGGCCCTGATCTGATCCAGTTTTGGTGATACCTGGCTTGATACTGTCGGACCCTGTATGCCATCAACCACGTCAGACTGCACCGTCACCGCCCACTCACGGCCTTCACGCCAGACCACACCCGGCTCCCATACCAGATTGATACGGGCAACCTGAGACAAAGGCACAAATTTGCCACTGCCGGTTGGTACATTAGCATTACCCAATGCCTCTATCGTCGAACGCTCATCGACTGGCTGACGCACGACAATATCAATCAGTTTATTACCATCACGGAACTGACCAACGGTAGTACCCGTCAGTATGGTATTCGCAGCACGCATGACAGCTTGCGATGTAATACCCAAGGCACGCAATTTATCCTGATCCAGATCAATACGCACTACCTTGACTGACTCGTTCCAGTTGTCATTCACACCCACCGTATTTGGGTTAGCACGCATGACTTCTTTGACACGATCTGCAATTTCCCTGACCTTGTTCACTTCCAGACCCGTAACACGGAACTGCACCGGATAAGGAACTGGTGGACCGTTAGGCAAGAGTTTCACACGACCACGCACCTCAGGAAAATCTTTCTTGAAGGCTTCGATAATCGCCAGTCGCAAATCTCTACGCGCATTCAAATCCTTAGGCAAGACCACGATCTGCGACACGTTGGTTTGTGGGAAAATCTGATCCAACGGCAAATAGAAACGAGGACTACCCGTACCTACATAGCTGGTCACGCTTTCCACACCTTTCTGTTTTTGGATGAAGGCTTCAAACTTTTTAGCCTGCGCTTCTGTTGCCTGGAAGGATGAGCCCTCTGGCAACCACAACTCCACCATCAATTCAGGGCGGCTGGAGTCAGGGAAGAATTGCTGCTCAATGAACTTGAATCCATACACACCCAGCATGAACACGCCAAGCGTAATGACTATCGTCGTCTTGCGCCAGGTCACGCACCAGTTCACCAGCGCACGAAAGCGCGAGTAAAACGGTGTGTCAAAAATCTCATGCTCACTACCACCGCCACCTGCATGCGGCTTAACCTTCAACAGCAGGTAACCCAGATAAGGCGTAAAAATAACCGCAGCCAGCCATGAGATCAGCAAAGCCAGGGCATTTACCGAGAACATCGAGAAGGTATACTCACCCGCTGCAGATTTTGCCAGACCGATAGGCAAGAAACCTGCTGCCGTAATCAACGTACCTGTCAGCATGGGCATGGCAGTAGAAGTATAGGCAAAGGTTGCCGCATCAAAGCGCGAGAAACCTTCTTCCATTTTTCTGACCATCATCTCAACCGCGATAATCGCATCATCGACCAGCAAACCCAGGGCAATGATCAGAGCTCCCAGCGATATCTTGTGCAAATCGATATCAAAGATGCGCATGAACAGGAAGGTAATTGCCAATACCAGCGGTATCGTCAAACCAACCACCAGGCCAGGCCAGATATCGAGGCGGAAAGGTTTGGTATGCAAACCCAAGGCCAGGAAGCTGACTGCAAGAACAATGACGACCGCTTCTATCAGCGTACGGATAAATTCACCAACGGACGACTTCACGGCATCCGGCTGATTGGTCACCTGCTCCAGCGTAATACCTACTGGCAGTTTTGCCTTGATCTCTGCAACATCAACTTGCAGATGTTTGCCCAACTCTATGATATTGCCGCCCTTTTCCATGGAAATACCCAGGCCGACAACTTCTTTGCCGTTGAAACGCATTTTGTCTTGTGGCGGGTTCTTGTACTCACGTTTGACCGTGGCAAAATCACCAAGGCGGAAAGTCGTGCCATTAGCGCGCAACTGCAAATTCTCCAGCTCTTTCACCGTCATCAGCGCGCCAGAAATACGGACTTGCAGATTGTCTGTGGAGGTCGTTAACACACCGGTAGTTTCAACACCATTTTGCGAATTGATTTGCCCTACGATGGCATCAAAAGGCACGCCCAGTTGTGAGAATTTCTTTTGCGAGAATTCAATATTGATTTTCTCGTCCTGCACACCAAACAGTTCAACCTTGGATACAGAAGGGATACGCAAAAATTGCTGACGCACGAAGTCGGCATATTCCTTGACCTCTTCATACTTGAAACCATCGCCAGACAAGGCAAAGATGGAGCCATAGGTATCGCCGAATTCATCATTGAAGAAGGGACCTACGACACCCGGCGGCAAAGTCCCGCGTATATCGCTGATCTTTTTACGCACCTGATACCAGGATTGCGCCGTATCTTTAGGCGGCGTCGATTCGCGCAATTGCAGGATGATTAAAGTTTCACCAGGTTTGGAGTAGCTGCGTATCTTGTCTATGTAAGGCGTTTCCTGTAACTTTTTTTCCAGCTTGTCGGTCACCTGATCAGCCATTTGCAAAGCGGTGGCACCTGGCCAGATAGCCCGCACCACCATGGCGCGGAAAGTAAACGGCGGATCTTCGTCCTGCCCCAGTTTGCCATAGCTTAGTATACCACCCAGCAAAAGCACGACCATCAGATAGCGCGTCAGCGGAATATGCTCCAGCGCCCATCTGGATAAATTGAAACCACGTGAAGAATCACTCATTTGGCCGCTCCTGCGGCTGCCGCTGGTGCTGCCGGGGTGGCAGATGCTGCATCACTGGCCGCTGCCACAGACTTGGCCGGGGCTGGAGCAGTTTCCACACCGAGTATGGTCACTTTCTGACCATTTTTGAGCAGATTGGCACCCGCCGTCACCACTACCTGACCTGGCTTGACACCACCAGCCAGCAAGGCTTCTTCGCCAGAAGAACCGGCCACCTGAACCGGCACCAGCCTGACCACGCCAGACTCAACCACCCAGACTGAAGAAATATTTTTTTCCTGGAACAAGGCAGTCAAAGGCACTTTGATTGCGCTATTCGGATTTTTCGCATTGAAGCTGACATAGGCCGTCATGCCCAGTTGCACATCTTTGTTATCACCAGCAAGGCTGACCTTGGCAGTATAAGTGCGGGTGACTGGATCAGCCATAGGTGACAATTCACGCAATTTGCCAGGTATGGTTTGGCCGGGATTGGCCCACAAACGTACGTTGACATCCGTCAATTGACGGATGGAATTGACCTTGTCTTCTGGTACACCTACGATAACATCCATGGCCCCCAATTGGGCTACACGCACGACCGGTGTACCCGCTGCAACCACCTGCCCTACCTCGGCATCAATACCAGTTACCACGCCATCAACATCAGCCACCAGGCTGGTATAAGAAGACTGGTTGGACTGGTTTTTATAAGCTGCCAGCGCCTGTTCATAAGTTGATTGCGCCGATTTGTAGGCTACTTCTTTGCCATCCAGTACGGCAGCGGCCACAAAATTCTTGGAGCGCAACTCCTGATAACGCTTCAATTCAGCCTTGGCCAGATCACGGTTACTCTCAGCCGCCGTCAAGCCCGCCTTGGCCTGAACCTGTGCCAGCGCCAGGTCCTGAGGGTCAAGCTGCATCAATACCTGGCCGCGCTTGACCAGGGTACCGGCATCCACTTTACGGGCAACGATTTTGCCCGGCACGCGAAAACCCAGGCGTGACTCTATGCGTGGACGCACTTCACCGGTCAGCTCGGCATTGATATCTATATTGCTGCTGGCCAGGGTAATGGTTCTGACCGGGCGTATGTCTTCGGTTTTCTCGGCAGGTTTGGAGCAAGCCAGCAATAGTGTTGCAGATGCAAGGATGAAGGCAAATGGGACAGCGCGCCTTCCAGCAAACTGCCTCGCTTGAGGATGGATGGTAGTTTCTGGTGTTAACACAGGAGTTTTCCTTTACTATGCTGGCTTTCCGGGCCGGAACAAAACGGGCAAAAATGACAATGCGATTTTATTAATATTTAATATTGACTGCGTGCTACTATCAAGTAACTGACTTTGCGGTTAGTAATTATAGTTAAGCATCTTGTTTTTGCCAATGACTTTTCGGTCATTAAGACTTTTCATGGAATTTAGCTCAATAAATGTCGGTTAACCATTACGAAAACTTCCCTGTTGCCTCCCTCTTGCTTCCTGCCCGCTTAAGGCCAGCGGTCAAGGTCATCTATGCTTTTGCCCGCAGTGCCGACGACATTGCCGATGAGGGGGATGCCAGCCCGGAGCAAAGGCTGGCGCAACTGGCAGAATATGAACGCGAACTCGATAACATAGAGAAAAATAGTAGCAGCGAATCACAACTATTCAAGGCACTGGCTGAGGTGATACGTGAATATAAGCTGCCTTTGCAAAGCTTTCGCGATTTGCTGTCGGCATTCAAACAGGATGTTGTCACTACCAGATATGCAGACTTTACCGGACTGCTGGATTATTGTGCCCGCTCTGCCAATCCGGTCGGCACACTGATGCTGCACCTGTATGAACAGGCCAGTACTGAGAATTTGCGCGATTCAGATGCCATCTGCAGTGCACTGCAACTGATCAATTTTTGGCAGGATGTCACCATAGACTGGCAAAAACAAAGAATTTACCTGCCGCTGGATGACTTGAGCCGGTTTGGCATAGGAGAACAGCAAATTGCCAGTGGTATGCAGAATGAGGACTGGCGCAATATGATGCGCTTTCAGGTGGCACGCGCCAGGAATATGATGCAATCAGGCAGCGGACTGGCAAAACGCCTGCCCGGCAGGCTGGGATGGGAATTGCGCCTGGTAGTACAGGGCGGTTTGCGCATACTGGAAAAAATTGAAGCGGCGAATTACAACGTATTTCAGCACAGGCCCAAATTGACCAAGACCGACTGGATCAGGCTGGCATGGCGGGCAACACGTATGTGAGGTAGGTTTGTGAGGTAGGTATGTGAGACATGTGAGGCATGTAAAACTGAACGCGAAGTCCGGCTGATACAAATCAATACAGATCAATATAGATCAATCGCCTCACCTGGCAAACGTTTGCCCGCACCCGCTGTGTCTGCAAATTGCAGCAACATGTAAATCATTATTGTTTTTGACCAATAGCAATAGGAGATACGTGGGATTGAACTTAAAATCAATCTATCAATCACACCAACAGCAAACCCATGGCGACTCTTTCATGAGCAAGCGGGTCTGCACAGGATTCTGGAGTTTGAATGCGAACTTGTATAACTTGTATATATCGATGTGTTTTCCTACTATCTTTATTGTCACTCAACGGCTGCACCGTCATTGCGATTGCTGATGCCGCCGTCTCGACTACCGTTAAAGTCGGCAGTGCCGTCGTTGGCACCGCAGTAGATGTCACGCGCGCTGGCGTAAGGGCAGTCACCAGCGATAGTGATGACAGCAGTGGAGACAATCAGGACGGCGATAGCGGCAATACCGACAACGAATCCTCCAGCAAGCACCATAAATAATAGATAAGCTCCCGCATTTTGTACGATAGCCAACTCAATATCATGCCCACAGCATTGCAAATTGCCAAGCACAGGGAAATACAGGCAGCTGCCAAGACGGTACTGGCACGTCTGGCTGGCATGATCACTGCTGAAGACACAGAACAAAGCATCGCCGACAAGGCCTATTCCATGTTGTGCGAATCAGGTTACTCCAAAACGTGGTACCACCAATGCCCTGCCCTCGTGTTGCTAGGGTCACGCAGTTGCGTTTCCATCTCTGGCAGCGACTATCAACCCGGCAAGGAAACCGTTGGCAAAGCCAACCTGATTACCGTGGATTTGAGTCCGGTCCACGATGAATACTGGGGAGATTGCGCACGCTCCTTCCCGGTTGAAAATGGCAGGGTAACGCACACACCGCAATTGCTGGAGTTCCGTAACGGGCTTTGCTTCCAGCAGCACCTGCATGCGCAAATGCTGGAAACCGTGACACCCAAAACCACGTTTGGTCAGTTATTTGACTGGGCCAATTTACGAATACGGCAAAATGGCTTCGTGAACCTGGATTACCGCAACAATGTCGGACACAGCATCGTCACAGACCGCGACCAGCGCCAATACATCCATTCTGATAACAGCCAGGAGTTGGGAGAAGTCGCCTTTTTCAGCTTTGAACCCTTCATACGCCTGAAAGGCGGCAAATGGGGCTTCAAGCATGAAGGGATTTTCTACTTCAATGAGCAGGGCAAGCTGGAAGAAATATAAAAGCGAAGGGAGCTTGCATGCCTATGCAACTGGCCTTGCAAGTAAAAAAGCTGGACAGATGTTAATCTGCCCAGCTTTTTCATTTATATCAACTACCTGCTATCAAGTCTTGGCGCAATCTACCACTGCATTTCTTGAGGCAGCAGGATTAGACGCATCGACCACACCAGTACCATTAGTGACCTTGCAAGTCTGACCGGTAGCCTGGGTATCAACCGTGATATTGAATGGCTTGCCACTCAACCAGCTCCAGTTAAACTGATAATTACCTGGTGCACTGACGGCAAATTTATCAGCAAAACCATCTACTGTATTCACCATGGTCAACACGGTGCCTGCTGTCAGGCCATTGACGGTAAATTGAACTGGCACGGCAGGTACACAAGACACCAGGGCCGTCAGCGAAGCTGCAGGATTTGCGTTATTGACCGTACCAGTGCCGTTAGCGACTGTACAGTACTGCGATGCGGGCGGGATACCTACAGTCACTGCAAACGGCTGGCCGCTAACACCATAAGATGCAAACTGGAAGCTGCCATTGGCCGTCACCGTAGTAGTTGCCAACAAATTATTGAGCAATACCATGGAGCTATTGTCAGCCATGCCAGAAACCGTACCACCCACTGGCACATTCGGCACACAGGTTACGGCGATGTTCTTGACTGCTGAATCACTGGACATCTTGCCTGTGCCATTGACAACCGTGCAGTTCACAGAATTTGGTTGGGTCAGCACAGTGATGGAGTAAGCACCATTGCTGGCAACATTGAATGAGAAAGTACCATCTGCCGTCAGCGTCTGGGTGTAATTGGCTTCATTGCGCAAAACCAGAACATCACCAGTACCCAGACCAGTGACATTACCGCCAACTGTCGTATATACAAAGCCACCACATCCAGCGAGGACTATGCCTGCGCCAACGATCAATGCTGCAAATTTCGATTTATTCAAGATATTCGTCCGAATGAGTAATTATTTTCAATGCCGCGCCGATTTTCCATGGCGCTCTATCGCTCTATAACGCGCCGCCTATTATACGTTTAGTCCCGGATAAGAAGGCAGTTCTTCGTTTTCATTACAATATGTTACGATAAAACAGACTAATCCCGGCATCAAAATACACTTCTTATACAAAACCCATGGCTTTGCCTATCCAGCAAAAAAACGGCCTTAGCCCATCTACTGACTCACTTTATTAATAATAATTTCATATTTCTACTGTAAACTGCGTAGAAATCATCCTTACTGGCCACACAATAAAGCGCAAGAGATTTGTGAGCTTTGCCACAGTTTGTTAACATAGCTACTTTTTTGGCTTTATTTTGGGCCTTAATTTTGGCTTTAATTTTGGCTTTATCCGCCACTTCTTACTCATTCAGCATGTCTCCAGACGAATATTGCCAGCAAAAAGCTGCACAAAGTGGCTCCAGTTTTTACTATAGCTTCCTGTTTTTGCCCCAGGCCAGAAGGCGGGCAATCACCGCCCTGTATGCATTTTGCCGCGAAGTCGATGATGTTGTGGATGAAAGCACTGACGATATGGTGGCCCGCAGCAAACTGGGCTGGTGGCGCAAGGAAGTGCAGGCGATGCTGGCGAATCAGCCTACACATCCGGTGACCAAGGCTTTGCTGCCGCACATGGCAGACTATCAGCTGGATGGAGCACACATGCTGGCGATTATCGATGGTATGGAAATGGATTTGAACCAGACCCGCTACCTCGACTTCAATGCGCTGCAAAAATATTGCTGGCATGTTGCTGGCGTCGTCGGCATTTTATCAGCCAGTATTTTCGGCATCACCAATCCGCAAACCCGTGAGTTTGCTGAGAAACTGGGCCTGGCTTTTCAGATGACTAATATCATCCGCGACGTCGGTGAAGATACACGCAAAGGCAGGATTTACCTGCCCGTCAATGAGCTACAGCAATTCAATGTCACTGCAGCCGATATTCTGAATGCCCGCCATAGCACGCAATTTGAAACCCTGATGCAGTTCCAGTATGAGCGCGCACAAAAGCTGTACGAAGAAGCCTTTGCCCTGCTTCCGCCGGAAGACCGCAAGGCGCAAAGAACTGGCCTGATCATGGCGGCAATTTATCGCGCCCTGTTGGTGGAAATACAGCGTGACGGTTTCCATGTACTTAATCAGCGCATCTCGCTGACACCGATACGCAAACTCTGGCTGGCCTGGAAAACCTACGTTCGTGGCTAAAAAAGAGGCGCTGAAAAACAAGTCAGTCGCCGTCATCGGTGCTGGCTGGGCTGGTTGCGCGGCTGCCTGTGAACTGGTACAACAAGGTGCTACTGTCACATTATTCGAATCCAGCCGCAATCTGGGTGGACGTGCGCGTGGTGTCACCGTGCACGGGCAAGAACTGGATAATGGCCAGCATATTTTGCTGGGCGCCTATACCCAGAGTCTGCGCCTGATGCGACTGGTTGGTGTCGATCCTGAAACAGCGCTATTGAATTTGCCGCTGCAAATGGTGTATCCCGCGCTGGAAGACGGCATGTCATTCATTGCCCCTCGCTTGCCTGCTCCACTGCATCTGTTACTGGCCCTGATCAAATCCAGTGGCCTGAGCTTTGCTGACAAAATGGCGCTGGCCAGGTTTTCATCCACCGCACGCTGGATGGGCTGGCGTCTGAATGAAGATTGCAGCGTGCTGGAATTACTGGAACGTTTTGACCAGACACCGCGGCTATGTCGTTTGATGTGGATACCACTCTGCATCGCCGCCCTGAATACCCCGCCAGAACGTGCCTCAGCCCAGGTATTCTTAAATGTGCTGCGCGATAGTCTCGGAGCAAAACGAGCAGCATCCGACATGCTGATACCCCGGCTGGACCTGAGCAGCGTCTTCCCTGAAAAAGCGGCTGCATACGTACGCGCACACGGCGGGCAAGTCTTAACAGCCCATACCGCAATAGGCCTTGTGCGAAATGAAGATGGCAAATGGCAAGTACAACTGAAGCAGGAAGAAGCACAACTATCGCTCTATGATGCAGTCATACTAGCCTGCGATTTTGCCAATGCAGACAGGCTATTGTCCACCTTGCCAGCCAAAGACCAGGCAGTACCCTTAGCTACAATGACTTACGAACCTATCACTACCTGTTATCTGCAATATGGGTCAAACGTCAGATTTCCACGCGCCATGCTGGCCCTGCTTGACGATGTGACTCAGAAAAAATGGGGACAATATGTATTTGACCGTGGTCAGTTGCAGCCAGATCAGGCGGGCTTGCTGGCAGTGGTCGTGAGTGTGTCGCAAGCTGCCACGGAAATTGACAGACATGAACTGGCAATGGATATTGCCGCACAACTGGCGCAGAGTCTGGGCATGCCAGAACTGGTGCAGCCCATCTGGCATCAATGCATCTCGGAAAAACGCGCCACTTTCAGTTGTGCGCCTGGTCTGAATCGGCCAGACAATCACACTGCTTACACTGGCCTGTATCTGGCAGGTGACTATACCAAAGGCGACTACCCTGCCACGCTGGAAGGTGCAGTACGCAGTGGCATAGCAGCCAGCCAAGCTATCGCCAAAGATTTGAAAGCGTCAAAAATCTAATCCGGGATTTCACTATCCACATCGCGAATTCTGGACAGGGCCTCTTCTATCCTATCGACCCCTATGATGGTCAGGCCTTCGATTTTTTGCTTGGGTGCATTTGATTTGGGGATCATGGCGATGGAAAAGCCCAGCTTGGCCGCTTCGCGCAAGCGCTCCTGCCCGCGTGGCGCTGGGCGTATCTCACCCGCCAGCCCAACCTCACCAAATACCACCAATCCACGGGGTAAAGGTTTATTGCGCATGGAAGAGTTAATCGCCAGCAGCACAGCCAGATCGGCGGCAGGCTCGGCAATTTTGACACCGCCCACTGCATTGATAAAGACATCCTGATCAAAAGCCGCCACACCGGCATGCCTGTGCAGCACTGCCAGCAGCATGGCCAGCCGGTTTTGCTCCAGACCCACTGACAAGCGGCGTGCATTGGGCGCATGTGAACTATCAACTAAGGCCTGTATCTCTACCAGCAAGGGCCGCGTGCCCTCTTGCGTAACCATGACGCAAGAGCCGGCGACCTGGGTATCATGTTGCGACAGGAACAAGGCCGAAGGATTGGACACCCCTTTCAAACCTTTTTCCGTCATGGCAAACACACCAAGCTCGTTGACGGCACCAAAACGGTTCTTGATGGCCCGCACCAGGCGGAAGCTGGAATGAGTGTCCCCCTCAAAATACAAGACCGTATCAACGATATGCTCAAGCACCCTTGGCCCGGCCAGTGCACCTTCTTTAGTAACATGGCCGACCAGTATCATGGTGATGTCCATGGTCTTGGCAACACGCGTCAATTGTGCCGCACATTCGCGCACCTGGGCAACTGAGCCAGGCGCAGAACTCAGGGCATCTGAATACATGGTCTGGATAGAATCAATGACCACGACCTGTGGCTTATGTTCAGCAAGGGTATTGAGAATTTTTTCCAGTTGTATCTCAGCCTGCAATTGCAAGTCTTTGGCATCCAGTGACAGGCGCTTGGCGCGCAGGGCGATTTGCGCGCCCGACTCTTCACCACTGACATACAAGACCTTTTTCTTTTGAGCCAGATTAGCCAGAGCCTGCAACAGCAAAGTAGATTTACCGATGCCGGGGTCGCCGCCTATCAATACGACACCGCCTGCTACCAGTCCACCACCCAGCACGCGGTCGAATTCATCTATGTCCGTACCAAAACGTGGCACATCGAGTGCTTCAATCTCTGCCAGGTTCAAGACCGGTGCAGATTGCGCCAGCCCCTGGGGTTTGGCACTAAAGCGATTGCCAACTGATTCAACGATGGTTTCGACCAGGGTATTCCATTGGCCGCAAGCCGGGCACTGCCCCGCCCACTTATTAACAATACCACCACACTCGGTGCAGGTAAAATTGGTTTTTGCTTTTGCCATCGTCAGACCTGAAGAAATTTTAAAAACATGCAGCAGCGGAAACTGCATGCATACCAGCCATAAAAACACTGATATTTTAACCAGTATTCAGCAATTAGCTTGCCTTATTTCACTAATTCCGCACAATTTTCATGGTATAAAGCTGCCAGTGACATTTTGTAGCAGGTAGACATAGAGCATGAATAAAGCATGAAGAGCGGTTTTTATACGATCATGGCGGCGCAGTTTTTTTCTTCGCTGGCCGACAATGCCTTACTGATAGCCGCAATGGCACTGTTGACGTCCATGCAATCTCCAGAATGGATGTCGCCGCTGTTGAAGTTGTTTTTTGTGCTGTCCTATGTTTTGCTGGCCCCCTTTGTTGGTGCCTTTGCTGACTCCCTGCCCAAGGGCAAGGTCATGCTGATTACCAACATGATTAAAGTCGGTGGCTGCGCCCTGATGTTTTTTCATGTACATCCCTTGATCGCCTATGCCGTCGTCGGCTTTGGTGCTGCAGCCTACTCCCCTGCCAAATATGGCATCCTCACCGAACTATTGCCACCAGAAAAACTGGTAGCCGCGAATGGCTGGATAGAAGGATTGACCGTTTCATCCATTATCTTTGGTACGGTATTGGGTGGTGCGCTGGTGAACTCAAAAGTCTCGACAGTGTTGCTCAACTTTGACTTTCCTCTCATCGACTTTAATATCACTACCCCGTCCGAGGCAGCGCTGTGTGTAGTGACTGCCTGCTATGCCACGGCTGCATTATTCAATATGCACATCCCGGATACTGGCGCACGTTACAAGCACCAGCAGCGCAATCCTGCCAAGCTGGTGACTGAATTTGCCGAGTGCGTGACTATTCTGTGGAAAGACAGACTCGGTCAAATCACACTGGGCGTCACCACTTTGTTATGGGGCACTGCAGCAACCTTGCAATTCATCGTCTTGAAATGGGCTGAAAAATCCCTGCACATGACGTTGGACAGAGCCGCCATCCTGCAAGGTGTAGTTGCCATCGGGGTTGCTCTGGGTGCCGTTGCCGCAGCCCGTTTTGTACCGTTGAAAAAATCCCTGAGCGTCATGCCTCTGGGGGTAGCCATGGGCCTGGTAGTGATCACCATGATCTTTGTACATACGATCTGGATCGCTTATCCATTACTGATACTGGTGGGTGCACTGGCTGGCTTCTTTGTGGTTCCCATGAATGCCTTGTTGCAGCATCGCGGCCACGTATTGATGAGCGCAGGACATTCGATTTCTGTGCAGAACTTCAATGAAAACCTGTCTGTCCTGACCATGCTGGCGCTGTATACCTTGCTCAACTCCATGAAGATAGACATCATGGTCATCATTGTATTGTTTGGCCTGTTCGTTTCCAGCACTATCTATGCCGTCATACGCAAGCACATGGCCAATCAACGCGAGTACGATTCACTGGCACTGATAGGCGAGCACAAGCACTGATCAAGCGAAGGGCGATTACAGCCCTGCTGCATGTGCTTTTGATTGAGCGTGATGAGCAGTGCGCTAAGGAATGCGCTTCAGCTTAACCATGTCGGCCTGTATAAACCAGTCATCCGGCACCACCATACCCCGGCGGTATTCCTGCATCAGCCCCTGGTTTTCTTGCATCAGGGCGAGCATGAGTGGCGCACTGGGAGTAGCAAAGTAAGTTTGCATGTCATTCAGTATGCTTCCCTTTTCCTGCACTGCATTCTTGTCTGACTGTGCGGGTGCCAGCCACTCCAGCCTGTCCAGCAACAAGGCATGTTCAAAATCCAGCGACCGCACTTCTGCTTGCGTCCATATCGCTCCACGGCAGTGATTCTGTGCCAGCCTGATGCTAAAGCTATCAACTGTTTGTTCGTCGCGGTAAAACAACCAGCCCAGTATCAGGGCTTGCGCACTTTGCACTGCCCCAGGCAAGACTTGCTGTGCCAGCGGATGTGCTGACAATTGCAATTGCTGCCCCATGATCTTGTGCAGCTTGGCACCCAGGCTGTCTGCCAGATTGGGGCCAAGATAATCATATAAATCTGGTACCCCTGCCGCATCGGTATGGAACAAATAAAATTTTGTTGCCAGCTCCAGATGCTGCAGACCAGCCTTGGTCTGCAATAGAAAATCAAACTCCCCTATGGTGCTGGCCCCTTTGTTATGTACCTGCAAACCGTGGGCAGCTAACAAGCCGTGCGCAGTTAAATAGAATTCGTAGAGCCTCTCCGCATACAAACCGAGCCGGCGTGAGGGATGGCGCTGCAACAAGTCCAGCAAAGGGGCAGGATTAGCGTCAAGCTCTGCCAGCCATTGGGGCAATACTTGAGCATCAGAAAAAACTGCGCTTGCCAGTTTACCTTCCCAGGAAACATCATGGGTATCCAGCAGACCCGGCGCTGTCAGCATCCATGCCAGTGCCCGCACATGAGGATTGTGGAGATGCTGCCATTGCCGGTGAAATGCAGCTTGTGCGCTCTCCATATGGCTCAATGTGCTGGCAGTGCTTTAATAGCGAGACACAAATCTGCCCAGGCTTTGGCCTTGTCCGCAGGTTTGCGCAAGAGATAAGCCGGGTGATAAGTCGCCACCACCGGTATGCCATTGAATTGATGCACCTTGCCACGCAACTGTCCCACCGGGGTTTCAATATCCATACCCAGCAAAGACACGGCAGCAGTCTTGCCTAGTGCGACAATGATTTGCGGTTTGATCATGGCGATCTGTCTGTGCAGGTAAGGCAGGCAGGCAGCGATTTCATCGGCAGTCGGTGGCCTGTCCTTGCCTTGTGCATCTGTCGGACGGCATTTGACGATATTGGCGATATAGCTTTGCTCACCACGTGGCACGCCCAGGGACTTGAGCATATTGTCGAGCAACTGTCCGGCAGCACCTACAAATGGCAAACCCTGCAAATTCTCGTTATAGCCCGGTCCTTCACCGACAAACAGCCATTTGGCTTGTTTGTCACCGGTGCCAAATACGGCTTTTTTCCGGCCCTGGCACAGGCCACACTGACGGCAGCTTTCCACCATGGGCTGCAATTCATCCCAGGATAAAGTAGCGATCGCAGGCTCACTATCGAATGACGGGACAGGCTGCACTTCTTGCGGCATCCAGTCATCTGCTTCAGGCGGGCTTTCAAAAGCCTGGGCTAAAGACGGGGCTTCCGGCGGGTGTTTGTGCGGCACAATCTCTGTTTCAGTCCACGCCGTATTTACGGCTGGGGCTGGGGCTGGGGCTGGGGTTACTATTATTGGCTCGGCAGTTTTCGCAGCAACAGACCCAGACTCAGGATCAGGCCCGACTTCAACTCCAGCCTCCAAGGCAGGTACAAGCGCAACTTGCTCTGCTTCGCGCAATAACCACATCGGGCCCAAACCGAGTTCATGCAAGGCTCTTTGCCTGTTATGACTGTCAAACGTTTGCATCAATAAGCCTCCGCATTACGATCGCATCTTCGCGCTGATTATCATGCGCGGGGTAATAGCCCTTGCGCACACCGATAGCGGCAAATCCAGCGCCTTCATACACAGAAATGGCGCGCGCATTGCTGCGCCGTACTTCGAGCAAAATCGAGGCATGGGCCTGCTCTCTGGCATAAGTGAATAGTTTGTCCATCAATAATTTTGCATGGCCTTGTCCCTGATATGACAGATCGACTGCAAAATTCAGCAAATGCAGCTCATCCAGTATCGGCATCACGACAAAATAGGCAAACAAATCCAGTTCTGCATTCCTGAAACCAAAAGCTTCATAGCCACTGGAAAAAGAGTCAGTAAAATTCCCACGTGTCCAGGGATGCGCATACACCCGTTCTTCTATGCTGAGTATGCTATCGACATCAGCAAACCCCAATTTGCCATAATGTGGTGTGATCAATTTCAAATCCATGACCAACTCCATTACACAGGCGCCTTGGCTGCCTGGAGTTTAACTTGTTCACGCTCAGCGGTAGTCAGGGCAATTTTATTGCGCAGGTACAGGGGCTGCGCCTGGTCTGCAGGCAGGCTAAGACCAGCGGCGAAATCCAGTTGTCCCAGTATGCCGACTTGTTTTGCGTGCGGCATACATAGCACCACTTGATATTTTGCCTGCTCAGACTCAGGCAAAGTCAGGCCATTGCCCAGTACCAGCTGCGGGTTTTCCAGCGTGATGGCCGCCAATGCAGCATCCAGCCCTATCAGCGCGGGAGCACTTATTTCTGTCCAGCCAGCCACGTCATCAAAGCGGTATTGTGCCCAGTACACTTCATTCATGCGCGCATCGAGTATGCAGACAAATTCATTTGATGTTGCCTGCTCGCGCGCGGCTTCAGCCATGGCCAGCAGGCTCACCACGGGCATCACTGGCAAGTCTGCACCATAGGCCAGACCCTGCACAATGCCGCAAGCTGTGCGTATGCCGGTAAAAGCACCGGGGCCACAGCCAAAGGCAATAGCATCGCAATCCTGCAAGCGCACACCCGCCTCGGCAAGCAAAGCCTGTATGGCAGGCAAAATACCCTGGGAGTGTGTCTGAACACCGCTGAGTTCGCGGACAAATATGCCACCATCAGTCAAGATGGCTGCGGTGGCGAGCTCGGTAGAGGTTTCAATTGCTAAAATTCTGGTCATACGCGTATTTTACCGTGTTCCACCTGTTTCAAGACTGGCTGTTTGCCAAAGCTTATGCCTTGGCCATGCCTGGTCATGCCTTAATTACGCTTCAGTTCATCACTTGGTTTAAAATTACGTGATGAATACCATCATGAATACCGAAGATATTTCCGCAATAAAGGCTGACCTGGCAAATAAAGACTGGTTAATCGCCTGCCTGTGCGCCGCCTGGTGCGATACCTGCAATTTTTACAGGGCGTCTTTTGACGAACTGATGATTAAACATCCTGACAAATGCTTTGCCTGGATAGACATAGAAGATCAGGCGCATCTGGTGGATGAAGTGGATATAGAGAACTTTCCTACCATCCTCATACAGCATCGCGACCAGGTGATTTTTCTTGGCACTGTATTGCCAGACGCAGCCCAGTTGCAACGTCTGATTCTCTCCATGACAGAAGAAACGCCAGGCCAGCAAGTCAAGCGCAGCGCCTTGAACCAGGCAGCCCCGGAAGACTGGAACATACGGGAACTGATACTCGCAAGCTAAGCATATGCCGCGATCTGCTGTAATCAGGCAGATCAAGTCAGTTTGTTTCCATCGCAAAAAGACAAAAGGGACTAGATTTGCATCTAGTCCCTTGAATCTGGTGCGGCTGGCAGGAATCGAACCCACGACCCCTTGGTTCGTAGCCAAGTACTCTATCCAGCTGAGCTACAGCCGCGAAAAACAAGATTATAGCCGGACTGGTGCAAAATGGAAAGCCCCTAAAGCCAGATTATTTTTTAGCTTAATTAAAAGGCATTTCCTTGAAGCCAAGCCGGATACCAAGCCTGATATCCCCACGTCTCTGCCATATTTCTATGGAGATATCAAAAATCGCGAATAAAAAAGACAAAAGGGACTAGATTTGCATCTAGTCCCTTGAATCTGGTGCGGCTGGCAGGAATCGAACCCACGACCCCTTGGTTCGTAGCCAAGTACTCTATCCAGCTGAGCTACAGCCGCGAAAGACCGAGAGTATAGCACAGGCATTTTGGTTTGATAAGTGCCCGTGCCAAGTTTTTAGATTTCGACCTGAGAACCCACTTCAATGACACGATTACTCGGTATCTGGTAAAAGTCAGCCGCATCACGGGCAATACGGGACATGGCAACGAATACGCTCTCACGCCACATCGCCATACCACTGCCAGGGCTGGAAATAATGGTTTGACGAGAAATAAAGTAAGAAGTTTCCATAGGTTCAAATGTCAGACCAAAGGGTTCGCATAAAGCCAAGGCACCTGGAATATCCGGCTCATTCTTAAAGCCGTAGAACACGTCAATTTGGAAGCAGGCATTCCCCAGATCAGCAACCTTGACACGCTCTGAAGTGGCTACCCAGGGGATTTCGCGGTTATGCAGGGTCAGGAAAATCACTCGCTCATGCAAAATCTTGTTGTGCGACAGATTATGCAACAAGGCATGCGGTACACCATCGGCCTCGCCACGCAAGAATACCGCTGTTCCTGACACTCTAATCGGTGCAGAGACAAACAGGGATTCAAGAAAATCTTCTAATGGAATTGCATGCTTTTTCAGATTATCAAAGACCAGTTCGCGACCACGCTTCCAGGTCATCATCAGGGTAAACATTACTACACCTAATATCACCGGGAACCAACCGCCTATGCCGTGGAATAATTTAAGTACGTTGGCAGAAAACAATGAGACATCAATGAACAAGAAGAAACCGGTTGCAAGGAAACACAATACAGGATTGTATTTCCAACCATAGCGTATAACGAAAAAAGTAAGCAGTGACGTCACTAACATAGTTCCTGTCACGGCAATACCATAAGCAGATGCCAGGCTTGATGATGAGCCAAATCCCACCACAGCAGCCACGACAGCAGCAAGCTGCAACCAATTGACTGCAGGAATATAGATTTGCCCTATTTCTTTCGATGACGTATGGACAATTTCCATCCTTGGCATGATGCCGAGGGAAATCGCTTGTTTGGTCATGGAGAACGTACCTGAGATCGTGGCCTGTGAGGCAATCACTGTCGCCACCGTGGATAAAATAACCAATGGGTAGATGCTCCAGGCACCAAGTTGCTGGTAAAACGGATTGCCAACTGCATCTGGATTTGCCATCAGTAATGCCCCTTGCCCAAGATAGTTTAAACCCAAAGAAGGGAAAACGATCATGAACCAGGCGGCACGAATGGGTTTGCTGCCAAAATGCCCCATGTCTGCATACAGTGCTTCTGCACCCGTAAATGCAAGCACAACAGCGCCCAAAGCCAGAAATGCCAGCCCCTTGTTCAAGGCCATGAAAGCAACGGCATGCATAGGATTGAGCGCCCATAAAATGCCGGGCATTTTAGCAATGTTATAAATCCCCATCCCTGCCAGCACAAAAAACCAGACGACCATGATGGGACCGAACCACTTGCCTATCCCTGCAGTACCCTTGTATTGCACAGAATACAAAAGTAAAAGCACGACTAGCGTAATCGGTACTACGTAGGGTGTGAATGCAGGCGTGGCCACCTCCAGCCCTTCAATAGCAGACAACACCGAAATCGCTGGCGTAATAACGCCGTCGCCATAAAACAGGGCCGCACCAAACAAGCCAAGAACGAGTAAAGTGAAATGAGATTTGGCAGATTTGCCAACAGATTCTAGCGCTAAAGCAGTCAGCGCCATGATACCGCCTTCACCACGATTGTCAGCTCTTAGTATCAGGGTGACATATTTGACCGCAACGATGATGATCAAACCCCATAGTATCAGGGATACGACACCAAAGATATTCGCCTCATTGAGTGCTAGACCATGCTCTTTTGAAAACACCTCTTTCATCGTATAAAGAGGACTCGTACCTATATCGCCATAAACGATGCCGACAGCAGCCAGGGTCAAGCCCGCCAGGCTGCTTTTTGTGTGTTGATTAGCCAATTGTGTACCTTGTTATTATTGGTGCATTGCACAATAGGTGAATTCGTTCAGATTTTCAAGTAAGTGCAACAAAAAAAGGATACTTGACAAGGATCAAATTCAAGCGTTGATTTTTTCTAAAGACCTGACTTTGTGCATACTGTTTTTAACAATTATTGTTATTTCACAAACTCAAACAAAATTCAAAAAAATTCAAACAACGAGAGGCAAATCCAGATAAAAACTGGTGCCACTTCCAAGACTACTTTTAACGCTGAGTTGTCCGTGCAAAATCGAGGCAGTGATGTTGTAGCAGATATTCAGCCCAAGTCCGCTACCTCCCTGCCCCAGTTTGGTGGTAAAGAACGGGTCAAAAATCCGTTTCTGGTTTTCTTCGGGTATGCCTTCTCCATCATCGCTAAAGACGATCAGGACGCGCTCTCCATCTACCGTGCTGACATTGATTTCCATGTGGCCCGCCTGCCTCTTGTCAAAGGCGTGCAAGATGGAATTTTCCACGAGATTGCTGATCACCTGGCCCAAAGAGCCTGGATAGCTGTCCATATGAATGTTGTATGGCACGTTCACTTGTATGCTGTGACCAGTCTGGGTAATGCGAATGTTGAGGGTGGCGATAATATCGTGCAAGACCTGGCGCAGATCAAAGCTGCGCCTGTGCTCAGAGGTGCGATCTACCGCCACCTGTTTGAAACTGCTAACCAGTGTCGCAGCACTGCTCAGGCCACGCATTAATATTTCTGACGAGGTTTTAACCTCTTCACAAAAATTATTCAAGTCTGAGCGGCGCAAGGTTTGCCCTGCCAGTTTGCTGCTGAGGAAGCGGCTACCATCCTGCAAGGTGCTGGCAACCAGCAGGCAATTCCCAATCGGCGTATTGAGTTCATGCGCAACGCCCGCTACCAGCGAACCCAGGGCCGCCAGTTTTTCCTGCGCCAGCAAATGCTCCTGGGTTTTTTGCAAGCGCATATAAGCATCCGCATTACCGAGAGCAATCGCACCATACGCGCATAGCGAACGGAAAATCATTTTTTCCCTGTCGCCATACACATGCTGACGCGAAGACTGTATGGTCATCGCACCGAGTATCCTGTCGCCTATGATCAGCGGCGCAAACAGCATGCTGTGTACCATTTCCGTACCAGGTATCAGGCCGGGCAATTCGTCCTCGGCAGCCAGCTCAATGGCAACTTCACGGCGCTCTTTGACGCAGCGCACAGAGTTCGACACGGGGCTAGACATGTAAACGGTATCTGGCTCTATCGGCATACCATTTTCGACACCAAAAGCCGAGGTCATGCTTTGCTGATCATCATCCATCATGTAGATGACAAAGGCGGTCACATGCAGCAAGTCGTGCACGTGGCGATTCAAGGCTTCAAAGACTGCCGCAGCATCCAGGCTGGCAGTAATTTCTTGCCCTATGGTTCCCAATTTTTCCAGCACGATGCTGGTTTGTTGCAAGACTTTGGCACGTTGCGCTTCTGCTGCTGCCAGCTGACGCAGATGCTCACTCTCAGCCTTCATGCGCTCAGTCTGCTGGCTCAGTTGCATGGCATTGAGCCGGTTCGCAGAAGCAAGCTTGTTACTTTTTTCGCGGGCAATGAGTGCCAGTTGTCCAAACTCATAGGCCTGGCGAAAATTGTCGGCAGCCGCATAGGCATGGGCAATTTCTTCATACAGGTCTGGCGGTATGGTAAACCCGCTGATATTGTCAGCGAGGTCAAGTGCCATGCGCAGATAATGCAAGGAAGCGCTGGCAGCTTGCATTTGTGCAGGTTCAGGCAAGCTATGGCGCGTGTATAAAGCGGCGAGCACACGCAAGACTTCAATATGCCGGTAGCCATCAGTACTCTGGCGCGCCAGCGTCAATGCTTCAAGCGCGACAGCCAATGCCGCCTTGGCCTGTCCTTGCATGGATAAGGCATTGGCATAACCACGGCGTGAGCCTATACGAAAATCCAGATGATTCTTTTTATCCGCCCAGGAAATCAATTCATGAAAAGTGGTCAGCGCAGTTGCATAGTCACCCATGTCCAGTGACAAATCACCGAGATAACGCAAGGCCAGTAAATGGGCGCGTGCCCCTACCACCTTCGCCAGTATGGGCAAGGCATTTTCAAGCATCTGCTTGGCAGCATCCAGACGGCCCAGCCTGCGCAGGGTCTCTGACATCTGCACCAGGCAACTGGCTATGCTGTTGGGCCATCCGGCCGCTCTGGCCAGATCAAGCCCATCCTGTATCCAGTGCAAGGCAGACTGATGATCACTCATGCTGTTAAAGGCATCACCTATATTGCTGGCAGCAGTGATCATGCGACGCTTTTGCCCATAATTTCTGGCGAATTCAAATACCTGTATGCCACGCCCTGCGGATGCACCAAAGTCGCTGGTGAGGGAATAGGTATACATTAAAAATTCGTTGATATAACTGCGCAGGAAAAGATCGCTACTCTGGCTTTCAGGATTGCGGCGTTCACCCCAGCGTTCAAGCGCCAGAGGCAAGTTGCGCAACACCAGTTGATTGGCCAGCAGGGATTCTGCGGCGGTTTCGCGCATCTTGTCTTTTGCCACAAGGGCAAACTGAACAGCCAGGCCAATTTCTGCTTCAACTACTGGCACCTCGCCTTTTTGCAAATTAACACTAGCAAGCAAAAAATGCGCATCTGCAGTACAGCACGCAGCCAGGTCAGAGTCATTACCAGTTGACAGTTCCAGAGATTGCACAGACAACTGTGCCGCCTGATCAAACTCGCCAAACAACCATGCAGCTTCAGCACGGATCAGCAGCAAGCGGGCGCGTATGAGCCGTGCAGCGCTGCCTGCATCACTATCATCAGAAGGAAACAATTCGCCAGTGAGATTTTCCGTGGCCTGGGCCAGCTTAAGTGCCCTCAGAGTGTCACGTTGGCGCAAGTGCCAGGCAAGCTTTAGCTGCAGGTCCAATAATTCCATCCCACGCAAACCTGGCAATTCGCGTTCCCACTGCTCTACTTCGTCATTGGTAACGAATATGTCCATGGGGTGAAATTAAGGAGGTTGGATGATTTTGACGGCTTGGGTATTGAAGAAATAGTATCAGATCAGGCAAAAATTTGAAGATAATCCCGAAGCCAGAGTAGCGCATTTGAAGAATATTGACAAAACCTTACACCGAAAAGTAACACAGGCTGGTATTTCAAATGAATTTCTCATTGAAATACCAGCCTGCTCATTAGCTTAAAGATAATTTATTAAAATTCAAACAATCTTTATGTCTATGCGACTGCCGTGTCTGATTTTTTGGCTACCAGAGTCAAAATATCATAGGACGCCACCAGTTCATTATCCTGATTAGTCACTTCCACATCCCAGGCCACCACCCCCTGCCCTACACCCTTGGCATCTTTCTTTTGCCTGTCTATCTTGCGCTTGCAAGTCAGGCGTGCACGGATGGTGTCACCTATGCCTACCGGTTTGATGAAACGCAGGGTGTCGAGGCCGTAGTTGGCCAGTACAGGGCCAGGTGCAGGAGACACAAATAAACCGGCAGCAGCCGACAACACAAAATAACCATGCGCAATACGCTTGCCGAAAGGGCTTTCTTTGGCAGCGATCTCATCGAAATGCATGTAGAAAAAGTCACCGGACAAACCACCAAAGGCAACGATATCTGCTTCACTGACAGTACGCCTGTGTGTCAGCAAGGACATGCCAATCTGCAGGTCTTCAAAATAGCGGCGGAAGGGATGGACATCAGATTCCAGTACAACCGCTCCACGTACGTGCTCTGCCGTCACTGCGGCCAGCATCGTAGGTGATCCCTGCACAGCGGCTCTTTGCAAATAATGTTTGACTGCCCTACTACCACCCAGTTCTTCACCACCACCGGCACGGCCAGGGCCGCCATGCTTCAATTGTGGCAAGGGTGAACCATGGCCAGTTGATTCTGGCGCTGATTCGGCATTCAAGATCATCAGGCGACCATGGCGTGCCGCCATATGCGGTATCGCCATGGCGGCGATATGCGGGTCTTTGGTGACCAGGGTAGCTACCAGGCTGCCGCAACCTTTTGCCGCCAGCGTCAGAACCTCCTGCATATCCTTGTAAGGCATCAGGGTCGTCACCGGGCCAAAGGCTTCAATCTCGTGTACTGCCGAATTTTCCATAGGCTGGCGGCAAACGATCAGGGTCGGTGCAACGAAAGCACCCTGTTCGAGCCCTTCCCCTTGCAATTGCACTGGCACAGCACCGCCGCAAATGATTTGATTGCCTGCTGCCAGTTGTTGAATACTGGCGAGTACATCGTGCTGCTGGGCACGACTGGCAAGCGGCCCCATGCGTACACCTTCGAGACGGGGGTCACCTACTATTGTTTTATCCAACCTGGCGCGTATTTTTTCTGCCACCACATCCAGTTGCGCAGCGGGCACCATGGCCCTGCGTATGGCCGTGCATTTTTGCCCGGCCTTGGCTGTCATTTCACGCACCACTTCTTTGACGTACAAATCCAGTTCCTCATCACCTGCTTCAATATCCGGCCCCAGTATCGCGCAGTTCAGTGAATCAGCTTCGGCATTGAAGGGGATGGAACGGCGCACGATATTTGGATGCACCTTCAATTGCGCTGCCGTGGCCGCAGAACCGGTGAAGGTGACAACGTCAGTTTCTTCCAGCAGATCAAGCAAGTTGCCAGTGGAACCGATGATCAGTTGCAAACTACCTTCAGGCAGCAAACCACTGGCATGAATTTGCCTGACCAGTGCCTCGGTAAGATACGAGGTCGCAGTTGCCGGTTTGACTATGCAAGGCATGCCCGCCAAAAAACTGGGCGCAAATTTTTCCAGTAAACCCCAGACGGGAAAATTGAAGGCATTGATATGCACTGCCACACCCTGACGCGGAACCAGAATGTGTGTGCCTGAAAAATGCCCCTGTTTGCCTAAAGGCATGGCCGGGCCTTCATGTACCACATTCGCGGACGGGAATTCATTCGTGCCTATGCTGGCGTAGGCAAATACGGTACCTGCGCCACCTTCTATATCTATCCAGCTATCACTGCGGGTTGCGCCTGTGTGGGATGAAATTACGTATAACTCCTCCTTATGTTCAGTCAGGTATTTGGCCAGAGTGCGCAAAATAGAAGCACGCTGCTGGAAGTCCAGCGCAAGCAAGTTTTTCAGGCCAATCTTCCTTGCATAAGTCAACGCTGCACCAAAGTCCAGGGCTTCGGCATGGCTGGCGTAGATCGCACTGCCATCAATGGCGCTATGCAGGATTTGTTGTGGCTCTGTACCGGTCCATACACCAGCTATCCAGCTTTGCAAAATTTTCATGGATTACTCTCTTAAATAATCAAATATTCAGGATCAGGACTTGGTGCCATCAGGTCTTAGTACTATATGTTGGCAAGCCTGCCGCCAGCGCAATGCGCGGGCGATTTTCTTCGACTGCGGTCAGCGCTTCCACTTCCTGCATACTGGCGAGTGAGCGTCTGGTCAGTGCATGGTATTGCGCCGTGCCTTCGGTCTTCCAGGCGATTTCTTCATCACGCAAAACACGTGCAATGCGGGCTGGTGCGCCCATGACCAGGCTGCGTGGCGGCACGTCCATACCGGCTTTGACAAAGGACATGGCAGCGACGATCGACGATTCACCAATGACGGCCTTGTCCATGACCACGGCATTCATGCCCACCATGGCGTTTTTACCTATGCGGCAGCCATGCAGTACTGCGCCATGGCCGATATGCCCGTCCTGCTCCACCACGGTGTCGCTGTCAGGGAAACCATGGATGACACAGGTATCCTGCACATTCGCGCCGTGTTCCAGAACAATGCGGCCAAAGTCGCCACGCAGGCTGGCAGACGGGCCGATATAACAGCCAGGCCCGACGATCACATCGCCTATCAGCGTGGCGCTGGGGTGCACATAGGCGCTGGGATGCACCACCGGTATCAGGCCATCGATTGCATATATAGTCATGCAGCTTCCTTAGCTTCAGGCACGTTCTATGATGAGGGCGATACCCTGCCCCACGCCTATGCACATGGTGCACAAGGCATAACGGCCATTGATGCGTTCCAGCTGGTTCAGTGCTGTAGTTACCAGACGCGCACCAGATGCACCAAGTGGATGGCCTATCGCTATCGCACCACCATTTGGATTGACATGTGCAGCATCATCAGCCAGACCAAGATCACGCGTGACTGCCAGACCTTGTGCCGCAAAGGCTTCGTTAAGTTCGATGACATCCATCTGCGCCAGGCTCAATCCTGTCTGCGCCAGCAGCTTACGTGTTGCAGGTGAAGGGCCAAAACCCATGATGCGCGGAGCCAGACCAGCTGTTGCCATGCCGACGATACGGGCACGTTGTGTCAGGCCATACTGTTTTACCGCCGCATCGGAAGCCAGCAACAAGGCACAGGCACCATCATTAACGCCGGATGCATTGCCGGCAGTGACTGTGCCATCTGGTTTGACCACGCCTTTCAGGCGAGACAGCATGGCGATATCTGTATCCGGACGTGGGTGTTCATCGGTAGTGAACAAAATGGCTTCGCCCTTTTTTTGCGGGATGCTGACGGAAATAATTTCTCCGGCAAAAAAACCGGCAGCGTGGGCTGCCGCCCAGCGTTGCTGGCTGCGCAGGGCAAAGGCATCCTGGTCAGCACGGTTAATGCCAAATTGTTCGGCGACGTTTTCTGCCGTTTCGGGCATGGAATCTATGCCATATTTTGCCTTCATCAAGGCATTCACAAAACGCCAGCCTATAGTCGTATCTTCGATTTTTGCGGCACGTGAAAAAGCACTGTCGGCCTTGGCCATGACAAAGGGTGCGCGCGTCATGCTCTCCACCCCACCAGCAATAATCAGTGATGCCTCACCTGATTTGATCGCACGCCCGCCTATGCCTATGGCATCCAGGCTGGAACCGCACAGGCGGTTGATGGTATTGGCTGGCACATCTACCGGCAAACCTGCCAGCAATGCGGCCATGCGGCCAACATTGCGATTATCTTCACCGGCCTGGTTGGCACAACCGTAGTACACGTCATCAACCATTTTCCAGTCTACGCCAGCATTACGTTCCATCAATGCCTTGATCGGCAAGGCTGCCAGATCATCTGTACGTATACTGGCCATGGCACCACCGTAACGGGCGAATGGGGTCCTGACAGCGTCGCATATCCATGCTTCCATATTTTTGTCTTCCTTTTATTTTATTTGCTTTGAATGCTCAAGCCTTCTTGCGATTGTCCACAACACGCCTGGCCTTGCCGACCATGGTGCGCTCTATGCTGTTGGCGGGCAGTATGCTGACATGGCAACTGACGCCTATAAAAGTCTTGATGTGGTGTTCAAGCTGCTGGTGCAATTGCTTCACATCCTGCTCTGACAAAATGCCTGATACTTCAGGCCGCAGTTCTGCCACGATATCAAGCTTGTCCATATGACCTTCCCGCGTCACTACCAGTTGATATTGCGGTGCCAGTTGCGGGTGTTTGAGTATCAGTTCTTCTACTTGGGTGGGAAATAAATTCACGCCACGGATGATGAGCATGTCGTCAGAGCGGCCAGTGATCTTTCCCATGCGACGCATGGATCTTGATGTCGGTGGCAGTAAGCGTGTCAGGTCTCGGGTGCGGTAGCGTATGACTGGGAAAGCCTCTTTACTCAGAGATGTGAAAACCAGCTCACCCTCTTCACCATCGGGCAAAACTTCACCCGTTTCGGGATTGATAATCTCCGGGTAAAAATGGTCTTCCCATATGACAGGACCATCCTTGCTTTCTATGCATTCACTGGCGACGCCTGGCCCCATGACTTCTGACAAACCATAGATATCAACGGCGTCAATACCTGCACGCGTTTCAATTTCACTGCGCATGGCATCGGTCCATGGTTCAGCACCGAAGATGCCGATTCGCAACGAGGTGTTGGCAGCGTCTATGCCCTGGCGCGTCATTTCTTCTATGATATTGAGCATATAAGAAGGCGTGACCATGATGATGGATGGCTGGAAATCCTGTATCAGTTGCACCTGTTTTTCTGTCTGACCACCAGACATGGGGATGACAGTACAACCGAGGCGCTCTGCGCCATAATGCGCACCCAGACCACCAGTGAACAGGCCATAACCATAAGAGACTTGCACAATATCGCCAGCACGACCACCGGCAGCACGTATAGAGCGCGCCACCAGATCTGCCCAGTTATCAATATCTTTTTGCGTGTAACCAACCACCGTTGGCTTGCCTGTGGTGCCACTGGATGCATGCACCCTGACCACTTTTTCACGCGGTACGGCAAACATGCCGAAAGGATAGTTGTCGCGTAAATCCTTCTTGCCAGTGAAAGGAAATTTCGCCAGGTCAGCCAGGGTTTTCAAATCATCGGGATGTACGCCCGCCGCATCAAAACTGGCGCGATAATGCGGAACGTTGTCATACACGTGTTGCAAGGTCCATTTCAGTCGCTGCAATTGCAAGGCCTGAAGCTCGTCCTTTCTTGCCGTTTCTATTGCGTCTAAACCCTTAGCTATTTTTCTGTCTGTGTTGTCTGCCATGTTTTGTCTCCCGCTCACTTATCCTGATTTCGTTTCTATGATTGATGGCTAAACACAAGTTCAGGTTGGAATTGCGTTTTCCTGCAATACCAGACCTGGTACAACTTCCGCATTCAGCTTATGCGACTTGCCACGGAACAGCGCGATCAATTGGCCATGCTGATTAGTCAGGCGCGCATCGTAGATGCCGGTACGGCCAGTCAATGATTGTTCTGTTGCAGTCGCGGTGATGACATCACCCTCACTCCCTGGTGACAGAAATTCTATGCTGCATCCGGCAGCAACAGTCACCTGATTGCGGCTATTGCAGGCGAAGGCAAAAGCACTGTCGGCCAGGGTAAACAAATAACCACCATGACAGGTCTTGTGCCCATTCAGCATATCAGGTCTGATCACCATGCTGAGTGTTGCCGTACCTTCAGCTACATAAGCTATCTGCATATTCAGCCCGCGCGTTGCGGCATCGCTGGCGAACATGGCGGCGGCAGTGAGTTCTGCCATGTGCTGACTGTCTTTGGCAAATTGCTTACTTACTTGACTGATCTCTGTGCTCATCTATGCTTTTCCTTGGCCTATCAAACTTACTTGCCAACAAAATGGGGCGCGCGCTTCTCTACAAATGCCGCGACGCCTTCGCGATAATCCTGGCTCTGCCCCAGTTCACGCATCATATTGGTTTCCAGAGTCAATTGCTGCTCCAGAGTATTTTGGGGGCTGGCGTAAATTGCCTGCTTGGTGAAGGCCAAACCTTTGGTTGGGGCAGATGCAAAATGCGTGGCCAAAGCCATGGCTTCGGTCTGCAACTGATCATCATCCACACATTTCCAGATCAGGCCCCATTGCTCTGCCTGTTCAGCGCTGATTTTTCCACCTAGCATGGCTGCGCCCATGGCTCTGGCTGTACCCAATGCGCGCGGCAAGAAGTAAGTGCCGCCAGTATCTGGTATCAGACCCAGCTTACAAAAAACCTCAACAAAACTGGCCGAGCGTGCAGCCAATACGATATCGCAGGCCAGCGGCAAATTGGCACCGGCGCCGGCTGCTACACCATTCACTGCGCAAATAACCGGGATGGGCAAGGCACGCAAGGCAAGTACCAGCGGCGCATAATATTTTTCTACTGACTCACCCAGATCTGGAGGTGCACCGTCGGCACTGACGGTACGGTCAGATAAATCCTGACCTGCACAAAAACCGCGCCCGGCACCTGTCAATACCATGACGCGAATCGAGGCATCGGCACGTAAGGTAGCCAGTGCATCCTGTATTTCCAGATGCATGGCAACGTTGAAACTATTCAATTTTTCAGGGCGGTTCAGGGTCAGGTGGGCAATACCGTCACTGATGTGAAACAGGATGTGGGAATAGTCCATTCAATTCTCGCTATCAAAATCCAGAGTCAGGGTATCGCTGACGGGGAAACTCTGGCAGGTCAGCACAAATCCGCGTGCAACTTCATAATCTTCGAGGGCGTAATTCCTATCCATATCGACCTTGCCTTCCACGACTTTGGAGCGGCAGGTAGAGCACACACCGCCCTTGCAGGAATAACGCATATCATGCCCCAGCTTCAGGGCGGCATCCAGTACAGATTCCTTATCTTTTTCCATGTCGAAATGCGTGTGATGACCATCCATGATAATCGTCACGGCACAGGACGATTTGCCTGGCAAAGGCTTGGCGCTGGCGACATGCCGGTGCGCCGGTATGCTGGCGGCAAACAACTCGACCTTGATCTGCTCTTTGGGCATGCCACGCTGTTGCAAGGCTGCGCTGACGGCATGCATCATTTCTTCTGGCCCGCAGATGAAGGCAGCATCCATGTCATCTATGCGTATCCATTGATCAAACAAGTTCAGGCATTTTTCAGCGGTGATGCGGCCATTAAACAAGTCTATATCCTGCTGCTCGCGGCTCATGATGTAGATCAGGTTCAGGCGCTGCAAATAACTGTCTTTCAATGCTGCCAGCTCCTCCTTGAACATGACAGTCGATGATGCCCGGTTACCATACACCAGAGTAAATTTGCTCTGCGGTTCTGTCTGCAGTGTAGTCTTGATAATGGACAGCAAAGGCGTGATGCCGCTGCCAGCAGCAAATGCCAGATAGTGCTTTTCATGTTCAGCAGCTAGCGGCAAATTGAAATGCCCCATGGCGGGCATGACTTCGATCTCCATACCTGGGCGCAAGCTGTCATGTACCCAATTGGAAAATGCACCACCTTGCACGCGCTTGATGGCAACCCGCAACTGCCCATCCTGTACGGCAGAACAAATCGAATAAGAGCGCCGCACGTCTTCGCCTGCTATCTTGGCACGCAAGGTCAGGTGCTGCCCTTCACGATAGGCAAATTGCGCCTGCAGATCCGCTGGCACGGCAAAACTCAAGACTACGGCATCACGGGTTTCTGGCCGTATCTGGCTGACTGTCAGCGGATAAAATTTGCTCATGTATTGTCGTCTCCTTTTTATTTTTATTATTCGCTCAATGCGGTTTGAAGTAATCAAAAGGTTCCAGGCAAGACTTGCATCTATACAGCGCCTTGCAGGCAGTTGATCCAAACTGGCTGACCAGTTGGGTATCGACAGAGCCGCATTGCGGGCAAGCGATGGCTGGATGTAGTTCACGATAACGCTGGATGGAGGAGATATCCACTACCTGTTGCTGTGGTGGCGCAATGCCATAGCCGCTGAGCTTTTGCTTACCTGCCTCTGTCATCCAGTCGGTACTCCAGGCGGGTGACAATTGATAAACAATGCTGGGCGGCTTGATGCCATGCGCCTGCAATACCTTGGCTATTTCTTCGGCAATCACATCCATGGCCGGGCAACCAGAATAGGTCGGCGTAATCGTGATGACACACTCGCCCCCCTGCCATTCCACCGCGCGGATAATGCCCAGGTCCGTCACCGAAATGACCGGAATTTCAGGGTCACTGACCTCCCCCAGCCATTGCCAGATCTGCCCTGTGCTGGCAGGTGGATTTAGTACGTAGTCCATGGCAGACACTACCATAGCGCCCCCGGATAGGCACGCTGCAAGAACTGCATTTCTGCCAGCAGGTAACCCATGTGTTCAGTATGCACACCTTGCTTGCCACCCTTTTGCATCCAGCTATTGGCATCAGGCAGACGCAAAGTGGCAGCATGCATGACATCGACCAGATGGGTATCCCAGGCGGCTTTCAAATGTGAAGGTAAAGGCGCTATGTCTGCCGCATGCATGGCGACGTCGACCTGATCGTCCATAAACATTTCGCCAGTGAAGCGCCACAATTCTTCTAGAGCGGTCTGCATCATTTTCTGACTCAATTCAGTACCATCACCCAGACGTACCACCAGGTCGCTGCTGCGACGCAAATGGTAAGTGACTTCTTTCAGTGATTTTTCTGCGATGGCAGCAATCTGCTGATCGGTAGATTGCTTCAGCGCTTGCAGATAATGGTAATGCCAGGTGTCAAACAGGAATTGCCGCATCAGGGTGTCGGCATAAGTACCGTTAGGCTGTTCGAGCAATAAAAAATTATGAAAGTCGTGGGCATCACGCAAGAACGCCAGATCATCTTCGGTACGTCCCTTGCCTTCCAGCTCTGCCGCATAGGCATACCAGAGCCTCGCCTGGCCTATCAGATCCAGCGCCACATTGGTCAATGCCATGTCCTCTTCCAACGCAGGCCCCTTGCCACACCATTGCGACAAACGCTGGCTGAGTATCATGGCATGGTCTGCCAGACGTAAAACATGATTGAACTTATCCTCTGACATCTCAATTCTCCAGAATTATTTAGCTATGATGTATAGACAGAGTTCAATTACAGATTCTTGACTTCATCCGGCATGGGGAAGAAGGTTGGGTGTCGGTAGACCTTGCTATTTGATGGCTCAAACAAAGCTTCTTTATCGCCGGGGCTGCTGGCAAAAATATCACCAGCCCGTGCCACCCAGATGCTGACACCTTCATTGCGTCGGGTATAGACATCGCGCGCATGGTTGATCGCCATTTCTGCATCAGGTGCATGCAGGCTACCTACATGTTTATGCGCCAGGCCGTGCTGGCTACGGATGAATACTTCCCACAAGGGCCATTCTTTGCTCATGATCTGTCTCCTACTCTCTTATCTATTTTTATGCGCTTTTTTTATTTTCTTGCTGCTTATCGGCATGGGCCTGCAAGGCATCGCGGAACCATGCGCCATCGTCATAGGCTTTGACACGGGTACGCAGGCGTTCACGGTTACAGGGGCCATTGCCTTTCAAGACCTGGTAAAACTCATCCCAGTTGATTTCACCAAAATCATAATGGCCGCGTTCTTCATTCCATTTGATAGCAGGGTCAGGCAGTTCCAGTCCCAGGTATTCAATCTGTGGCACGGTCTGGTCCACCATGCGCTGACGCAGTTCATCATTGGAAAAAAGCTTGATACGCCATTGCGCAGATTGAGCGCTATTCACCGATGCAGCATCAGGCGGGCCAAACATCATTAACGCTGGCCACCAGTAACGATTCAATGCATCTTGGGCCATGGCTTTTTGTTCTGCTGTGCCACGGCACAGTGTCATCATGATGTCGTAACCCTGGCGCGCATGGAAAGATTCTTCCTTGCATACGCGTATCATGGCGCGTGAATACGGGCCGTAAGAGCAGCGGCACAAAGGTATCTGGTTGATGATGGCTGAGCCATCAACCAGCCAGCCTATCGCCCCCATATCAGCCCAACTCAGGGTCGGGTAATTGAAGATGCTAGAATACTTGGCTTTACCGGAATGCAAGTCGGCCAGTAGCTCATCACGTGATACACCCAGGGTTTCAGCAGCGCTGTAAAGATACAAGCCATGCCCAGCTTCATCCTGGATTTTTGCCAGCAAAATGGCTTTGCGTTTTAAAGTAGGCGCGCGCGTGACCCAGTTACCTTCTGGCAATTGACCAACGATTTCGGAATGCGCATGCTGGGAGATTTGCCGTATCAGGGTTTTTCTGTAGGCGTCCGGCATCCAGTCTTTGGCTTCAATACGGATACCGGCATCGATGCGCTCCTGGAAAGCGCGCTCGGCATCGCTCAACTCTTCTGCAGTTTTGAGCTTGCTCAAGCCGGTCTCGACTAATTGTGCATACATGAAACACTCCTTGGCATCCTGAGGATGCGAACATGGAAGATTGATCTGCGTCAAACAATTATATGATACAGTTTTTATTGATGTTTAATTTTTTTTGTATCATTTTAATTTTTTAAGGTATTTGCCCCTCATCAGCTACACCATAGGTAAAATCTGGACAACAACCAATACTCACATATCATCACCTACACAGCCGCATGCAGACCAGCACTGCCATCCAAACCTGGATAGACCAGCAACTAACCAATAATCCGCCAAGGGCAAAGTCCCTGGTGATGACGGTCTTTGGCGACGCCATTGCGCCGCATGGCGGTACGATATGGCTAGGTAGTTTAATCTCATTAATGAGTCATTTTGGCATTAATGACAGATTAGTACGTACCAGCGTGTTCAGACTGGCCGAAGAAGGCTGGCTGGAAGCCAAACGGGACGGCCGACGCAGCACTTATCAACTGGCAACCGCAAGCTATGCCAGGTTCCAGCATGCCTACAAGCGCGTGTATGTGCCACAAACTGGCAAGTGGGATCACTACTGGACGCTAGTCATCATGAGTGGCGACGATACATCAACCGGCAATAAAGCCAGCCTGAAAAAAGAATTGCTGTGGGAAGGTTTTCGCATGATTAATGCCGGGGTGTTTGCCCATCCCCAGGCAGATACTGCAGCCTTGCAAAATGTGCTGGGACGTAACGGTTTCGCCGGATTATGCACGGTATGCCGCACCAGCGATTTGAATTTGCCCAATGCCCGCCCGCTACCATCACTGATCGCCAGCCACTGGCAGCTCGATGAAGTGAATATCGCCTACAAGAATTTTATTGAAGCATTCTCGCCACTGAAAAAACTGGTGCAAGGACAGCATTTGCCTGAGCACGCGGCCTTTGTTATCCGCAGTCTGCTAATACACAGTTTTCGCCGTACCCAGTTGCACGATCCCAATTTGCCGAGCAGTTTGCGTCCCGAAGGTTGGCTAGGTGATGAGGCGTACCGGTTATGCCGCGATTTATACCGGGCTTGTTTCCGGCCAGCAGAAAACTTGTTGAGTCAGGCGCTGGATCCTGAACATCGACAGGATGGCGGTTTGAGTCTACAGGAAAGGTTTGGCGGGCTTTTTTAAAGCCATGAATTTGCTTTATGTCCTTTTGCCTTATGCCATATTGAAAGCGATGCGTTTGTTGAAGCAACTGCTTATAGTCACGTCTCAGGGCAGTTGCTCGGCGAGCGCAACAATAATGCCCTCAGGTCCCCGGATATAAGCCAGCTTATACGTATTCTCATACTGCATTTCGCCAATCAGCTCGGCCCCGTGTTCAAGCATGCGGGCCACAATATCGTGAATACCATCGACGGCAAACATGATGCGACGCAGGCCCAGCGTATTCACCGGCGCATCCACAGGCCCGAACCTGATCGCTTCCGGTGTGTGAAATTTATCCAGCTCAATTCCTTGTCCATCGGGAGTCCGCATCATTGCAAGAGTTGCGCGCACATCCTTGAGACCGATCAAGCTACCTATCAAAGGGCCTTCGACTGTAGTCTCTCCCTCAAGTGTGAGGCCAAGCGCAATGAAGAAGGCTTTGACGGCTTCCAGATCATCGACAACGATGAGGATGTTGTCCATACGTTTAATTGTCATAGGCTTTCTCACCATCTAATTGCTGAAGCACATGCTCGCCACACTTGATGTGTGGCGAGTTCTCATCCAGGGCATTCATCGTCATACAGAAGTTATCATAAAAGTCGGATGGATTCTTTCCAGACCTGTGGTTTGTGAATGCAAACTCAATCAAATTACTTAGCAACAACATGGATTGATATTGACGGTAAGTCGATGCAAGAGATTTACGCCAAAGAAAAAATGATACTCAAATAGTAGCCACAAGAAATCCACGCATACATCATAAAAGGCTCGATTAATGCAAATCCTGAAGCGAACATCTACGTGATCCACGAAAGCCGCTGGGCTCCTGCCTACGCAGGAGCGACGGTTTAAAGGTGCATCGTTGAAATGTGTGCATGTAGATGCAAAGACTTGAACTAACCAGCAAGTTGATCAGCGACGCTGGCCGCGAACCACATAGGTCGCAAGAGAGCTACCCTCAAATTCGTCGCTCCAGCGCAGGCTGGAGCCCAGTGTCGTTGGTTGAGGTGCCGTGCGGTGAGTAAGAGAGCGATGGATAGTGCGCGCAGCGCACCCTACTGAGATGAATTGGATACCAGCACTTCGAGAATGAAATACAAAGGGTGTGAGTCACAAAGTAAAAACAGAGAAGTTCGCATGTTTTTGCTGTTCTTTTGCCGTTCTCGCCTTTCTCAGTGTCGCTTTGTGTCTCAGTGCCTCAGTGTTGAGAGGTCTTGACGTAGTTTTTGATTCTTTTGATGTTTGTTACTGCTAGAAGCTTGGTGTGTTTTCCGTTCGCACAAAAGCAAAACCCCCACTCAATTAAATGAGCGGGGGTATGCGGAATAAAAGCCTGACGATAACCTACTTTCACACTGGTTGCAGCACTATCATTGGCGCGTAATCGTTTCACGGTCCTGTTCGGGAT